>CAADGU010000229.1 GCA_900696625.1 uncultured Chloroflexota bacterium | reverse complement strand
TGCAATTTGCCTTGCTGCGGCAAGAGAGCCTGTTTGAAAGTTTTGCCACTTCCAGCGCCGTGGCCCAGGGTCTCAGCCAGGTCATCCCCGATACCGGCGCATACATCGCTCAGCAGCTGAACTGGCCGAACTACAAAAACGAAGACCTGTACAAACCGTATGTGGGGCTGAACTTTGGCGCGTTTTATCTGGCGCAGCAGCTGCGGGCGTTTGATGGCGCCGCCCACGCCGCCCTCTCTGCCTACAATGCCGGGCCGGGCAACGCCGCCCGCTGGTACGCCGCCGCCGGCAGCGATCTCGACCTCTACATCGAAACCGTCAACTTCGCCGAAACCCGCCTCTACATTGACCGCATCTACGAGGGATACGTGATCTATCGCTTTTTATATGAGTAGTTATCAGCAGATATCTGTTTTTTTGGAAAAATCGGATGTCTGCTGATAACCAATCTTTTTTACGCCCTTCCCAATTGCCGCCCTGCCCGGTGTGGCGTATAGTTGAGGCATGGAAAACCCCACCGCTTATATCCCCATGGATCGACGGCAAGCCTTAGTGGCGGGCGTTGACCTGCCAGAAGTAACGAGCGGGACGGCGCTGTTTGCCGACATTTCCGGTTTTACGCCGCTGACGGAAGCGTTGGCTCAGGAATTAGGCCCCCGGCGCGGCGCGGAAGAATTGACCGGTTATCTGAACCGGGTGTATGACGCCCTGATTACGGAGTTGCACCATTTTGGCGGCAGCGTCATCTCGTTTGCCGGGGATGCCATTACTTGTTGGCTGGATGGGGACGATGGGCTGCGTGGGGTGGCCTGTGCGTTGGCCATGCAGCAGGCGATGACCCAATTTGCCGCAGTGCTAATTCCATCAGGCAAAACGGTGACATTGGCAGTGAAAACGGCCGTGGCCATCGGCACAGTCCGCCGTTTTGTGGTGGGCGACCCCCAAATTCAACTGCTGGATGTGTTGGCCGGGGAGACATTGGAATGGCTGACGGCGGCCGAACATCTGGCTGGAAAAGGGGATGTGGTGCTGACGCCACAAACGGCCGTTGCCCTGCAACCCCATTTGATCATCAGCGAATGGCGCACGGCCGTGGCAAAAGACGGTGCGCAGTTTGCGGTGGTGCGGGAATTGTTGACGGCCGTGCCCACCCAACCCTGGCCCCCCCTGCCACACCCGCTGCGCGATGAGCAAATTCAGCCCTGGCTGCTGCCCAGCATCGTCGAACAGTTGCAGCACGGCCGTGGCGAATTCCTGGCCGAACTGCGTCCCGCTGTCGCCCTTTTTATGAAGTTCACCGGCATTGATTATGACCACGACCCCTCGGCTACAGTCAAGCTGGACTGGTACATGCAGGCCGTGCAGCGCATCATCCAGCAATATGATGGGGCGCTGCTACAATTGACTATCGGCGACAAAGGCAGTTATCTCTATGCCGCTTTTGGCGCGCCCATTGCCCACGAAGATGACGCTGCTCGCGCTGTGACCGCCGCCTGGGACATCATCCACACGGCGGCTATGCCGGCTATTGAATCGGTGCAAATTGGCATCGCCTCTGGGCGAATGCGGACGGGGGCCTATGGCGGCAGCGCCCGCCGGACGTATGGCGTGTTGGGCGACAGCGTGAATCTATCGGCGCGGTTGATGGAACAGGCTGCGCCTGGCCAGATTTTGACAACGGTGGAGATTCAACAGGCGGTTGACGGCTTCGAGTGGGAGGCGCTGCCGGCCATTGAGGTGAAGGGGAAGAGCGGGAAATTGGCGGTCACGGCCGTTGCTCGCCCCCGGCCCCGTTCCATGATGCGCCTCTTAGAACCCGGTTATGCCCTGCCTATGGTTGGTCGGGAAGCTGAACTCGCTTTAATTACGGAACGACTGGAACGTGTCTTGGCCGGGCAGGGGCAAATCATCGGCATCACGGCCCACCCTGGTATGGGTAAATCCCGCCTGGTAGCCGAGGTGATCCGGCTGGCAAATGAGCGTGGGTTAACCGGGTATGGCGGTGAGTGTCATTCTTATGCTTCCAAGAGCAGCTATCATGTGTGGCACACCGTCTGGCGCGGCTTTTTCAACGTTTTAGGCGACCCCCCATTGGAAGAATTACTGGCCCAATTGGAGGCCGAACTGGCCCAAATTGACCCGGCGCTGCTGCCCCGGCTGCCGCTGTTAGGCATGGCTTTGAACAGGGCTATCCCCGACAATGAACTGACCCGTTCCTTTGACGCCAAATTGCGCAAAGCGTCGTTAGAATCGCTGCTGGTGAGTTGTGTGCGGGCGCGGGCAGCCACACGGCCGTTGCTCTTTGTGTTGGAAGATTCCCACTGGATTGACCCCCTCTCCCATGACCTGCTGGAGATTTTGGGCCGGGCGATGGCCGATATGCCGGTGCTGTTGGTGCTGGCTTACCGCGTGGTAGAAGCGGGCGGTGATATTCCCCCGCGTGTCAACAGGCTGCCCTATTATTCCGAAGTGATGTTGACGGAGTTTACACCGCAGGAGGCGCGCCACTTGATGCAGCTCAAGGTGGCGCAGTTGTTTGGGGCGGATACGGCCGTGTCTCCCACCTTTGTTGAACGTATTACCACCAAAGCCGATGGCAACCCCTTTTACATTGAAGAACTGCTCAATTATCTGCAAGACCGGCACATAGACCCCCAATCGGCCAACGCCCTGGACACGCTTGATCTGCCTGATAGTTTGCACAGCCTGATCCTCAGCCGTATTGACCAACTGACCGAAGGGCAAAAAAATGCCATCAAAATTGCCAGCGTTATCGGCCGCCTGTTTCGGGTGACGCTGCTGTGGGGCGCTTACCCGGAACTGGGTGACGTGGCCCATGTGCAGGCCGACCTGGAGGCGCTGCGCCAGATGGAACTGACGGTGTTGGATACGCCGGAGCCAGAATTGGCCTACATTTTCAAACACGTTGTCACCCAGGAAGCCACCTACGAGAGCCTGCCCTTTGGTACCCGCGCCCGGCTGCATACCCAGATTGGCACATACATCGAACAGGCCTATGTGGACATGCTGGCGGCATATGTGCCCATTTTGGCGCATCATTATGCGCACGGTCAGGACGAAGCCAAAAAGCGGCACTATTTGCTGCTGGCGGCGGCCGATGCCCAGGCCAAATATGCCCATGAGGCGGCTATCACCTATTACGAGCGGGTCTTGCCCCTGCTGCCGGAAACGGAACAGGCGCCGGTTTTGCTGAAATTGGGTGAGGCGCTGCAAACGGTGGGTCGCTGGCCTGAAGCGGAGACCATGTTGGAAAATGCGTTGGCGCTGGCACGGCAGTGGGGAGATTTACACGGCCGTGCCGCCGCCCAGACCGCCCTGGCCGAACATCTGCGTAAACAGGGGCGGTATGACGAAGCCGCTGCCCGCCTGCTGCGCGCCCGCCTGAACTATGAAGAATTGGGGGATGAAGCCGGTACCGCCCAGGTGTTGCAATTTTCCGGCATATTGGCCGCGCAGCGGGGTGATTATCAGACCGCCCGTGTGTTGTGGGGTGAAAGCCTGGACATCCGGCGGCGGTTGGGTGACAAGAGCAGCATTGCCAGCTTGCTCAATAACCTGGGTATTGTCGCCCGCTACCAGGGCGAATACGCCACCACCCAGCGATTGTACGAGGAAAGTCTGGCCATTCGCCAGGAGATTGGCGACAAGTCGGCCATTGCCAATTCGCTGAACAATCTCGGGTTTCTGGCGCTGAATCTGGGCGACCTGGACATGGCCCGGCAGCGTTTGGAAGAGGCGGTGATGTTGCAGCGGGAAGTGGGCGACCGCTGGGCGCTGGCGAATTCGCTGAATAATCTGGCCAGCGTAGCCCGTGACCAGCGCGACTATCAGCGGGCGCGGGAACTCTACCGCGAAAGTTTGCGCATCAACCGCGAATTGGGTGACAAAGGGGCGCTGGCCTATTTGCTGGAAGATATTTGCTGCCTGGCAGCCGCCGAAAATGACCCGGAATCGGCTTTTCGGCTGTATGGCGCGGCGGCGGCGCTGCGGGAAACGATTGGCGCTCCCCTGCCGCCCAGTTACCAGCAGAAAATGGACGAACTGCTGGCCCCGGTGCGAGCGCAGTTACCCGAAGAGCAGGAACAAACCTGGCTGGCGGCCGGGCGACAGTTGTCGCTGGATGAGGCGATTGGGTATGCCTTGCAGTTGTAGATAGCAGACCTGACAGGTTTTTGAAACCTGTCAGGTCTAGGGGCGCATTTCCACCATGACTAAACAACCATTCAACCAATCACCGCCCACTTTGGGCAATCAGTATGATGAGGATCGGGTGCTGCGGAGTTATTTGCGGCGGGTGCTGCCGCCGGCGGCGCTGGCGGAGATTGAACCGGCGCTGCGGGAAATGGGTGATCTGGCCGGAGGGCGGCTGTACCAGATGCAGTTGGCCGACCGGCTCAATGAACCGACGCTGACGCAGTGGGATGCCTGGGGCCATCGTATTGACCACATTGAGATCACGCCGCTGTGGAAGGAGGCAGAGAAGCTGGCGGCGCAGTTTGGCATTGTGGCGGCGGCATATGAGGCGCTGTACGGCCGTTACGACCGTATTCACCAGTTTGCCCTCACCTATCTCTTCCATCCCTCAACCGATGTGTACACCTGCCCGCTGGCGATGACCGACGGGGCGGCGCGCACATTGCTGCGCTCCGGCAATCAGGAACTGATTGACCGGGCCATTCCCCACCTGACCAGCCGCGACCCGGCCCAATTTTGGACGAGCGGGCAGTGGATGACGGAATCTACCGGCGGCTCTGACGTGGGGCTGAGCGAGACGGTGGCGGTGTTGGATGAGGAGGAGACGTGGCGGCTGCACGGCCGTAAATGGTTCACCTCCGCCGCTACCGGGCAAATAACGCTGACGCTGGCCCGACCCGAAGGGAATCCACCCGGCGGCAAGGGGCTGGCGCTGTTTTATCTGGAGACGCGAGATGGGCACGGCCGTTTGCAAAACATGGAAATCTTGCGCCTGAAAGACAAACTGGGCACCCGCAAAGTGCCCACCGCCGAGATCATGTTACAGGGCGCGCCGGCCATGCCGGTGTATGCGCTGTCGGACGGCGTGCGCCACATCGTGCCCATGCTGCATCTGACGCGCACCTGGAACGCGGTGAGCGCCATCGCCTTTATGCGGCGCGGGCTGGCGCTGGCGCGGGATTATGCCCGTAAGCGGGTGGCCTTTGGCGCGCCGCTGGCGCAAAAGCCGCTGCATGTGGATACGCTGGCGCGGCTGCAAGCGGAGTTTGAGGCGGCCTTTCACCTGACGTTTTTTGGGGTGGAGTTGATTGGCAAGGATGAGGCGGGTGAGATCACGGACGAGGAAACATCCTTGCTGCGTATGTTGACCTCCATCAATAAGCTGGTGACGGGGCGGCAGGGGGTAGCGGTGACCAGCGAGATTTTGGAGGCGCACGGCGGCGCGGGTTATGTGGAAGATACGGGGCTGCCGCTGCTATTGCGTGATGCCCAGGTATTGCCGATTTGGGAAGGCACGACCAATGTGCTGGCGCTGGACACGCTGCGGGCGCTGCGTGATGGGGCCGCCTTACCTGCCCTGGCGCGGAAGGTGGCGGCTTGTGCGGCGGCCGTACGTGATGAACGGCTGGTCACGGCCGTGACTGTGGCCCAACGCGCTCTCTCCCATGCAACAAGTTGGTTGGCGCAGGTAGCTAATAGCGATCCGGCTGAGTTGGAAGCGGGGGCGCGCCGGTTTGCGCTGACCATTGGCCGGGCGTTGGCGCTGGCGCTGCTGGCGGCCCATGCCCAATGGTCGCTGGATGTGGAGGGGAACGGCCGTGCCGCCGTTGCCGCCCAGTTGTTTGCCCAGAGTGGCGTGGATGTGGTGGTGGATACGGCCGTGTCTGATATGACTTCGCTGGTGATTGAGTAATTGGGTAATTGCGTAATTACCCAATTACCCAATTACATCTTTTCCCCCACACGCGGTATCATAATAAAAACCGTAGGGCGATTTGCCAAATCGCCCTCTATTTACGCAGGAGGAAAGACGTGAAACGCAGTACCTTTTTCATTTTCTTAGCCCTATTATTCTTGTTTGTGGCCTGCCAGCCCAAAGAGCCGGTCAACCCGGACAAACTACCGGCGAATTATGATTATGCCGCCGGTGATGCCTCAAAATCGGTGACGCTAAAAGGTGTCACCATTCAGGTGGATGAGACCAGCACCCGTCCTGGTAATGTACCGGCCGATCAGGCGCTTAAGCCGGGTTATGTGTATGTGGTGGTGAAGATGACCATTACCAACCAGAGCCAGAAATCTGTTTTGGCGACGGAGTTTCGTTTGATTGATGAATACTTGAATCTGTATGAATCGTGGCAGACCAGCGCCCCGTTTAGCCGTGATTTGACGGCGCTGCCTGCCGAAATTGGCCCAGGGCAGTCGGCGACCGGGGAGCAGGTGTTTATTGTGCCGCAGCCGGCGTTGAGCGCCAATCTGCGCCTGCGCTGGCAGTCTGGTGTGCATGAGTCACGCATTGACCTGTCGTTGGGCCAACTGCCTTTGCCGCAATAAAGCAGTTATCTCAAAACCAAGATTTTAAGAACAAAGATGATAATCAACTATTGACTACGCCATTTTGAAAATGATTTTAGAAGATTATTTCAGTTGACCTGCGGGTTTGTCCACATGTCTAAGTTAAGTCGTGATCAGTTTGTAGCGAAGGTGGAGGAGGGAGAGACCAGTTTCTCTAACCTGGACTTGTCTGGTTTGGTGTTGGAACGGCTGGATTTGTCGCGGGTGAGTTTGCGGCAGGCGGATTTAACGGCCGTGAACCTCACATCCACCACGCTGGTCAAGGCGAACCTGGATGGGGCCATCCTGCGTGGAGCGACCTTGACGATGGTGAATGCACGCGGCGCTAATTGGCGCGGGGCGATCCTCTGTGGCGCGGAAGGGGTGATGGCCAATCTGAGTCTGGCGCTGCTGAGTGGGGTGGATGGCACGGCCGTGACTTTGGATGGCGCTTCCTGTGCCGGGGCCACGCTGACCGAGGCGCGGTTGGTGCGGGCATCGTTGGTGGGTGTGGACTTTACCGGCGCGGACCTCAACCGCGCCGATTTGCGCCGCGCCCGGCTGGTGGGTGCGACTTTGCAAGGGGCTAAATTGTGTTATGCCAATTTGACCCTGGCGGATTGCACAGGCGCAGATTTTACTGATGCTGACCTGACCGGGGCCATCGTGACGGCCGAGACATTGGCCCAGGCGCAGCGGTTGACCGGGGCGATTATGCCCGATGGAACACGATTTGAGGATGGTAAAGAATGAATATCAAAGATTACGCAGATTGCGCAGATTCTTTTGCCCTTATTTTCTTTGCCCCTTTTGCTTCTTTGCGCCTTTGCGTCGAAATAATTTGCAGGAGCAACAATTATGAAGCGGACGTTGTTTGATGACGAGCATCTGATGTTTCGGGAGGCGGTGCGCCGGTTTGTGGAGAAAGAGGTGACGCCGTACCACGACCAATGGGAACACGACGGCATTGTGCCCCGCGACTTGTGGCTGAAGGCGGGCGCTGCCGGTTTTCTGGCGATGGCCGCGCCGGAGGTCTATGGCGGCCTGGAGCTAAATGACTTTCGCTATAACGTGGTGCTGACGGAGGAGCTAACCCGCGCCGGGGCCTCTGGCGTGGGGTTTGGCCTGCACAATGACATTGTGCTGCCCTATATTCTGACCTATGGCACGGACGAACAGAAACAACGCTGGCTGCCGCAGATGATCAGCGGCGAGATGATTACGGCCATTGCCATGAGCGAACCAAACGCGGGCAGTGACCTGGCGGGGATTCAGACAACGGCCGTGCGCCACGCCGACCATTACCTGCTCAATGGCCAAAAGACGTTTATCACCAACGGCATCAACAGTGACCTGGTGATTGTGGTGGCCAAGACCGACCTTTCAGCCGGGCACAGCGGCGTTAGCTTGCTGGTGGTGGAACGGGGGATGGCGGGGTTTGCACACGGCCGTAACCTGGACAAAATTGGCCTCAAAGCGCAGGACACGGCCGAACTGTTTTTCCACAACGTCAAAGTGCCGCTGAACAATTTGCTCGGCGGCGAGGGGCAGGGCTTTTACCAACTGATGTTCCAACTGCCACAGGAGCGGCTCTCTATTGCCGTCATTGCCGTGGCGGCCTGTGAGGCAGTGTTGGAGATGACGATTAAATACTGCCAGGAGCGAGAGGCGTTCGGCCGGCCGATTGGCAAATTCCAGCACAACCGCTTCAAGCTGGCGGAGATGAAAACAGAAGTAGAAATCGCCCGCGTCTTTGTAGACCGCTGCATTACCGAACTAAATGCGGGCAACCTGACGGCTGCCGAAGCGGCCATGGCCAAATGGTGGACGACGGAACTGCAAAAGCGGGTGGTGGATGACTGCCTGCAACTGCACGGCGGTTATGGTTACATGATGGAGTACCCCATTGCCAAAGCGTTTCTGGATACCCGTGTACAAACCATTTACGGCGGCACGACGGAGATTATGAAGGAGATTATTGGTCGGGCGATGGGGTTTTAAGTGACGAGTGATGCGTGAGAAGATCACTCGTCACTCGTCACGCATCAAATAAAGGAAACTATGAAAGGAATTATTCTATCCGGCGGCATGGGCACGCGGCTGTATCCGTTGACCATTTCGCTGTCGAAGCAGATTTTGCCGTTGTTTGACAAGCCGATGATTTATTATCCGCTGTCGGTGTTGATGCTGGCCGATATTCGGGAGTTTTTGATCATCTCCACGCCGCAGCATATTGCCTTGTACCAGGAGTTGTTTGGCCATGGCGAACGGTTAGGGCTGCGCATTGAGTATGCGGTGCAGCCGCAGGCTAATGGCATTGCCCAGGCGTTTGTCATTGGCGAGCAGTTTGTGAACGATGAGCCATGCGCCCTGATGTTGGGCGATAACTTTTTGTATGGGCACGGCCTGTCGGGGCGGCTGCAACAGGCGGGGCAACTGATGGAAGGGGGGCTGGTGTTTGCCTATTACGTGCAAGACCCGGAGCGGTATGGCGTGGTCTCTTTTGACGACAATTACAAAGCACTGTCGATTGAGGAGAAGCCGAAACAACCGCAGTCCAATTATGCGGTGACGGGGCTGTATTTTTATGATGCAGATGTGGTGCGAATTGCGAAGGAGCTACGGCCGTCGGCGCGTGGTGAATATGAAATTACCGATGTGAACAACATCTATTTGCAGCGCGGGCAGTTGCGGGTGGAGGTGCTGGGGCGTGGTTTTGCCTGGCTGGATACGGGCACCCATGACAGCCTGTTGGAAGCCAGTAACTTTGTGCAAACCATCGAACACCGGCAGGGCTTAAAGGTCGGCTGTGTGGAAGAGATCGC
>CAADGU010000228.1 GCA_900696625.1 uncultured Chloroflexota bacterium | reverse complement strand
CGGTGCGGCGCGACGGCCGTCCCCACCTGGCGCCGCTCTGGTTTGTCTGGCTAGACGGCCGTGTCTACCTCTGCACCACCCCCGACACCCAAAAATTCCAAAACCTCGTTCACAACCAGATGGTCTCCCTCTCCCTGCCCGACCCGCAAAACGTCCTGCTCATCGAAGGCGAGGCCCACATCGCCGACCGGCAGATCATAGACATCATCGCCGACTACTTCTACCACAAATACGAATGGGACTTCCGCTACGACAACGCCGGTTTTCGCCTGATTGAAGTAACTCCCCACAAAATCCTGGCCTGGGGCGACGGATACGATGCCGAAGGCACCAGGGTGTTGTAGAATATGTAACGCGATTTTCCAAATCGCGCTACACTGGCAGCAGTAAGAAACGCCTATGCCCACAATCTAACAAGAATCAAACTCTACGAGGCTAGAATTGCCATCTGCATTTAATCAATCACTGTGAGGAAATAACCATGCGATTTGATAAATTTACTGAACGAGCGCAAAACGCGGCCGCCATGGCCTATGAACTGGTGCAACAATACGGCCATACCCAGGTAGACACCGAACACCTTTTCCTGGCGCTGCTGCGGCAGGGGGATGGCGCTATCCCCCAAATACTTTCCAGCCTCAATATTGATATTATGGCCATGCAAGATCGGCTGGACCAGGAACTGCGCAGCAGCCCCAAAGTTTCCGTTTATGGCGGCGGCGTGGGGCAGGTTTTTTACACCCCCCGCATCCGCACCGTTTTAGAACTGTCACAAGGCGAAGCCAACCGGCTAAAAGATGAATTCATCTCCACCGAACATATTTTTCTGGCAATTTTGAGCGAAAGGAATACCCCCTCCGCCCGCATCTTGCAGGAATTTGGCGTCAATCGCGATCGGGTGGTGACGGCCATTAAAGATTTGCGCGGTGGCAAACGGGTGACGGATGCTCAGGCAGAGGGGCGCTACCGTACCCTGGACAAATACAGCCGCGACCTGACCCAAATGGCACGAGAAGGCAAACTTGATCCCGTCATCGGCCGTGACGAGGAAATTCTGCGCGTCATCCAGGTTCTCAGCCGCCGCACCAAGAACAACCCCGTCCTCATTGGCGAAGCCGGCGTGGGCAAGACGGCCATTGTGGAAGGGTTGGCGCAAAAAATTGTGGTCAGCGACGTGCCCGAAAATTTGCTGAACAAGCGCGTATTGTCATTGGATTTGGGCGCGATGATTGCCGGCAGCCGCTTCCGGGGCGAGTTTGAAGAGCGGTTGAAAGCGGCTATGGAAGAGATTCAAAAGGCCCAGGGGGAGATCATCCTCTTTATTGACGAACTGCATACCGTCGTCGGCGCGGGGTCGGCGCAGGGGGCCATGGACGCCAGCAACATGCTCAAACCGGCGCTGGCGCGGGGTGAACTGCGCTGCGTGGGCGCGACCACGCTGGACGAATACCGCCAATACGTGGAACGTGACAGCGCCCTGGAACGCCGGTTTGCGCCCGTTTTTGTGGATGAGCCTTCGGTCGAGGACACAATTGAAATGCTGCGTGGCCTGCGCCCGCAATATGAGACGCATCATAAAGTGAATTATTCCGATGAGGCGTTGATCGCGGCCGTGAAGCTTTCGTACCGGTATGTGACCGACCGGCGGCTGCCGGACAAGGCGATAGATTTGATGGACGAGGCAGCGGCCAAGCTGCGCGTGGCCCTGTATACCCTGCCGCCCGATTTGAAGGCGCTGAAGATGCAGCTAGACAAGCTGGCCGAGCAGGAAGAAGAGGCGCATACGGTGCGCGATTATGAACGGGCGGCCACGGTGCGCGCCGACCGGCTGCGGCTGGAAGGGGAGTTTGCCGCCCAGCGGGATACATGGAAGGCGGAACATGAACTGGACGAGCGGGTCACGGAAGAGGATATTGCCGAAGTGGTGGCCTCGTGGACGGGTATCCCGGTGACGCAGATGATGGAAACGGAAGCGGCGAAACTGCTCAATATGGAAGAGCGGCTGCACGAACGCATCGTAGGCCAGGAACGGGCCATTGTGGCCCTGGCAGACGCTATCCGCCGCAGCCGGTCGGGGATGAGCGACCCACGCCGGCCGATTGGCACGTTCATCTTCCTGGGCAGTTCTGGCGTAGGTAAAACGGAACTGGCGAAGGCGCTGGCTCAATTCCTCTTTGACGATGAGGATGCTCTGATCCGCGTGGATATGAGCGAGTTCCGCGAGCAGCATACGGTGAGCCGTCTGTTTGGCGCGCCGCCGGGATATATTGGTTACGAGCAAGGTGGGCAGCTCACGGAGCAGGTGAGGCGACGGCCGTACTCCCTTGTCCTGTTCGATGAAATTGAGAAGGCCCACCCGGACGTGTGGAATGCGCTGCTGCAACTGCTGGACGACGGCCGTCTGACCGATGGGCAGGGGCGCGTGGTCAATTTCCGCAATACCGTCATCGTGATGACCAGTAACGTGGGCACATCATTTGTGAAGACGGCGGGGGCGTTGGGCTTCTCCGGGATGCGTGGCCAGAATGAAGACAATGACCACAAGCGTATTGAAGAGGAATTGAAGCGCACCTTCCGCCCCGAATTCAT
>CAADGU010000227.1 GCA_900696625.1 uncultured Chloroflexota bacterium | reverse complement strand
CTATTGGCAACCTGCTGAGTAACGCCATTAAGTACACACCAAAAGAAGGAGACGTGCGGGTCACGGCCGTACACCAGAATAACACCGTCCAGATCACCATTGCCGACAACGGTCCCGGCATCCCCCCCGATGAACAATCCCGCGTCTTTGAACCATTCTACCGCAGCCGCGCCCAAACCCGCTTCCCGCAGGGCATGGGCCTCGGCCTCACCATCGCCCGCGACCTGGTGGAAGCACACGGCGGGCAGCTAGATTTGAAGAGTGAGGAAGGGAAGGGGAGTAGATTTGTAATCGAGTTAGCAGTAAGCAGTGAACAGTAAGCAGTTGACTGCTCGCTGTTCACTGCTTACTGCCTACTGTTTACCGATTACGGCCGTACTGCTCATGGCTGCTCACCCAATCTGACGAAGAGATAGCCGAAGCCAGCGAAATTTCCCCGGCCAATACCACGCCGGCAATAATCTCCGCCAGTTTATTCACCTTACCCTTGCCCCAGCAGCCCAACAGTTCCAGACATTCCCGCTGTGTTGCCAGCCCGGTGCCGCCGCCATACGTCGCCACAATCAACGACGGGATGGTGATAGACAGGTACAAATCTTTCTCCGGCGTCAGGTTGGTGTAAATGATGCCTGCCGATGATTCCGACACATTAGCCACATCCTGCCCGGTGGCGATGAACATGGCGGTGATGCCGTTGGCGGAATGTAGACCATTGTTATTGGCCCCGGACAAAATTGCGCCCACATTGGCAATGCCCGCATGGAAAAAGAGATTTTCCGGCTCCACCCGCATGTGCTGGATGAGAACGTCACGCTTGATCACACATTCCGCCGTCACCCGTTTGCCGCGTGTGTGCATAATGTTCACCTGTGACGCCTTCTTGTCCGTGGCCAGGTTGGACTCCAAAAAGAAGTTCAAAATGCCAGGGTATTGGTCTAAGATCCAGCTACAGGCGGCAAAAGTGGCCCGCCCGACCATATTTTGCCCGGCCGCATCGCCGGTGGAATAGTTAAAGCGCAAATAGGCAAACTTACTGGCGGTATACGGGTCAATATACTGCAATTTTGCCACGCTGGAGGTGGCTTCGGCTTCCTCAGCAATTTTGGCGAAATTGTCTTGTACCCATTTGATAAATTCGCGGGCTTCACGGGCATTGCTAAAGACAAAAACGGGGGCGCGCTGCATCGAATCCCCCACCACGCTGCACGTCACGCCGCCGGACAGATTCAGCACCTTGATGCCCCGATTGTAAGAGGCGACCAGTGTGCCTTCGGTAGTTGCCAAAGGGACGATAAAGTCGCCCTGCGCATGTTCGCCATTGATGGTGAGTGGCCCGGCAAAACCGATGGGAATTTGGGCGACGCCGGTAAAACTTTCAATGTTGCCCTGGGCGATGTGCGGATCAAAGGAGTAATGGGTGAGGTGTTCCAGCTTTTTACCGGTGAATTCGCCCACAAATTTTTGCCGTTCAGCAATGATGTCTGGGGCGTAATCGTCTGCCGGGTGGCGCGGAATTTTGATGACGTTTTCTTCTTCTTCGCTGATGGCGTCTTCCACTTTGAGCGTCAGTTTACCAAAGGGGCTGGCCGAAAAACGCACTTCAATGCTGTATTTGCCTTCCGGCAGGCGGTCTATGGCGCAAATGACGTGCAGTGTCCGGCGTAGGGGGAAGTCCAATGGTTTTTCCGGCGTCAGGTCTTCGGGTTTGAGGCTTTGCCCATCATCCAGTTCCAGGGTAATGGCGGAAAGCGGTATCTCTTGTTTGCCTATGCTCACGCCATGCAGCCCGGTGATCTGGGCATCGCTCAGGCGGTTTTTGATGGCAAACCGGACGCCGCGCCGGTTGTTTTTCAAACTGCCAAAAGTGTATAACTGCTTCAATAATAAACTGGGAATTGCAAAGGCCATCGTTTTCCTCCAAATAAAGATGGAGATTAAGAGATTAGGAGATTGTCAATCTCCTAATCTCTTAATCTCTAAATCGCAAACTCTACCAAAATTGTAGCACAATCCATTTTTTACCCAACGGCCGTGCTGTTACAATCAAGCTATGGCGACCTGGGCAGTTATTCCCGTCAAATCATTGGCGCAATCAAAAAGCCGGCTGACGGCCGTACTCACCCCAACCGAACGCGCTGCCCTGACGCAATTCCTGTTGCAGCGCACCCTGGGCGTATTGCAGGAATCGGGGGTGGTGGATCGTGTGGTGGTGGTTAGCCGGGACACGGCCGTACACCAACTGGCGGTTGCCCATCATGCGCTTACCCTGGCCGAGCCATCCGATGCCGGGCTGAACGGGGCAATTTACGAGGGGGCGCGGCTGGCGGCTGTGGCTGGCGCTGCCCGGCTGCTGGTGCTGCCTGCCGATCTGCCTTTGCTGGCGGCGGCTGATGTGCAGGCACTCTGCGCCGATACGCCGCCCCAGGCGGTGGGCATTTGCCCTGACCGGCACGAACAGGGCACAAACGGACTGTTGCTGCCGGCGCCGTTCGATTTTCCTTTTCAATTTGGTGAGAATAGTTTTCACAAACATGTGCAGGCCGCGCGGTATGCCCGGCTAACGCCCCATTTGCTGCGGACGCCTGGCTGGCAATTTGATCTCGATACAGTGGAGGATTGGGCTATCTGCTCGTCCGGTTTGTTGGCGGCGGAATGGCACGCGGATTGACGCGGATTGGGGAGATTTTCGCGGATACAGAGGAGTCATGGATAAACGGTATACGAGCATCAGCAAGTTTATGAGTTTGGTGTTACGCCACCGCCCAGAGGTGATCGGGATCGAACTGGATGAGCAGGGTTGGGTGGCGATTGATCGGTTGCTGGCGGCATGTGCGGCGCACGGCCGTGCCCTTTCCCGCGCCGATCTGAATGATGTGGTGATGCACAACAACAAACAGCGTTTTGCCATCAGCGCCGACGGGCAGCGGATTCGCGCCAGCCAGGGACATTCGGTAGCCATCAATTTGGGATATGAACCGGCCGAACCGCCAGAGATGCTGTATCACGGCACGGCCGTGCAAAACCTGCCCTCCATTCGCCGTGAGGGGCTATTGAAGGGAAAACGCCACCATGTGCATCTGTCGGCGGACGAGGTGACGGCAACGGCCGTCGGTCAGCGGCATGGCAAACCGGTTGTTCTCACAGTGAAGGCCGGTGAGATGGCGCGGGCTGGTTTTTTGTTCTTCTTGTCGGCTAATGGTGTCTGGCTAACGGAAACCGTACCATACCTTTATATTGATGAACCCACTGACCCATGACAACCAATCAGCGGCGTGAACAAATCCGGCAGTTTGCCAGTGAATACAAACCCACCTGGCGCAGTCTATTTTTGCTGCTGTTGGCGTTGTTGTGCCTGGCGCTGTCTTATTTTTGGGTTTGGCTGCTGTTGGGGGTGGTGGTGGTCACGGCCGTCACCATCTCCCTCCTCCGCGCCGACATTCGCCAGACACCCGGCCCGGCCGGTTTTACGTTGCAGCGCCAGCATAACGGCCAGATGACCCTGTCCCAACCCAGCCCGGTGACGGTACTGTTGGAAAACCAGACCAGACAGGCAGTGGATGTGGAGGTGTGGGATGCCGTTCCCCTCTGGCTGACGCCGCTGCATGTGCGACGTTCCCCGCATTGGATGGTAACGTTAAAACCTGACGGCCGTGCCGATTTCCCCTACCAGGTGCGGCCTATCCGTCGTGGCGACCATACTTTTGGCAATCTGACCCTGCGCTGGACGAGCGTCTGGGGATTGTTTATGCGCCAGGCTACCTACCCGGCGCCGACACAGGTGAAGGTGTACCCCAATTTGCTGCAAATCCGGCAGTATGAACAGTTGGCGCGGCACGGCCGTCAGATTCAAATTGGCTTGCGGCAGTCACAACAGTTTGGCAGCGGCAGCGAATTTGAGCAGTTACGCGATTATGTACCCGATGATGATTACCGCCGTATCTCCTGGAAGGCGACGGCGCGGCACGGCAAGCCGATTACGGTGGATTTTAGCCCGGAGCGCAGCCAGAACATTGTACTGCTGGTAGATGTGGGGCGGCGGATGGGGACACGGCCGTTGGGTATTGCCCGTACCACCCGTCTTGATCTGGTCATCAATGCCGTCCTCATGTTTAGCTACGTGGCCCTGAAACGGGGCGACCGGGTAGGCATGCTCACCTTTGCCGGGCAGATTCACCGGTATGTCCCGCCCCGTTCCGGGGCCAGCCAACTCACATTCCTGATAGAAGGGCTTTACAATGTGGAGCCACAAGCCGATGACCCAGATTACGGCCGTGCCTTCCACTACCTGCAAACCCAACGCCAGCGCCGTTCCCTCATTGTGCTGCTCACCGACCCCACCCGCCAGGAAGCGGTGGAACTGCTGGCCCCCCAATTGGGCGCGTTTTACCCGCATCATTTACCGCTGTGTATCACCCTCAGCGACCCCAACGTGCTGGCGGCAGCGCAGCGCTCCCCTTACAGCATGGACGCCATTCAGGAGCGCGCCCTGGCCGAACATATCCTGGATGAACGGCTGATGTGGCGCAGCCTGTTGGAGAGGCGCGGCGTAATGACCATGGACATCCCTGCCTACCACCTCACCGCCGGCCTGCTTAACAAATACCTGGAACTAAAAGGGCAAACAAGGCTTTGAAATGCCTCACATCGCGTATCAGTAAGTTGATACGTGATGCGCAAATTGTTATGTCTACTTTTTGCCGGAAAACGGATTGGCTGGTATACTTCCTCCTTGTCGTTGCGGGGTAGAGCAGAGGCAGCTCGTCGGGCTCATAACCCGGAGGTCGCAGGTTCGAATCCTGTCCCCGCTATAATGAAAAGCCGGGTTTCTTTAAGAAACCCGGCTTTTGTTTTACGGCTTACGGCCGTCCCCCAACGCTTCCATCCTCCTCGCCAGTTCAATATCCAGATGGCTGATCTGGTTGCCCAGGCTGTGTGTCACCAGGTCAACCGTCACCCGATTGTACACGTTAGTCCACTCTGGGTGGTGGTCCATCTTGTCCGCTTCCATGCCCGCACTGACCATCCACCCCATTGCCAGGGAAAAGGTGGCAAAGCGGTATTCCTTATGCAACTTGCCATCCTGCACTTGCCAGCCGGGTAAAGCCTGCAATGCCTCATCTAACTCTGCCTGCGTAACCGGGGAACGCTTCATCCTATACCTCCATAGAGATAGGAGATTGTTTGCAAACAATCCCCTATCAGGTCAACATAGCCAACATCTGCATCAACTGCCAGCCAACCAGGAAGCCAATAGCCGCTCCCAGGACGCCCAATATCAGGCCCATAACCGCGCCGGTTACGGCCGTGCGCCGGTTCTTCCCCGACAATCGCATCACCATCTCCACAATCGGCCAGCGGTCTGATCCCAACATAATCATCTCAATCAGCCGTCCAATGGTCAGCCGGTTCACCTGGCGCTGCTCAATCTCAATAATCACCCCCAGCAACATGCCAATGATCGCCAGCGTCACCGCCAGCGCGATCATGGCGCCCTCACCGGCTGCCGCTACCCCCACAATAATCCCCACCAGGATGGCCGGCGCCAGAAATGGGACGGCGCCCTGCTGGATCATTTCGGCCGGCGCTTCAATCGCTTCCACCGCCCCCGCTTGCAGCCCCCGGCTGGTGAGGCCGCCAAAAAAACCGATTGCCGCCACAACCAGCATGGGCGTCAACGCCCCCGCCAGCATCCCCATCACCAATCCCGCCAGGATGCCCTGAAAAAGAGTGCCTGCCAAAGCCAGCAAACCAAAAATAATTGCACTGGAAATAACCGTCTGCCGTGTCTGGAAATAAGAACCTAAATACCCACCGACCACCAGGCCCAAAAGGAGCGCCAGGATACTTCCCCACCAGCCGGTGCTGATGAGAGCTATCGTCAGCCCGGTGACCAGCCCCACTCCGGCTCCCAAAACCGCCCCCACCACCATCGAGCCAAAGACCAAAAACAGAGCCACACTGGCAGAATCCCCTTCGTCTGGGCGGGCGCGGGTAATAAGCCCCACCACTGCGCCCAGCAACATGCCCCGCACCATGCCAAACAAGGCCGCCTGCCAGATGTTCTCAGGGATACCACCTAAAAGGAAGGCAATTTCCCCCACAACGGCGCCCGTGATGCCCCCCGCCACTAATCCGCTCATCAGGCGGCGATTGTTGTCAAAGACATTGTTGTATGCCCCAAAAAGAGCCAATAAGACGGCAGCGCCCACGAGCGCACCGGCGAGTTTGTTTACCAGGCCACCTAAAATGCCCAGGCAAATGCCCACAAGCAAAACGAACAAGAGATTACGCCAGGTGGTGCTGTTATTGTTGCGAGAAACCCTGTCTGTCATCATAGCGTGGGGTAAGTGGGTAAGTGGGTGATTGAGCAATTTGGTAAATCCAATTACGCAATTAATCACTTACTCAATTACATTCCTGCTTCCCGAATCTCAAAACGGCAGTAGTCGTGCCCTAGCGCCCGGCAGTGTGTTTCTGTCACCTCAAAGTCGCGGAAATCTTTGCCGGTGGCATAAGCCATCGCTTCACTGAGTGTGCCGATATACATGTGGCACAGCGGCTTATCGGTGGGGCGTAAATGGCAGATGACGCAGGCGTAATCGGTAAACACAAACACACCACCTTCATCACGGACATCAATTAACCCATAGGGCACTGTATCCATCAGCGCCTTGCGAATACCCAGCAGAACGGCCCGCATCCGCAGTCGCTGTGGCAGCGCCTTCAGGGCAATGCCCGCCAGCCCCATGGTACCTGACTGTTCCCGAATGCCCCACCGAAAAGAGGAGCGGCCAATCCGTTGCAGCATCCCTTTGCCCGCGCGCCCGGTGAACTCTTCAATGGCGGCATTGAGCCGGGCAAACTCCCGCGCCTCGATGCCGAATTCCAGGTTGTTGGGCGGCGGATTGTTGACATAACGTTCCAGGCCGCTGCTTTGCAAGACAGCGTTTAATCCATTCGCGCCCAATACTTCTTCAATGCCCTGCATCGTTTGCAGCAGCAAGGCGTTGACATAAGGAGCATCGTCAGGAATGTGGACGGGTTCATATTGGGTCATCTGTCAATTCCTTAAGCCACAAGGGCCAGCGTTGGCCGCTGGGGTGAAAACCAAACTTCCGGTACAACTGCTGCGAAGCCAGATTATCTGCCTGGGTGTTCAGAGACACGGCCGTTAACCCATGACGATGATAGCCGGCCAACGCATGAGCCAGGAGGGCGGAGCCAATACCCTGCCCCTGGTAAGCGGGGTGGATGGTCAGGCGCACCAGGTGCGCGCCGGAGTCGCTGTGGGCGCTGAGTTGAAAGCCAACGGCCGTTTCCCCTGCCCACACCACGTCAAAACTGAGCGCCTGGTATGAAGCCAGCCGCAGGGCATGGGCGCTATGCCGCCAGAGCGGCGCAAACGCCACCGCTTCCAGGTCGGCCAACGGTTCAAAATCGGCGTCGTTGATGGGGCGGATGGTGAAAGAAGCAGGCAGAGAGGTAGGGGGCACGGCCGTGTCATCCTTCACATAGGTCTCCAACTGATTGTATAGCGTAAAACCCATCGTTTGCAGCCAGCTTCCCGGCCAAAACGTAGACGGCATCCAGGCCAGATAGGAAACCCGGCGCTTTTGTAAATAGGCCATCACCCGGCGCATCATTTCCGCCAATACCGCGTCTGGCGTGGGCAGGTCGCCGCTTATGGCTGCTACCCGCACCCAGGCCACTTCCGGTATATCGGCTGCGCCCGCCAGGCAGGCCAACGCCTGCTGCCGCACGCCCACAAAGCGCGCCGCCGCCGACAACGGCGACGTGACCGGTTTGGGCAAGATGACAAAGCCGGCCGTGCCCAACCAATCACCGGGCATATACCAGTCGGCGTGCAAGTGGCGGTAAACGGCCGTTTCCAACAACCGGGACACAGCGCCTGCGTCGGCTTGCGTAGCCACCCGAACCCCTTTGTTTAGCTCTGCCGGGAGGAGGTGAGAAACTGCGTCGTTTGCCAATTCCATAACGCTATTGTACACTACATAATCAAAATTCTAACAGGTACCTTTTATAAGGAAAAATGGCAAAAGAGGGAAAAGATCGGCAGCTAGAAAACACAATCGCCACTTTAACCAAGAAATACGGTGAGGGGACGATTATGCGTTTGGGTGATGCCCGTCACCTGCAAATTGAGGCCATTCCCACCGGGGCATTGTCGTTGGACATCGCCTTAGGGGTTGGGGGACTACCACGAGGCCGCGTCATCGAAATATATGGCCCGGAATCATCCGGCAAAACCACCCTGTGCCAGCACATCATCGCCGAAGCACAAAAACAGGGTGGCATCTGCGCTTTTGTGGATATGGAACATGCCCTGGACCCCCTCTATGCCGAACGGTGTGGGGTAGACATCAATAACCTCTATGTATCCCAACCCGATACCGGTGAGCAGGCATTAGAAATTGCCGAAGCCCTCATCCGTTCGGGCACAATGGATGTGGTGGTCGTGGATTCGGTGGCCGCGTTGGTGCCCCGCGCCGAAATTGAAGGCGAAATGGGTGATGCGCATGTTGGTTTGCAGGCGCGGCTGATGTCTCAGGCGCTGCGTAAACTGTCCGGCGCGATCAAACAAACGAACACGGTGATGATTTTCACCAACCAACTGCGCTCCAAAATTGGGGTGATGTTTGGCAACCCAGAAACCACCAGCGGCGGTAATGCCCTGAAATTTTATGCTTCGGTGCGGCTGGATATCCGGCGCACGGAGACGATCAAGGCAGGCAGCGAGGTGGTGGGCAGCCGGGCGGTGGTGAAAGTGAAAAAGAACAAGGTAGCCCCGCCTTTCACCGAAGCCGGTTTTGACATCATGTACAACCAGGGCATTTCCAAAACGGGGTGCGTGTTAGATTTGGCGACGGAACGCAGCCTGGTGGAAAAACGGGGCGCGTTTTTCCGCTATGGCGAAACGTTATTGGGCCAGGGGCGCGAAAACGCCAAAGAGTACCTGGTCACACATCCTGAACTTTTATATGAATTGGAGAACCTGATTCGTCAGGATGCCGGTTTGCCCCAATTGCAACCGGCATGAGACGGCCGTGTAACCATTCCGGCCGCTGCCATCGGCAACCAGATTAGAACCGACGATTAGAAATTGATTTTGTCTACAGCAAGTAACAAATAGGCGCGACGTCTCCGCATTTGGCGGGCCGCGCCCTTTTCCAGAAAAATGATTTTGAACGAAAGGCTTAAACAAGAAGTTCAACTTTTCCAAAAGCTGAACTTCTGAAAACAAAACCTTTTAGGAATTGTTCCATATGGTCTGCAAACAGTTGTATTGTAACCAGCAAAACCCGTGCAATGTCATTTGTACAGCCATCCTTTTCTCCGGCAGGCCGCAGAAGAGGATCGTCTGATTGAGCAACTGCTGAGTGTCAACCACCCCATCTGTGGGTGGTTTCTTGCCTGAAAAGACAACCTCAATAACTCGTCGCATAGAAGATGGTGAAGCCGTGGCGCCTGCGCTGCGGCTTTGTTGTTTTATGGGCACCATTACAGCATTAACAACCCAACAGCGGAACCCCAACCGGGTGAATGTTTATCTGGATGGGGAGTTTGCGTTTGGGTTGGCGGCGATGACGGCCGTGTCCCTGCGCATCGGCCAGACGTTGACCACCGCCGAAATTGAGAAGCTGCAACAAGCCGACGAATTGGAAAACGCCAAACAAAGCGCCATCCGTTACATCGAGTATCGCCCACGCAGCATGGCCGAGGTACGTACCCATTTGCGCCAGAAGGGGTTTGTGGACACGGCTGTAGACCAGGCGTGTGAACGGTTGCAAGAAGTTGGCCTGTTGGATGATGCCGCTTTTGCCCGCTACTGGGTAGAACAGCGCGAGACGTTCAAGCCGCGCAGCCAGATGGCCTTACGCCAGGAATTGCAGCAAAAAGGGGTGAGCCGCGAAGTGATGGAATCGGTAATAACTGAGGTAGATGAAACAGAAGCAGCTCGCCAGGCGGCGCTTAAACAATCGCCCCGTTGGCAGCATCTGCCCGAAGCAGAGTTCAAGCTGAAATTGAGTAACTACCTGCAACGGCGCGGCTTTTCATATGACCTTATCAAACAAATTGTAAACGAGTGTTGGAATGAAGTGAACAGTGAGCAGTAAGCAGTGAGCAGTGAGCAGTTAACTGCTTACTGCCTACTGCCCACTGCTTACTCTCTTAAAACATAGAGGAGAGCAACTATGCCCAGTGTTGTATATGCCATTGTGGGCCTGCTGATTGGGGCTGTGGCGGCTGCCGCCATCACCTATCTGGTGCTGAAGCCCCGCGTTCAGGAGGCTCAACAAAATCTTGAAACAGAACTGGAACAAAAACGAAAAGAGGCCGAACTTGAAAACCAAAAGATTGTGGAAACGGCCCGCCGCGAGTCTAAACAAATTCGCACCGAAGCGGAAAAGGTCATCGAGCGCCGCTATGCTGATCTGGCCCGCGCCGAAGAACGGGTAGACCGGCGCAGTGAAAACCTGGACAAACAGGTACAAAAAGTTGAACAGCGCGAACAAATTTTGAACAAGCGCCAGAGCCGAATTGACCGGCGACACAATGAATTGGAGACGCTGGAATCTACCATACGCGAACAATTGGAACAGGTAGCCAGCATGACGGTAGACGAAGCGAAACAGCAGTTATTGCAAGAAGTCGAAAAAGAAGCCCGGCAAGATATGGCTCGGGTCATGCGCGAAATTGAAGATGAGGCCAAAGAAACGGCCAACCAGAAAGCGCGTGAACTGATCGCCATGGCCATCCAGCGCATTGCCAGCGACCAGGTGGCCGAGATCACGGTGTCCACCGTTGTTTTACCCAGCGAGGAGATGAAAGGGCGCATCATTGGCCGCAGCGGCCGTAACATTCGTGCGTTTGAGCAGGCGGCGGGGGTGGATGTTGTGGTGGATGACACACCGGAAGCGGTGACGATTTCCAGCTTTGACCCGGTGCGGCGTGAAGTGGCGCGGCGGGCGTTGGAGAAGTTGATTGTAGACGGCCGTATCCACCCCGCCCGCATCGAAAAATTGATCAAAGACGCCCAACAGCAGGTCAACCAGGACATCAAAGAAGCGGGTGAACAGGCCGCTTACGAAGCCAACGTCCATGGACTGCACCCGCAGGTGACCAAAATGTTGGGCCGTTTGAAATACCGCACCTCCTACGGCCAGAACCAACTGTTCCATGCCGTGGAAGCGTCCAAAATTTCTTCCGTCCTGGCTGCCGAGTTGGGCGCGAATATAGAAATTGCCAAGATGGGCGGCCTGCTGCATGACATTGGCAAAGCCATGGATCACGAACAGGAAGGCACCCACGCCATGCTCGGCGCGGAATTTTGCAAGCGCTTCAATGTGCCTCCGGCCGTTATCAACGCCATCGCCTCCCACCACCACGAGATAGATCAGGAATCGGTAGAGTCCATCATTGTGGAAGCAGCCGACGCCATCTCTGGCGCCCGGCCCGGCGCGCGCCGCGAAAGTCTGGAGAATTACATCAAGCGGGTACGCACATTGGAAGACATTGCCACGTCTTTCCAGGGAGTGGAGAGCGCCTATGCCTTACAGGCCGGCCGCGAAATTCGCATCCTGGTCAAGCCAGAGCAGATTGACGATCTGGAAGCGATGCGCCTTTCCAAAAACATTGCCAAGAGCATTGAGGAGAGTATGCAGTACCCCGGTCAGATTCAAGTGACCGTCATCCGCGAAACCCGCGCCCTCAGCTTCGCTAAATAAAAACGTTCGTAGTAGGCGATTTATCGCCCGCTGACGGCGATAAATCGCCTACTACAAACGGAATTCATTTATCCTCAAAATCTTCTGGGAACCAACGGGTGAGGGGAACAATACGGGCGCGTGGGCGCACCAGTGGTGGTACCATCACCCGCGCCTGATTGATATTTTCTACCTCCACGATTGCCCATCCGGTGTGATCACCGGCTTTGCAGCCCCATTCAAAATGATGGATGTACCCCATAGCCAGCACATCTCGGAGGATGCGGTCGCAATCTTCCGCTTCGTGTGGTGATTCGATCAGATACCGGTTCATGTTTTTCCTCCTATAGGCCGGTGGCTGGTAGTTGATGCCAGCGACTAGCCACCAGCCACCATTTTACGAATGCCCTAAAATGGGATGTGGCCGGTACGGTTCTTCGAGCAGGCGGATTTCTTCGGCAGAGAGTTGGATGTCCACGGCCGTGACCGCCTCCTCTAACTGATACATCTTCGTGGCGCCAATGATGGGCGCTGCCACCCCCTGTTTGCACAGCAGCCAGGCCAGCGCAATCTGCGCCGGTTTTACGCCATGTTGTGCCGCAATTTCCCCCACCCGCTCCACCACCTGAAAATCCCCTTCCGCATAATACATGCTATGCGCATAGGCATCCGTTTTGGCGCGGGAAGTTGGCCCTTCCCCTTTTGTCTGGCGGTTACCCGCCAGGAAGCCCCGCGCCAGCGGACTCCAGGGGATGAGGCCCACCCCCTGATCCAGACAAAGCGGTACCATCTCGCGTTCTTCTTCGCGGTAGACCAGGTTCCAGTGGTTTTGCATGGAGACGAAGCGCGTCCAATTGTGGGCATCGGCCGTGTACTGCGCTTTGGCAAACTGCCAGGCAAACATGCTGGAAGCGCCGATGTACCGCGCCTTGCCCGCCTTCACCACATCGTGCAATGCCTCCATCGTCTCCTCAATCGGCGTGGTGTAATCCCACCGGTGAATCTGGTACAGGTCAACGTATTCCATCCCCAGGCGGCGCAGCGAGGAGTCAATCCCGTCCATGATATGTTTGCGCGACAGGCCACCGGAGTTGGGATCATTGTCATTGTGGTGGAAGAAGACTTTGGTAGCGACCACCACTTCTTCGCGGCGGACAAACTCTTTCAACAGGCGACCGGTGACTTCTTCGCTGACGCCAAGAGAATACATATCGGCCGTGTCAAAGAAGTTGATGCCCAATTCCACGGCGCGCTGCACAAACGGCCGTGCCGCTGCCTCATCCAATACCCACTCCCGCCACTGCGTCGAGCCATAACTCATCATCCCCAGACAAATGCGGGACACCTTCAAACCAGACTTACCCAAGTTAACTATCTGCATCATGACCTCCTAAGATATTTGACGCAAAGGCGCGAAGAAGCAAAGAGGGCAAAGATGAAAAGAGCCAGCGCCATTGGTTGTAACCGTTAGATTACCTTGCCGCCAATAATACGTCGCTACCCCTGCGGACACAAATCTCAATCTGGTTTGTGAAAACGGATCAACCCTGCTATATTTTGAAAACGAAAGACAGTAAGGAGCAACTACAATGACCAGCTATACGGTGGTAATAGAGCCAGATGAAGATATGTATCATGCCTATGTGCCTGCCTTGCCTGGTTGTCACACGTTTGGCTCTACTCTGGATGAAACTCTCCAATACATCAAAGAAGCTATCAGCCTCTACATTGATGGGCTGATTGAAAATGGCGAGCCTATTCCCGCTGAGTCTGAATCTCTGGTTGTCACTCGTGTTCCTGTTGCCGTATGAGTCCCAAACTACAAAGGGTAAAACCCAGAGAACTGGTTCGCGCCCTCAAAAATGCAGGTTTTGTTGCCCAAAAACAACAAGGTAGCCATCTACGTATGTGGCGGGAGCGTGATCGTCGTCTGGTAATTGTACCTATGCATCAGGGAAAGATGTGCCAACGGGCACTTTAAGAGGCATTTTGCGCGATGCGGATATTTCCCCGGAAGAATTCACCCAGTTGCTGAGACAGTAACCCCCACTGCTGGTATAATCCCGCCCCTATGGAAAGCAGCCAAAAAGATCGCCGCCAGTTGTGGATTGGCACGGCCGTGAGCCTGCTCTGCCTCATTGCCATCTTCCTTTTTATTGATCCCCGCGAAATTATTGACGCCTTCCGCCACGCCAACTACGCCTACCTGGGGTTGACCGGGTTAGGTGTTTTGCTCTTTATGCTGATCCGGGCCATCCGCTGGCGCTTTATGATGGGTAATCAGGTCAGATACGGGCAGGT
>CAADGU010000226.1 GCA_900696625.1 uncultured Chloroflexota bacterium | reverse complement strand
GCGCAAATGATCCAGTAGAGCATAGGTGCGACACACTTACGAAGTGCGTTGCCCCTAATCCCCCAACCCCTGCGCCAGGTCCGCAATCAAATCATTCACATCTTCCAGCCCCACCGAAAAGCGCACCAGACCGGGCTGCACGCCGCTGGCGGCGATGGCCTCGTCGCTTTGCAGAATGGCGGAGATGGTGCTGGCGGCGTGGGTGATCAGGCTGTGGACGCCGCCCAGGCTGACTGCCAGTTTGATCAGCTTGAGCCGCTGCAATAACTCATACCCGGCAGCACGCCCCCCTTTCAGGTCAAAACAGACCATGCCGCTGTAGCCGCCGGGCATTTGCCGCCGCGCCAGGTCGTGTTGGGGATGGGCGGGCAGGCCGGGGTAGTACACTTCCCGCACGGCCGTGTGCCCTTCCAAAAACTCCGCTACAGCAAGCGCATTCCGGTTGTGCCGCTCCATGCGCAGGTCAAACGTTTTTAGACCGCGCTCCAACAACCACGCCTCCATGGGGTGCAGCACTGCGCCCAACATGACGTGGGTGTGCCACATGGCAGCGATGTGTTCGGCTTTGCCCACCACCACCCCGGCGACCACATCGGAGTGCCCGGCCAGGTATTTGGTGGCGCTGTGCAGCACAATGTCAATGCCCAGGGTCAACGGCCGTTGGTTATACGGCGTGGCAAAGGTGTTGTCGGTGGCAGTAAGGATGTGGTGGGCGCGGGCGATGGCGGCCACGGCCGTGAGATCCGTCAGGCGCAGCACCGGGTTAGCCGGAGTTTCCACGTAAATCAGCCGGGTGTTGGGGCGGATGGCGGCGGCAAAGGCAGCCGGATCGGTCTGGTCTACAAAGGTGGTGGCCACGCCGTACTCGGCCAGCTTTTGTTCCAGCACTTTGGTGCTGGAGGGGTAATGGGTGGTTTGGGCCACCACATGGTCGCCCTGTTTCAAAAAGGTGAAAAAGACGAGCGACACGGCGGCCATGCCGGAGGCGACCGCCAGCGCCGCTTCACCCTGTTCCAGCGCGGCCACCGTCAGTTCCACCTGTTTGGTATTGGGGGTGGCGTAACGGCCGTAAAACTGGGGATGTGCCTGCGTCGCCATGGCTGCCGCAATCTCTTCCGGCGTCTCAAAGGCGAAGGTGGCGGACTGGTAAATGGGGGCGGACACGGCCGTGCTTGGATTCGCCTCATCCCCGGCATGAATTTGTATGGTAGCCATATTCCCTTTTTTCGACATGCGCTTCTCTCCTCGTCAATAATGATGTTTTCAGATTTGACAAATCTCCAAGATTTGTCAAATCTTGTAAGACTACAACGGATGAAGAAATAAGCGGATAAATTTCCAGAGAGGAATCCGTTCATTTCTTTATCCGCTGTAGTCATGACGAAAAACTAATGATACCTTAGCTGTCTACTTCATCCCCCAAATTAAACCGGGTGACAACATCATCAAGCGACTCCTTGTCTGACAGCACCAGCAGCGTATCACCCCCTTGCACCACCGTCCCCCCGCTGGGAATAACAAAGTCGTCATTTCTGGCAATGAGCATGATCAGAAAATCGGCCGGAAGCCCCATTTCGACGATGGCTTTGCCCACCATCGGCGACTCCGGGGGGATGGGCAGTTCCTTCAGCTCGCTTTTTAACCCTTCCATCCGATTATATTCAAGCGGGTATAAACGTTTGCGCGTGGCCGGCGCATCCACCCGCAGCCAGCGGGCGGCCGGCGACAGCGTGGTGCCTTGCAGCAGCACCGAGGTCAACACAATGAAAAAGACGATGTTGAAAATCAGGTCGGCCTGGGGCAGCCCGGCTAACAGGGGAAAGGTAGCCAGGATAATGGGCGCCGCGCCGCGCAGCCCCACCCAGGAGATGAACCCTTTGGCCCGCCAGTCTAAAGAACTGGGCAGTAAACTGATAAACACACTCAGCGGGCGGGCCACAAACATCAAAAAGGCAGCGATGAGCAAACCAACGCCGACAATCGGTACCAGTTCGGAGGGGAAAACGAGCAAACCCAGGGCCAGGAACATGGCAATTTGCATCAACCAGGCCAGACCATCGTGGAAACGGAGCAGGCTGCGTTTATGGATGAAATCATGGCGACTCAGGACGATACCGGCCAGATAGACGGCCAGGAAACCACTGCCTTGCAGCACGGCCGTCAGGCCAAACGTCAAAAAAATGAGCGAGAGCGTCAGCACCGGGTAGAGACCTTCATAGCCTAATCGGGAACGATTCACAAAAAAGAGCATGACCTTGCCCATGCCGTACCCCATCACCGTGCCGACCCCCATTTGCAGAACGAATAAGCCGACCAGACTGAGCGGCGACGTGTCTGGGTTGCTCAACAACTGGATCAGGCCAATGGTGAGGAAGATGGCCATGGGATCATTGCTGCCGGATTCCAATTCCAACAGCGGCTTCAACCGCCCTTTGAGGCTGATGCCTTTGGAGCGCAAAATGGAAAACACGGCCGCCGCATCGGTAGAGGAAACGATGGCCCCCAGCAGCAGCCCCTCCGTCAGCGTGAAGTCAAGCAGCACCGTCGTGAAGAGACCGACGGCCAACGCGGTCAGGAAGACGCCAAACGTAGAGAGCAGCAGCCCTTCTTTCAGAACCGGCCGGACACGATCCCATTCGGTATCCAGGCCGCCGGAGAAGAGGATGAGAATGAGGGCGATCACCCCCAGGAATTGGGCCAGCGCCGGGTCATCAAAATAGATACCGCCGGGACCGTCTGAGCCGATGACCATGCCCAGGATCAAAAACAACAACAGCGCCGGGATGCCAAACCGGTCCGAAATTTTGCTAACCAGTACGCTGATGAGCAGTAGAGCGGCGGCAACTATCAGCACGTATTCATTCATCAAGCAACCCTCTCACCTCATCATAGGGCAATCGCATACTCAATTCCCGGCGATTAAAATCGCGGCTACAGAGGGCGAAGCCCACCTTCGTGGGCTGGGTTTCAGTCGGCGAAGGCCGACTTTGCCTTCTGTTGGTGCAGATTTATCTGC
>CAADGU010000225.1 GCA_900696625.1 uncultured Chloroflexota bacterium | reverse complement strand
GCCGGGCCAAGCCCCTCCAAGACCAGGGCGCGGATGGCCTGGCTCTGTAACGCGCCGCGTAGGGCGGCCTGCGCGCCCAGCGAAATACCCAAGACGCCAATTTTATCGGCGTCAATATCGCCGCGAGAGCGCAAGTATTCCACCGCCGCCGCCACATCATGCGCTTCCAGTACGCCATAGGTAGAGGTGTTCCCCTCGCTACGGCCGTGTGCACGCAAATCCAGCAGCAAGAGGTTGTAACCCGCCTCTCGCAAAAATTCGGCGTGCCCTTGCATCAGCAGTCCAGAGCCGCCCAGACCGTGCGCCAGCACAATGGCAGCGCGCCTGTTCCCCGGCAGGTACCAGGCAAAAAGCGGTAAACCATCTCGTGAGGTGAGCCGAACATTCTCGCAGCCAGAGTCGGCAAATAGAGACTCGCGCAGCGGCCAATAACGTAAACGGCGCGGATGGGCAAAGGAGAAGGCGTTCCAGGCCAGATAGGTCAGGTAAAAAAGAGGCATCGCCCACAGCCAATGGATGGGCGACGCCAATATGCGGGTCAGGGCCAATAAGGAACCGGCGACCAAAACCAGCAAGATAGTCAGATTTCGGATGTATCGCCAGCGGGGCAAGTTGGCCATAACGTTTGCGCCGGATCATACCGCCCAACAGGGGCAAGACCACCATTACAAAGCCAGGAAATCATCCAGGAGTTGGTTAAAACGGTCCGCGTGTTCCCAGAACATCATGTGGCCGCCTAACACGGCCGTCTTCGTTTTGGGTAGATGGCGCTGCACAAAGGGCACGGCCGTGTCTGCCCAATGCTCGGCAATGGCATACAGCGCCGGAACCGTCTCGTCTACCTGTTTGGCTTCCGCCATATAGTCGGAGAACATACCAGAGGCAAAGAGATTGCTGGCGACGTAATAAGGCGTCTTCAGTGACTGCTCGATGATCCAGAACAGTTCCTCTGGGGCGAGTTCCCGCTGTACCATGACCTCGGTGGCGTAGTAGGCGACAAAGTCGCGCTGACCCTGCGGCGAGGCCAGATAGGCGTTATAAGCGCCGCCAATTTCATCCAGCGGCCCTTCCACCCAATCGCCGTCATGGACGGACAGTGGTTTGGGGGACAGGTCAATGCAGACCACCCCCTTGACATTGCCCAGCCCTTCCTGCCGGATGTATTCCCACAGGTTCAGGCAGCCAAATGACCAGCCGACCAACACCAAATCCTTTAGCTCCAGCGCCTTGATGAATTTAGCCAGGTCAGCGCCGTGGGTGGTGTAGTTGTTGCCATGCAGAGTGACGGTGGAACGGCCGTGACTGCGGGGATCAATGGCAATGACTCGGTGGCTTTTGGCAAAATGGGCTAACTGATGCCCAAACAATTCAGTCGTAAACGTCCAGCCCGGTATGAAGATAAGCGGCGACCCCTCCCCCCGCTCTTCATAGTACATTTCCACGCCGGGTTCGATTTCTAAATACTGCCCAGGTTGTTGGTGAATTGCCGTGAGAATCTCCTTTTGCGCCACAAGACCCATCAGGTCTTGCCTCTACGCATATAAAATGACGATAAAACGTTTAGGGCCATGGACGCCGACGGCCATTGTTTGTTCGATGTCGGCCGTTTTGCTGGGGCCGCTGATGAAGTTGAGATTGGCCGGAAGCTGCCGGTTGAAACCGGCAGTCCAGGTGAACAGATCGGTGGTCAGGGCAGCGGTGGGCACCAGGGCGATATGTACGGGTGGCAGCAGCGAGGCCAGGCGGCTTTTGCCCGGCCCACTGGTAAGGATGACGGTGCCTGTTTCCGCCAGAGCGGCGTCGGCGCTGGTCAGCCCGGCGTCGGCGCTGGCGCAGAAGTCGCGTAATGCCGCGTCTTCCTGGCCCACCTGATGATAGGTGATGTGGGGCAGGCGGGGAAGGTTGTGCAACGGCCGTTCGTCATTCACCACCACCTTCTCTGCCTCGATTTGCCGTAAAAGCTGGTTGGTCAGGTCATGGGCCGCTGCCAGGCTGTCTACCTGATGCACTTCGCCTTTTACGGCCGTGAGCGCCTGCCTAAATCGCGCCGCCAGTTCAGGAAAATCGCGCCGTGACTGCCAGGGTGGCGGCAGGGTTTCATCTCGCTGCGCCTGTCGTAATCGGGCTAAAATTTCGTCGCGTGGGTTCATGGGATCGTGATGCGTGATGCCTGATGTGTGACCGGGAAATTCTCACCCGTCACGCATCCGCATCACGACAGTTAGAACGGAAAGAGAAATGGCAGCACCAGCACCACCTCCACCAGGGCGATGATGATAAGCGGGATGCCCACTTTGGCATAGTCGCCAAAGGTGTAATGACCGGCGCCCATGACCAGGGTGTTGGTGGGCGAGGCCACCGGCGTGGCAAAGGCCATAGACGCAGCAATGGCAATGGCCATTAAAAAGGCCTGAGGCTGCACACTTAACTGGCTGGCCGAGGCCAGCGCCAGCGGGGCAACGATGACGGTGGTGGCGGTGTTGGAGATGACCTGGGTGAAGGCGGTGGTAAACAAAAACAGCCCGGCCAATACCGCCAACGGCCCAATGGCCCCCAACGAACTGACCAACCCTTGCGCGGCCCAATCCACCACGCCCGTCTTTTCCAGCGCCGTACTCAGCGGAATCATACCGGCAATCAAAAAGAGACTGCGCCAGTCAATGAATTCATAAGCTTCGTCCATCGTCAGGCAGCGAGACAGCACCATGGCTAGAGCGGCGACCATGGCCACGGCCGTCAGCGAAGCCACCCCCGCGATCATGGCCACAATCATGCCCACCAGGATGAGCAGCGCCAGCCTGGCCTTATCCTTGCGCGGCGCTTCAATCATGGACTCCGGCTGGCCGATGACCACAAAGTCGCGCCGTTTGTTTTTGAGAGTGACGATTTGTTCCCATGGCCCCTGCACCAGCAAAATGTCGCCAAAAGCCAGTTTGGTCGTTGCCAATTCCAATGGTTTGTGCGCGCCGGGCCGGTTGATGCTGAGTACGGTCAGTTTATGGTTGGTGCCAAACCGCTCTTCGGCCAGCGTCTTGCCGATCAGGCTGGAGCGGCGGGGCAGCAGCACTTCGGCCACCCCCACTTCACGGCTGATGAGCGCCTTTTCGTCTTTGGGCACGGCCGGCTGTACACCCAGGTTCCAATGGGCGGCGGCATGGGCCACATTGTCGGCTTCTCCTTTGACGATCAGCACGTCATCCAACTGGATAACGGTGTCATTTTGGGCGACGATGGCGGTGTCAGTGGTGGGTGTGGGCGACACGTTGTTGAAGGGGCGGCGGGCGAATTCAAACAACGGCCGTGTCTCTGCCGGGCGGATAATTTTCAACACCGTCACGCCAAAATCGCGCCCCAACTCTGTTTGTGCGATAGTTTTGCCAATGATTTCCGACCCGCGCCTTACCCGCAGCCGCAGCAGTTGGTCGGGCAATTTATATTCGTTGACCAATTCTTTGGGCGTGGGCAGCCGCTGCGCGTCTACCTGAGGCCGCCGGTCGGGCAGCAACCGGCGGCCGATGACGGTCATGTACAAAATGCCGCTGACCGTCAGGATGAAACCCATGGGGGTGAAGCTGAAAAAGTTGAACGCTTCATACCCCCCAGCTACCAGCGCATCGCGCACAATGATGTTCGGTGGCGTGCCGATGAGGGTGGTAGCCCCGCCCAACAGCGAACCGTAGGAAAGGGGAATAAGCAGGCGCGAGGGGCTGAGATTGGCGTTGCGCGCCAATACGATGGCGGCAGGCAGCAGCACAGCCACCGTGCCCGTGTCACTCATTACCGCGGAAAGCAAGGCGACGGCGGCCATCAGCACAACTATCAGGCGGCCTTCGTGGTGCCCGGCGATGGCCAGGATGCGGCGGCCAATCGCCCCGGCCAACCCGGTGTTCATCACCCCGCCGCCGACGATGAAGAGGGAGCCGATGGTGAGTACGGCCGTGCTGGAAAAGCCCGCCAGTGCCTCACCGGTGGTTAAAAGGCCGCTGAGCATCAGCAGCACCACCACCCCCAGGGCGACAATGTCTACCCGTAATTTCTCGCTAATAAATAGAAAGACGGCCGTGACCAAAATGCCTACGGCCAGCCACATGTCAGCAGTCATAAGGTGTTGCCTCGGTCAGACAATATGTCATTCCGAGGAGTCTTCGACGAGGAATCCTCTGCACCAATCAAGGAGAAAGATTCCTCACTGCGAAGACTCCGTTCGGAATGACAACAGTCAGGTATTATCCAATTCCCCTTCGGCCCAGAGTTGACGGAAGGGTTTGGGGGCCAGGGAAGGCAGGGCACGGCCGTCGCCCACACTGATCGGCAGTTTTAATCCATCATCATGTTGGAACGGCCGTTGCCCCCAGCGTCCGAGCTTTGTGAAAAAGTTCATACGCCCGGCGCTGCCCAGCACATAGGCGGCAAACTCCTCGGCTTTGCGTTCGCGCCAGGGCAGCAGGTGGGCGGCCACCTCATCCTGGCGCAGTTGCAGCAGCATCCGGGGCAGGTCAATGCGCGCCGGGCAGGCGTCCTTACACGCGCCACAGAGCGTACTGGCCTGCGGCAGGGCGGCGTACTCTTCCAGGCCAAAGAGAAGCGGTGTGATCACTGCGCCAATGGGGCCGCTGTAGGGACTGCCATAGGCGTGGCCGCCCGCTTTTTTGTAAACTGGGCAGACGTTCAGGCAGGCGCCGCAGCGGATACATTGCAGGCTTTCTTCGTAGGGAGTGCCGGTCAGTTGGCTACGGCCGTTGTCCAGCAAAATGAGATGCACTTCCTCCGGCCCGTCGGGTTCGTCCGGTCGGCGCGGGCCGGTGATGGCGGTGGTGTAAATGGACATCGGTTGGCCGGTGGCGCTGCGGGCCAGCAGCGCCAGCCAGGTGGCAGCGGCGTCCCAATCCGGGCAAATTTTTTCAATGCCGATGATGGCAATGTGGACGGGGGGGGCGGAGGTAACGAGACGGCCGTTACCTTCGTTTGTCACCAGCACCAGCGTGCCCGTCTCGGCAATGCCCAGGTTGCCGCCGCTAATACCCAGGCCCGCCGCCAGGAATTGGGTACGCAGCAGCCGCCGCGCTTCGGCAGTGAGGCCATCAATATCGTCGGGGGATAACGGCCGTCCTACCTCTTTACTGAACAGCTCGGCCACCTGATGGCGCGTCTTGTGAATGGCCGGGCCGATGATATGTGATGGCGGCTCGCCGGCCAACTGGATAATCCATTCACCCAGGTCGGTTTCTACCGGGACAATGCCGTTGGCTTCCAGGGCGGTGTTCAGGTGAATTTCTTCGGTGGCCATGGATTTGCTTTTTGTGACCAGTTTCACACCGCGCTGCCGGGCGATGTTTAACACGATGTCTACCGCGTCTTGCCCCGTTTGCGCCCAATGCACCTGCGCCCCGGCGGCCGTAGCCCGCTGCTCAAACAGTTCCAGGTAATGGGGTAGGTTAGCCAGCGTAGCGGCGCGGATTTTTTTGAAGTGGTCACGTAGAGCGTCGGCATGGGGCAGCTCGGTGAGGGCGGTGGTACGGCCGTTGACAAACTTATTCGTCGCCCCGGTCAGCGCCCCTTGCAGTTGAATGTCGGCAATGGCCACAGTGGCGCTGTGCCGGAATTGGGACATGGTAGCGGAAGAAGGATTAGACATATCACCTCTGGACAAGACCCTAAGGGTTTCAAAAACCTTTCGGGTCTTCAGCAGGCCGCAATTGTAATGGGGGATGAGTTTTTCACAAAATCAATAACCAGGATCAGATAACCGGAATCAACGGATTTCTTGGAGAAATGAGATGTGTGCGCCTATACTCCTGCCTTGATAGTTCAGCCCACAAAATTGAGGAAGGAGGATTTTTAGTTGGACCCTTGGACATTGATTTCAATTATTTTCACGTTGTATGTGATCAGCGTGGCCGCGTTTGTCATTAGCGAAAACCGGTCGCCGCAATCTACGTTTGCCTGGTTGTTTTTGTTTGTGGTTTTCCCGCTGTTGGGGGTGTTGATATACATCTTCTTCGGGCGCGGCGCCCACACCTTTAGCCAGGAACGGGACATTGCCCGTTCCAAGCTGATTGACGAATTTACCGCTGACCTGGGGATAATAGCCGGTCGCCAGGAAGAGTATATCCAGCGCATTGCCCAGGAACGGCCGTCCTCCTACAAAAAGCGGCTGCTGCGCCTGGTGCAGCAAAGTACCAGTTCTATTCTCACCGGTATGAACGAGGTGGAGATTTTGCAAGATGCCACCCAAAAATACCCGCGCCTGTTGGCAGACATCAGAGCGGCGCAGCACCATGTTCACTTGAATTACTACATCTGGACGGAGGATGAGTTTACGCTGCAAGTGAAGGAGGCGCTCATTGACCGGGCCAAAGCGGGTGTGGAAGTGCGCTGCCTGTATGACGCTTCCGGCGGGGCCATGAGCAAACAGTATTTACAAGACCTGAGAGACGCCGGGGTGCAAATCCACCCGTATATGGAGTTCCGTTCGCTGAAGATGCTGCACACAGCCAACTATCGCAGCCACCGGAAGATCGCCGTGATTGACGGCCGTATCGGTTACGTCGGGGGTCTCAATCTGGACAAAGAGCAAATTGAGCCGCCGGCATTTGACCGCTGGCGTGACACCCATTTACGCATGATTGGCGAAGCGGCCCATGGGCTACAGGCCAGTTTTGCCATTAGCTGGTTCACCACCACCCAGGAGAAAATCACCGGCCCCTCATACTATCCACCGGTAGAGGTAGATGCATTTTTACCGGTGCAGATCACCCAGGGCGGGCCAGATTCGCAGTGGAAAGCGATCCGGCAGGTCTATTTCCTGATGATCAGCTCGGCCGAAGACCGGATTTATCTGCAATCCCCCTTTTTCATCCCCGATGAAAGCATTCTGGAGGCGCTCAAAGCGGCGGCATTGGCCGGGGTAGATGTGAACCTCATGTTCACGCCACGCGGCTCTACGTATCAGGTGCCGTACCGTGCTGCCCATACCTATTTCCGGGAAGTGGTTGAAGCAGGCGCCAAAGTGTATCTGTATGAGGGCGGCTACTTCCATCCCAAAACGCTGAATATAGACAGCGCCGTCGTCTCCATCGGCACAGCCAATATGGACATCCGCAGCTTTAACCTGGATTATGAAACCAACGCCATTCTCTATGATGAAGGCAAAGCGAAGGAGATGGAAGCCCAATTTAGGGAAGATTTGAAAAGCTGCAAGCAATGGACGCTGGCCGAATATAACAACTATTCGGCCGTACACCGCTTTGTGGATTCCGTGTACCGGCTGGCGTCCCCTCTCCTCTAAGCAGGTAATTGCGTAATTAAGTAATTGGGTAATTAAAGAGGTCAATTACCCAATTACTCAATTACCCAATTACTCAATTCATAAACCTCACCTGCGTACCCGGATAGTGCTGGTTGAACCAGGCAACCAGGGCATTGCGTTCGGCTGTGGGCCAGCCATGAACTTCTACAATCTTCACATCCAGGTCGCCAATGCCGGCGTCGTCGGCGCTGGTACCGGTGGTTTTGCCCTGGCGGTAGCCGCTGAGGAAGATTTGGGCTGCCTGGCTGTCGGGCACGGAATTGTGGATAAGCTGGAAGGTGCGCTCGTATTGCAGGCGGGGTTTGCCACGTTGGGACGTGGCCTCAGCACGAGGCCCCTCGGCGCCAGGCCGGTCAATGGTATGGGTGGGGGCGGTTGGTGTGGAAGTTTGGTCGCCGCCGGGGAATGGGTCGGCGGGCACACCGGGGCCGCTAGATTGGCTGACGCCCATGCTGTGGACAAACAGGCCATTACGGCCGCGCGCCTCTGGCACGGCCCACACACTGTAGACGCCAAACACACACAGGAACAGCCCATTGCGCGGTACGTTGACGGTGCGGGTTTTGACGGTGCGGCCTACGCTGGGATTCACCACCAGCCAGTCGGTGTGCTGCCCGGCGGCGCCGTTGAGGATATTCTGTAACACGCCTTGTTGGTGGCGCAGGCGGCCTTCATCTGCCGTATTCCAATCAAACGGTTCGTTCAGGCCGGTGTCTATGATGAACATTTCCACGCGAGCGTGGTTGGGGTCGGCAATTTGGGAGATGGGCACTTTGCCGTTGTCGTATTTGTACCAGTCGGCGAAAAATTGGAAGCGCATTTCGGCCTGCCCCTGATGCAGCATGGTGGGGCGGGCCAGGCGGCTGTGAAACGGGTTGCTGCCGTGAAACCAGTTGTAGGATTGGCCGATGTCGTTGAGCAGGTCGGCGTGTTCGTGGGGGGGTAGAAAGTCGGCCCAGGTCATGCGTTGTTCCGGGGATTTGAAACGATTCCAGCCCTGGTTGTCGGCGTCATAGCTCTGGCCTTCGGCTTCCCAAAAAACCCAATGGGTGGGGATTCCGCTCAGGCGGTCTATGGGAATGTGGATATTTTTGTAGTCATACCAGCAGGCTTGCTGCCAGCCAACGTCGAATTGCCCTTTACGGCCGTCAAACTTGTACTCAAATACGGTTTCTGCCATTGCCTATCCTCCATTTGATTTGTGGCTGGTGGTTGGTGGCTGGTGGCTGGTAGCCTGTACCAGCAATCGGCCACCACGTTTTGATAGATACCGGCGACCCCGTACACATTGTAATCGGGGATGGGGATTTGGGAAACCGTCAATTTTGTGAAATACTTGCCACCGGTTGCCCATCCCTTTACAATGTAGCGCGTATGTTCTACACCTTCATAATTCCTAATTCCTAATTCCTAATTCCTGATTCATAATTTCCGGAGGTTAGAATGGCAGGTTATGAAATTCCCCCACGGGCGGTACCGGCCGATGATGCCGGGTATTTTGAGAAGATTACGCAGGCGGTGTTTCAGGCGGGCTTTAGCTGGCAGGTGATCCGGCAGAAGTGGCCGGGTTTTCAGAGGGCGTTTGAGAATTTTGATGTTGACCGGGTGGCGGCGTTTACGGATGAGGATGTGGAGCGGTTGGTGGAGGATACGGGGATTGTGCGCAACGGCCGTAAAATTGCCGCCACCATTCAAAATGCCCGCATCTGCCAGGGGTTGATCGCCGAACACGGCAGTCTGCACGCCTACCTGCGATCAATGGATGGCCAACCCTACCCCCAACGCGAAAAAGCATTAGGCAAACGCTTCAAATTCATGGGCCCAATGGGCGCGTACTTCTTCTATTTTTCGGTAGGGGAGGATGTGCCGGAGTACCATGAGTGGCGGGCTTCGCAGGAGAAGTAAGCAGTTGGCAGTAGGCAGTGAGCAGTTTGCTTACTGTTCACCGCTCACTGCTCACCGCTCACTGATTTCCCATGAACTTTCTACGCAGTAACCAGCTTTCCGCACAAACGTGGAGCGTCAGCGAACTGACGCAGTATATTCGGGAGTTGTTTGAGATTGATTACCGCTTGCGGGATGTAGAGGTGAGCGGCGAAATCTCCAACTTTACGCAGGCGCGTTCGGGCCATCTCTATTTCACGCTGAAGGATGACAAGGCGCAGTTGAAGTGTGTGATGTGGCGCACGGCCGTTGAACGACTCCATTTTTCCCCTCAGGATGGCGACGCGGTGGTGGCGCACGGCCGTATCAGCGTGTATGAAGCCAGCGGCGTGTACCAGCTTTATGCGGAGCATTTGGAACCGGCGGGGAGGGGCAGCCTGGCGCTGGCTTTTGAACGGCTCAAGGAGAAGCTGGCGGATGAGGGGCTGTTTGACCCGGCGCATAAAAAGCGCATACCCTCGTTTCCGCGCAAAATTGGGATTGTGACTTCGGCGGATGCGGCGGCGCTGCGCGATATTTTGAATGTGCTGCGGCGGCGCTATCCGCTGGTGGCGGTGCTGATTGCGCCGACATTGGTGCAGGGCAACGACGCGCCGCCGCAAATTATCCGCGCCTTGCAATGGCTGGACGGCCGTGACGATTTGGACACCATCCTCAT
>CAADGU010000224.1 GCA_900696625.1 uncultured Chloroflexota bacterium | reverse complement strand
GAACCGGAACGGCCGAAACCGGGGGAAACGGTCACGGCCGTTATCTCTTCCACCCGCGACCACTCCACCGTTGACCTGCTGGTGACGCGCCCGGACAACAAGCTCACCACCGTCATCCCGCGTGGCAAAACGCTGGACGGCGACCGCCACCTCTGGCGCTACGAGTTCAAAAGTGACCACGACGGCCTGTATGAAATCCGTTTTGTCAGCGACAAAGGAGCGCGGCTGCTTTCGCTGCGGCTGCTGCAAGTGGCCCTTGATGTGCAGTTGGTGCCCAGCGATAGCTCGCGCTACAACTACCGCCGCGTCTATGTGCTGCTGCCGCCCACCGCCGATATGAAATGGCTGCTGGCGGCGGCAAAGGGGGGGTATGACGGCCGTTTCACCGTTGGTTTTTCCGCCGACGATGCCGGGATTGGCGACCTGGAAACCCGGCACGTGCTGGCCGTCAACCCGCACCACTGGCCGGAAGTGCTGACCGCTTCCTGGTTTCAGCAACATTATCCGGGGGCGCGGTTCACGGCCGTTGTCGCCAACAAACCAGAAGATTTAGAAGCCTGGCTCAAGAATTGGACAGGGCTTGATTGAATAAGTGAGCAGTGAGCGGTGAGCAGTGAGCAGTAGGCAGTGAGCAGTGGGGCTTACTGCTCACCGCTCACTGTTTACTGCTTACTTTTTGACCATGAAACTAGACATCCACCTCGTTGAAGAACCGGCCGACTACTGGGCCGTCGAAGAAATCTCCAAAGCCGCCTGGGGGCTGGACGAATACCGCGAGGTCATCCCGGCGCATTTGATGATCACCTTCCAGCAAAATGGCGGCCTGCTCTTGGGGGCGTGGCTGGATGGCAAACTGGTGGGCTTCTCCATCGGTTTTATTGGGCTGACAGGGGATGGGACGGCGACCAACGGCCGTGTCAAATTCTGCTCCGAACAACTGGGCGTCCTGCCCGAATACCAGAGCTACAACATCGGCTACCGGCTGAAACTGGCTCAGCGTGAACATCTGCTGGCGCGGGGCATCAACCACGCCACCTGGACGTATGACCCGCTGGAAACGAAAAACGGCAAGCTAAACCTGCACAAATTGGGTGCAGTCTGCAACACCTACTACATCAATTTGTATGGCACGGCGGCGGGCATCAACGCCGGGCTGCCTACCGACCGCTTTCAGGTGGATTGGTGGCTGGACAGCCAGCATGTGACCAGCCGGTTGCCGGGCACAACCCCTAACACGCTGGATAACTTGCGCGACGCAGGCGTCCCCATCATCAACCCGGCGCAAGGCGTCCCCCATCCACATCCCGCTGGAGCCATCATCCCGCCAGGTCATACCCACCTACTGATGCAAGTCCCCGCCAGCATCCGCGCCCTGAAACGCGAAGACCCAGAACTGGCGCTCGCCTGGCGGCTGCACACCCGTGAGCTATTTATCTCCCTGTTCGCCCAGGGCTACAAAGCCACCGATTTACTGTACACACCAGAGGCTTGTTACTATTTGTTGGAGAGGTAATTGGGTAATTGAGTAATTGGGTAATTTGTGACGCCAATTACTCAATTACCCAATTACTCAATTACTAAAAGGTTTAGCATGATTGATTTTCCTGTTTTTGACGGACACAATGATACGTTGTTGGATTTGTATGAAAAGGCGGCCGACGGCCGTACCTTTTGGGAGCGCAACCCTACCGGCCATATTGACTATCCTCGCGCCCAGGAAGGTGGTTTGGGGGGCGGTTTCTTTGCCATCTTCATCCCCAATGAGAGAAAACCGGGCGAGAAGAAGAAAAAGTTCAACCCGGCCAAACTACCGCCGCCGCTCAAACACAAATACGCCCTGCGTGAAGCCACCGCCATGGCCGCCATCCTCTTCCATCTGGAACAGGAATCGGAAGGTAAATTACAAATTGTGCGCACGGCCAAACAGTTAGCCACCTGCCTGAAAAACGGCGTCATGGCCGCAATCCTTCACTTTGAAGGGGCCGAGGCGATAGACGCCCACTTTGACTCGCTGCACATTTTTTATGCCGCCGGGCTGCGCTCGTTGGGGCCGGTGTGGAGCCGCCCCACAAAGTACGGCACGGGCGTCCCCTTTGCCTTCCCCAACTCGCCGGACATTGGCCCCGGCCTGACGGACGCGGGTAAGGCGCTGGTGCGTGAGTGCAACAGCCTGGGGGTAATGATTGACCTGTCCCATCTGAATGAAAAGGGGTTCTGGGAGGTGGCCGCGCTGACCGACGCGCCGCTGGTCGCCACCCATTCCAACGCCCATGCCCTCTGCCCTTCGCCGCGCAACCTGACGGACAAACAGTTGGACGCGATTAAAGAGAGCGGCGGCATGGTGGGGGTCAATTTTCACACGTCGTTTTTGTGTTGTGACGGCCGTAAAGACCCCGCTAACACCTCCTACACCGAAATCGTGCGCCATATGGTTTACCTGGTGGAGCGGATGGGCATTGACCACGTCGGCTTCGGCAGCGACTTCGACGGCGCCGCCATTCCCGCCGACCTGGGCGACGTGACCGGCCTGCCCAAAATCCTGGCCGCCCTGCGCGAACACGGCTTCAACGACGCCGAATTGAAAAAGCTCACGCACCAAAATTGGGTGCGTGTATTACGGGCTACCTGGAAATAGCCTCAAACTGTCATTCCGACGAGTCTTCGAGGAGGAATCTATCGCCCTGGCCAAAAGGAAAGATTCCTCGCTCCGCAGACTTCGCTCGGAATGACACCCCCAACTTATGAATCTGACAACCCTCGCCACCTGTAACCTCAACCAATGGGCGCTGGATTTTGACGGCAACTTGCAGCGCATTGCCCAATCCATCCAACTTGCCAAAGCTGCCGGGGCAAAGTACCGCCTGGGACCGGAACTGGAAATTTCCGGCTACGGCTGTGAAGACGCCTTCCTGGAAGGAGACACCATCCGCCATTCCTGGGAAGTGCTGGCCGAAATCCTGTCCGGCGACCTGACCGACGGTATTTTGTGTGATTTGGGGATGCCGGTGATGCACCAGGGAGTGCGGTACAACGGCCGTGTCCTGGCCCTCAACCGCCGCATCCTCCTCATCCGCCCCAAACTCATCCTGGCCGACGACGGCAACTACCGCGAGCCGCGCTGGTTTGCCGCCTGGCAGCACCTACGCACCGTGGAAGAACACGCCCTGCCGCGCCTGATTCGGGCCATCACCGGGCAGGAAACGGTCCCTTTCGGCGACGCCGCCATCGCCACCCGCGACACCGTGCTGGCCTCAGAAACGTGCGAAGAACTGTTTGCCGTCGCCAGTCCGCACACCTACCTGGGGCTGGACGGCGTGGAAATTTTGGCGAACGGCTCCGGCTCGCACCACGAACTGCGCAAACTGCACCGCCGTATTGACCTGATCAAAAATGCCACTGCCAAAGGGGGTGGCATCTACCTCTACGCCAACCAGCAGGGGTGTGATGGCGGGCGGCTCTATTTTGACGGCTGCGCCCTGATTGCCGTCAACGGGCAGGTGGTGGCGCAGGGGTCGCAATTTTCGCCAAATGACGTAGAAGTGGTGACGGCCACCGTTGACCTGGAAGATGTGCGCTCCTACCGGGGCAGCATCGGCAGCCGCCAGGTACAGGCCAGCAACGCTACGGCCGTGCCCCGCATCGTGGTGGATTTTGACCTGACAACCACCCACACACCAGATCACCCACCAACGCGCCCCATTGAAATTCACTATCACACACCAGAGGAAGAGATCGCTTATGGCCCGGCTTGCTGGTTGTGGGATTATTTGCGGCGGTCGGGCATGGCCGGCTTTTTCATCCCGCTCTCCGGCGGGGCGGACAGCGCGGCCGTAGCCACGCAGGTAGGGATTATGTGCCAGATGGTGGTGGCCGAAGCGCAGGCGGGCAATGGGCAAAATGCTCAGGTTTTGGCCGACGTGCGGCGGCTGGTAGGGGATGAGGGGTACACGCCAGATAACGCGGCAGAACTGGCGAGCCGCCTGCTTTTCACCGCTTACATGGGCACCAAAAATAGCTCCAAGGCGACGCGCCAACGGGCAAAGGCGCTGGCCGAGCAGGTGGGGGCGCGGCATTTGGACATGAATATGGACACGGCCGTGGCCGCCCTCACCACGCTCTTTACCAAATTTACCGGGCGCGCGCCCCAATTCAAAGCGCATGGCGGGTCGGATGCGGAGAACCTGGCGCTGCAAAACATTCAGGCACGGCTGCGCATGGTGCTGGCATATATGTTGGCGCAGTTGTTGCCCTGGACACACGGCCGTCGGGGTTCCCTGCTCGTTTTGGGCACGGGCAACGTAGACGAAGCGTTACGCGGCTACCTGACCAAGTATGATTGCAGCAGCGCCGACATCAACCCCATTGGCGGCATTAGCAAGGTGGATTTGCGCCGCTTTTTGCGCTGGGCGGCGGCCAACAAGGGGTATACCGCTTTACTGGAGGTGGTCAACGCCGCGCCGACGGCTGAACTGGAACCAATCACCGAGAACTATGCCCAACTGGACGAGGTAGACATGGGCATGACGTATGAGGAGTTGAGCCGTTTTGGGCGATTGCGCAAAATTGACCGCTGCGGGCCGCTGAGCATGTTTGAAAAGCTGACGGCCGAATGGAGCCATTTACCGCCGCGCGAAGTGGCCGAAAAGGTGAAACGCTTCTTTTATTACTACGCCATTAACCGCCACAAAGCCACCGTACTCACCCCCGCCTACCACGCCGAATCCTACTCGCCCGACGACAACCGCTTTGACCTGCGCCAGTTTCTCTACAATGCCCGTTGGTCGTGGCAGTTCCGCCGCATTGACCGGTTGGTGGAGCAGATGGAGGAGTACCGGACAGAGGCGACTTGATTGTGCTAGAATAGCCACCGAGGTGATAAAGATGAGCAAGATTACTTTGACGGCCGTTATTCACAGAGAAGATGATTTATACGTAGCGGAATGTCCAGAGGTAGGGACTGCCAGTCAGGGGTACACCATTGAGGGAGCGATTGAAAATCTAAAAGAAGCGACGGAACCTTATCTGGAAGAATTTCCTCTAGAAAATGTTCCGCGCTCTCTGTTGACTACTTTTGAGGTGCCGGTGTATGCCTAAGCTACGCCGTGTATCTGGACAAGAAGCAATTCGCGCCCTGGTTGGAAGCATCTACTACCATGAAGTTTGGCCCCATCCCCACAGAGCAGGCGATTGGCAAAATTCTCGGCCACAATATGGCCGGGGCGGACGGCCGTCGCCTCTTCCGTAAAGGCCACCCCCTCACGCCCAATGACATTACCACCCTGCAGGAAATGGGTCGGTCGGTGGTGTATGTGGCCGAACTGGAAGCGGGGGATGTGGGTGAAAATGAGGCGGCGCGGCGGGTGGCCACGGCCGTTACCGGCGCGGGACTTTCGTTAACCAGACCGGCGACGGGGCGGGTGAACCTGAAAGCGGCCGTGTTGGGCATTTTGCGCGTGGATGCGGCGCGGCTGGCGCGGCTCAATTCGCAGGAGGGCATTACCCTGGCGACGCTGCTGGCGAACACGGCCGTACACCCCCGCAAAATCGTGGCTACCGTTAAAATCATCCCTTATGCGGTGCCGGAAACGGCGGTCACGGCCGTGGAAGCCATCGCTGCTGAATATGGGCCGCTGATCAACATCACCCCCCTGCCCGCGCATCGCGCCACCCTCATCCTGTCCGGTTCCCCGGCTGCCCAAACGCGCATTGTGGAGAGCTTCGTCCCGCCCATTCATGCCCGGCTAGAGGCGCTTGGCAGTGTGTTGGCGGCAGTGGATTTTATTCCTCTGGAAGATGAATCCGGTGAACGGGAATTGGCGCAAAAGCTGGCGGAACGGGTAACGGGCGGCGCGGGGCTGGTCATTTTGGCGGGGGAGACGGCGATTATGGATCGTTACGACATCGCGCCACGCGCGGTGGAACGGGCGGGCGGCGTCGTCACCTGTTTTGGCGCGCCGGTAGATCCTGGCAACCTGCTCATGTTGGGCTATCTGGGTAAAATCCCGGTGTTGGGCGCGCCTGGCTGCGTGCGCAGCCCCAAACCGAACATTGTAGACCTGGTGCTGCCCCGCCTGCTGGCCGGCGACCGGCTGACGCAATTAGACATTGTCAGCCTGGGGCATGGGGGGCTGTTGGAAGATGTGGCGGAACGGCCGTTGCCGCGAAATAAGGTAATTGAGTAATTGGGTAATTGGGTAATTACCCAATTACCTAATTACCTAATTACCTAATTACCTGATTACCCAATTACTCTGGAGACCTCTATGCAATTCAAAACCATCATCGAACCTTTTCGCATCAAGACGGTGGAGCCGATCCGGCAGACGACGCGGGCGGAGCGGGAGCGGCTGCTGGCCGAGGCGGGGTATAACCTGTTCTTGCTGCGCGCGGAGGACGTGTTGATTGACCTGCTCACCGATTCGGGCACGGGGGCGATGTCCTCCGGCCAATGGGCGGGCATGATGTTGGGGGACGAGAGTTATGCCGGGGCCAAGTCGGTTTACAAGTTTGAAACGGCCGTGCGCAACATCACCGGCTTCAAACACG
>CAADGU010000223.1 GCA_900696625.1 uncultured Chloroflexota bacterium | reverse complement strand
GGTTATCTGTAATCGGTAATCGGTGATCGGTAATCGGACGGCGTGTGACGAGAAGGAGGATGGCGATGATTAAGAGGGTCAGCAGGAGTTGGCCCAGCAGGACGGATTGGCTTTGGGTGGGGAGGAAGAGGCGAGTGGGGGCCAGCAGCAGAGGGTAAAGGCAGGCCAGCAGCCAGCTTTGGAAGACGGCGCGGTAACGCGGGGTGGGCCATTTCCAGGCGAGGGGGAGGAGGGGCACGGCCGTCAGCCCCACCTGAATCAGCGACGCCCACACCCAGGGCCAGCCATTGTCGCTGCCGCCAGAGCCAACCACAAACCAGACAATGGTTTGCGCCCCCCAGACTACATTAAATATCCAGATGGCCAGAAGAGCGACCAGAATGCGCCCGCCCCAGGCAAATCCGCTTGCGGAATTTTCGTTACCAGGTTCTTCCATCAATTGTGCCTCCACAAAATCAAAGGTTGCGTAGATCAAATCTGCGTCAGCCGCGTTTATCCGCGTCCTATTTTCATTTGGTGTACGGCCGTGATAACACCTGCTGGATAGATCGCGCCCAGCCCCGCACCCGTTCGCAGTAATTTTCGGGGCCACCGATGATAATGTCTACGGCCGTTATCGTCCAGGTAACAGGAAATTCATATGCGCCAAAAGATGTGGGCGTCCCCGTAATTTTCCAGGTGCGGTTTGCCGAATTCACCTGAGCGCGCTTCTGTTGGCGAACTTCGGCCGGAAACACTCCTTGCACCACAAATTGATCTAAAAGTTGCCGCGCATGAGCCAACCCTTCTGGTGAATACAGGTGAGGGTGCTGCAAATGAAAACAAAGCACCATCAGATGATGCACTTCACCTAATGGTGGATACTCCCATTCCCAGAATAACATCTGGTCAAAGAGTTCCTGACATGATGTCCCGCTGGGCAAAACAGCGCCACAATCTGGGCATATTGGCTGAAAATCCATACCCTCATTCTGGCACAGAAACACGACATTGCCCAAAGTTTAGATTGGTTTACAGCGTAATCGTCTGGCGAATGGTACCGGCGCGGGGATGTACGGCCGTGACCTCCACCACGCTGCCCGGATCCGCCTCGATCACCCATTCTACTTTGGCGCGTTCGCTGGTGCTGTCGTCGCTCCACATGGCGAATTGGCCTTTGTGGTCACGGCCGTTGAGCTGCCCCAACATCGTCTTTGCCTGCCCGGTGAGCAGCCTGGCCCCATCCGGCAGCTTGATGTCCACTTCCAATTCACGTACCACTTTCATTTCCAGGGCGCGTTTGCTGATGTTGGTGGGCAGCCAGCCGGTATTGTGAACAACGGCTCGCAGGTGATGGACACGGCCGTGTGACTGTTTCGTCACGTCATACCATTCCAACCGGGGCGACACCAACGCGCTGAAAATGGCAAAATCGGCCAGCGGCGCGACCTCTTTTTCCAGCAGTTGATAGGGCGGGTTGCGCCAGGTAACAAAGTTATGCCAGCCGCCCAATTCCACCGTGCCCAACTGCGGATGTTCAAATTCATACCACTCCACAATGCCTTCGCCGTTCAACACTTCATCGTTCCATTTCAAAATTTTTAGATCATCTTCAATAGAATGTTCGCGGAACCAGTCAATGTATTTATACTCTTTGATGCCCGCCTGCCGCTGCACGCTCCAAATTTCACACGTCCAGGCATAGACGCCCAGATGCTCATACATCCAATCGTCAAACGTGCCCTTGATGAACTCTTTGGGGTCATATTTGAAATCGTGAAAAATAGAAATGGCCGGATAACCGGTTATCTCTTCCGCCTTTTTCCCCAGCCTCTTGTAGGCATACAGGTCAGAGGTGGGCAGGGTGTCATCAGCGGCTTTGGTGGACGGCCGCAGGTAGACGCCGCTGAAGGTGTGGAAACTCACCGAACCGGTAATGTTGGGATGGTCGGTAATAAACCGCATCGCTGCCGCCGGTTCTGGCTCGCTGCCGGGATAATAGCCGGCGCCGTGCTGGTTTGGCTCCCAAAATACCGGGAACTGCCGGTTCAAATCCAGCCCTTGCAGCGGCGGCGCCCCTTTGATCAGGACGCCATCGTAATTTTTGATGCGGCCTTCTGGCAGCAAGCGGTAAAAGTTGCCGCCGGGCGGCTCGTCCGGGTCGCGGGGGATCATCAGGCGCGGTTCGTCCGGGTGGGGTTTCCAGGAACCGTTGGGGTCTTTGAGGCGCATTTGCAAGATACGGCCGTCGCCGTCCACGTCCTCCTGGTGCAGCCCATCCAATTCATCGGTGCGGGGGTACGGCCGTGTGCTGCTGCGCACATATTTGGGTCGGTCGGCCAATGCCCACTCCGCCCCGTCCGGGTTCAGCCGGGGCACAATGTAAAAGGCGCGGCTGTCCAGGGCATAGGTCACTTTGTTATCCTGCCCGTACTGCGTTAACAGCTTGTGCGCCAGGTAAAGCGCCGCCGTAGAAGCAGACACTTCGGTAGCATGAATGTTGCCGTCGGCCCAATAGGCCGGTTTCTCACTGTCCGGGCCGGTGGCAAAGTTCGTCAGAATTAACACCCAGATGTCGCGCCCCTCAAAGCTGGTTCCCAGGCTTGCCACTTTGCAGAGGTTGGGATACTGCGCCGCCCAATGCTGGAGGACGGCCGTTAACTCGTCATAGCGGTAATAGCGATCAAATTGTACGTTCATGGCTGCTCCTAGAGAATTATGAGTGATGAATGATGAAGGATGAAGGATGAAGGCTCATCCCTGGTGCTGGTAAAAATTATAACAGCGTATTAGATAATTGTCTCATTATCTTTACACAAGTAGTGCCAGGCAAGGGACTTTACGGCCCTCGTCAATTAACATGGTTCTGCCCCTTGCCTGGCACTTGCTCGCCCCCTGCCCCGCCTGTTTGCCTCTCTTTTATCTCCTACCTACAATTGATAACAAACCGGATGAAGGGGAATTCATAACTCATCCTTCATAATTCATAATTTCCACAGGAGTTGATAACATGGACCCAATTGGACTGATTGTCATGGCGCTGGCACTTTTACTGGTGGTTGCCGCTGCTACCATTCCGGCCATCCAACAACGGCGGCAAAAATAGGGAGATTGGAGATTGGAGATTAGAGATTGAGGGATCTCCAATCTCTAATCACCAATCTCCACAAACATTTCCACTGGCTTAAACTGCGTTTCGTAGAGGGTGGTGTAAAGCCCCCCGTGCGCCAGTAATTCTTCGTGTTTGCCTTGTTCTACCAGGCGGCCTTTGTCTATCACCAGGATTTTATCGGCGGCGAGGATGGTGGAGAGGCGGTGAGCGATGACCAGACTGCTGCGGCCTTGCATGATGCGCTGTAAGGCTTCCTGAATCAGCGCCTCAGAGACGGAATCGAGGTGGGAGGTAGCCTCGTCCAATACCAGGATGCGTGGGTTTTTGAGGACGACGCGGGCGATGGCAATGCGCTGGCGTTCGCCGCCGCTGAGGCGGTAGCCGCGTTCGCCAACGACGGTGTCGTAGCGGTCCGGCAGGCTCATAATGAAGTCGTGGATGTTGGCCGCTTTGGCGGCGGCAACCATGTCGGCTTCGCTGGCCTGCGGGCGGGCGTAGAGCAGATTGGCGCGAATGGTGTCATAGAAGAGATAGCTCTCTTGTGTGACCATACCGATGTTATCCGCCAGGGATTCCAGGGTAACGTCTTTGAGGTCACGGCCGTCAATGAGAATACGGCCGTCGGTAGGATCATACAAACGGGGCAGCAGGTAGGTAACGGTAGTTTTGCCCGCGCCGCTGGGACCAACGAGAGCCACCAGTTGCCCCGGTTCAATGGTGAAAGAAATTTCTTGCAGAGCATACCGTTTTTCCGGGGTTAATTCCGCCGCGCCCAAGTCACCTATATCTTCGAGGGCATGCCTATTAGCAGACTGCCCATTTTGCCCACCCTTCAGGTCGCCTTCTGCCTGACGTTCTTTGCCCCGTTTCAAGTGAGCCTCCCGGTCGCCACCCCAGCCCATGCGGGCCACTTCCGCCAGCCCCACCCGTTCTCCGTCCTTTTGATAGCTAAAAGAGACGTTTTGGAACTGAATACGGCCCGCAGCGGCTTCGGGTTGGCCGTCGGCCACCGCCAATGTCACGGCATTTTCCTTCTCTTGAATCTCAATGGGGATGTCCAGCACTTCAAACACCCGTTCAAAGCTGACCATACTCTGCGCAAATTCCACCGGAGCATTGGTCAGCGCCATCAGCGGGCTGTACACCTGCGTCAGGTATGCGCCCAGGGCGACAATGGTGCCCACCGTCAGCGCGTCGGCAATGGCCATGTAGCCGCCGACCCAATAGACAACGGCCGTGCCCACCGCCCCTACCACGCCCAACATCATAAAAAACGTGCGGCTGACCACTGCCTGCTGCACACCAATGTTCCGCACCATGGCCGCATCCTTGCCAAAACGGGACAATTCTTGTTTTTCGCGGCCAAACAGCTTTACCAGCATGGCCCCACTGACGTTGAGGGTCTCATTCATCGTGGCGTTCATCTCCGCGTTGTGTTCCAACGACTGCCGGTGCAGCGTCCGCAGCCGCCGCCCAATGCGCCGCGCCGGCAACACAAACAGCGGCAGAATCGCCAACCCTAACAGCGTCAGCCGCCATTCCAGGGCGAACATAATCGCCAGACTACCGATGAGAAAGATGATGTTGGTGACAATGGTGACAATGGTCTCGCTGACGGCCCGCTGCGCGCCAATAACGTCATTATTCAGGCGAGACATCAATTCACCGGTACGGGTTTCGGTGAAAAAGCGCAGCGACATGCGCTGCATATGCGCATACAGCCCGCGCCGTAGATCGTAGATGACGCCCTCGCCAATTTCCGAGTTGAGTTTACGCTGCCAGATGCCAATGAGACCGTTTACCAGCGGAATGGCAACCATGCTAAAAGCCAGCAGTGTCAGCCGGGTCATATCCTTTTCGGGGATGGCCACATCTATTAACTGGCGCAGCAGCAGCGGCGAGAGCAGCGTGAGCGCGGTAATGAGTAAGATGGTAAAAATAAGGGCCAGGGTTTTCAGGCGATACGGCCGTGCAAATTCCCAAACCCGGTATAATAGCGCCCTGGATATCGTCGGACGTTCATTTTTTTCATCGTGTGAGATATAGGCCCACCAGCCTGCGCCATGAAATGCCATCATGCCTCCGTTTTCTGAATTTTCATTTCTGGTAGAAGTTGAACTTTTGCCCCAAGTATGGCGTAAATAATGATAATTGTGTACTGGTAATAAGGGTAGGCGGATGAATTGGAACCGGATAGAGATGGAGTTATCCCTGTTAAGACGCAGGCGCCATGCAAAATGGGCAGCCGTGGTCGGGGTCACGGCCGTGACCGCCCTACCCTTTGTCATTCTGTTTAACCGCGCCGATTTTTCCCCATTGTCAGTCTTCAACACCCTCATCTGGCTGCTGCCCGCCCTGCTGCTTGGCAGCATCCTTCTACCCTTGCGCCAGACAATGGTGCAAATGGTGGCCGTTCTCGGTTTCATTTTGTCCTTTTACCGGCTGCTTCCCCAAGTCCCCTTTGCCACCACCTTTTTGCAACCGCTGCTGCTGCTGGCAGTCATGTCAGCGCTGCTGCTCACCTTTCGCCGGTACGCCCTCTTTAGCTATGAGACGCAACAGCACAAAACAGAGATGCTCTATGCGGGGCTGCAAGCCAACGAAAGACAGTTTCGGCTGTTGTTTGAGCAGGCGCCCATTGGCATGGCCATTGCCGCGCCAGACGGCCGTTTTCTGCGCGTTAACCAGGCCTATTGTGACACGATTGGTTATAACGCCGCCGAATTGCAGCAGATGAACCTGATCGAGATCACCCATCAAGATGATCTGCCGTCTAATATACAATTGATCCAGCAGTTGTTGGCCGGTGAAATACCAGAGTTCCTATTGGAGAAACGGTATCACCACAAAGATGGCCGGACAATTCATGCACTCCTGCAAGTGGTGTTGGAACGAGACGCCGACGGCCGTCCGCTCCACCTGATCGGCCAGGTTGTGGACATTACCGACCGCAAAAAAGCGGAAGAAGAACGGCGCGCAAATCAGCAATTGTTGCAGGGTTTAATTGAAAACAGCACCGCCCTGATTTTTGTGAAAGATTTAGACGGCCGTTACGTGATGGTAAACACCCCGTTTGAAAAGGCCCTCCGCCTGCCCCGCACCGAAATTATCGGCCACACCGATCATGACCTGTTTTCTCCGGCTGTCGCTTCCAAAATACGACAAAATGATACGGCCGTCATCCACAGCGGTGGTCCCATCCAATATGAAGAAAACCCTACAGAAAATCCCGAGAGCGTCACCTACCTCTCCATCAAATTTCCCTTGTTTGATGACACCGGTCGCGCCTACGCCCTTGCCGGGATTTCAACCGACATTACCAAACAAAAGAAAACGGAAAACCTGCTGCGACGACAAAAAGTCCAACTAGAAGCACTGCGGCAAGTGGGGCTGGAAATCACCGCCCAACTGGATTTGAACGCGCTGCTGCAATCCATCATCGCTCATTCTGTGGAAATTTTGAACGCCGACCGCGGCGCTTTATGGCTCTACCAATCAGACGAGGACGTACTGAAAATGGTAGCCAACCACAATGGCGCCATACCTGTAGGCGCTACCGTGGCCAGAGGCCAGGACATTATTGGCGCCGTATGGGAAACAGGCCATCCCCTGGTTATATCCAACTATCGGGAATACCCCGACCATACGCCCGCATTTGTCGCGGCAATGGGTGATGCTTCCATCGTCGGTGTGCCCATCTTTTGGGGCAGCATCGTGCAGGGCGCTATCAGCATTGCCAAAAATCGGCCAAACGCCTTCACTGATGCCGACGCCGAACTGCTGACGCTGCTGGCAGCCCAGGCCGCCATCGCTTTAGAAAATGCCCGCCTGCATGAAAACATCCAGCGCCATTCCCAAGAGTTGGCCCGCAGCAACCAGGATTTGCAAGATTTCGCCTATGCCGCATCACATGACCTGCAAGAACCGCTGCGTAAGATTCAAGCCTTTGGCGACCGGTTACAGGCACGTTACGCCGACCAACTGGATGCGCGCGGGCTAGATTATTTGCAGCGAATGCAGCAAGCCGCTACCCGCATGCAGACGTTGATTGTAGACTTGTTGGCTTATTCGCGGGTAACGACGCAGGCACGGCCGTTTATGCCGGTAGATTTGAACCAGGTGTTGACGGCCGTACTCACCGACCTGGACATGCGCCTGGAAGAAACCAAGGCCACCATTCAGCTTGACCCCCTGCCCACCATTGACGCCGACTCCACCCAGATGGCCCAACTCTTCTTAAACCTGCTGAGTAATGCGCTCAAATTCACGGCGCCAGACCGACCGCCGGTTATTCACATCCACAGCCAACCAGCCGACCGAAATTACTACACGATTATGATTAGCGACAACGGCATAGGTTTCGACGAAAAGTACCTGGATCGGATTTTTGGCGTGTTTCAACGGCTGCACGGCCGTGAAGAATATAGCGGCACCGGCGTGGGGCTGGCCATTTGCCAGAAAATCGTCAAACGCCACAACGGCCACATCACCGCCCAAAGCACTCCTGGCGCAGGCGCTACCTTCATCATCACCCTGCCCGCTTACCAGGTCAGTGAGCAGTAAGCAGTAAACTGCTCACCGCTCACTGCTTACTGCTCACCGCTCACTGCTCACCGCTCACTGCTTACTGCTCACCGCTCACTGCTCACCGCTCACCGCTCACCGCTCACCGCTCACCGCTCACTGCTTACCGTTTACCGTTTACCGTTTGCCGTTTACCGATTATCATATGCCATAAAACCGAGGTGAATTCATGTCTCTGACCTATTCTTCTTACCTGGAACTGAACCAGATTTTAACGGCACAGCATCCCCGTTCCGCCGGCCCGGAACATGACGAGATGCTCTTCATCATCATCCATCAAGTATATGAACTGTGGTTTAAGCAGATTCTTCACGAGACGGATTATCTAAGTGACCTGCTGCGCCAGAATGACCAGACGCGCACTTTGCACACGCTGCGCCGTATCCTCACCATTCTCAAAACGCTGGTGGGGCAGATTGATATTTTAGAGACGATGACGCCCCTGGAGTTTTTGTCATTTCGGGATCGGTTGGAGTCGGCCAGCGGCTTTCAATCCTACCAGTTCCGGGAATTGGAATTTGCCTTGGGGCACAAGCGGCGCGGGGTGATGGCCCATTATGCGGATGATCCCACGGCCGTGGCCCGCCTGGAAACACGTTTTGCCCAACCCACCCTGTGGGATGCGTTCCTGGCCTTTCTGGTGGCAAATGGACATGAATTACCAGATGAATTGCTCCACCGAGATGTGACGGAAGCGGTACGGCCGTCGCCCGCCCTGCAACAAATCCTGATCCACATTTACCGCCAGGACCCCCGCACCCTGCGCGTGTGCGAGCGGCTGGTAGACCTGGATGAAGGTTTGCAGGAATGGCGCTACCGCCACATTAAAATGGTCGAACGCACCATTGGCACCAAACGGGGCACCGGTGGCTCGTCAGGCGTAGGCTACCTATACACCACACTTAAACCATTCTTCCCCGACCTGTGGGCCATACGCGCCGAATTATAACCGCTCGTGTTTGTAGTAGGTGATTTATCGCCTTTGGTTGGCGATAAATCGCCTACTACAAACTTTAAGGAATTTGCCATGAATTTCGCCACCGATGCTGCATTTGCAAAGAAGATGGACGCTCAGGATGAACTGGCGGCCTTTCGTCGCCGTTTTGTCATCACCGAACCCGACCTCATCTACCTGGATGGCAATTCATTAGGGCGGCAGCCGCAAGCCAGCATCCCTCTGCTGCAAGAGATGATCTCCGCTCAGTGGGGCAGCCGCCTGATTCGGGGCTGGAATGAAGGTTGGATGGCGCTGCAAGAACAAATCGGCGACAAAATTGCCCGGTTATTGGGCGCTGATGCGGATGAAGTGATCATAGCCGATTCCACTTCGGTCAACCTGTTTAAGCTGGCGCTGGCGGCGGTGCAGGCACAACCAGACCGCCACAAAATCATTACCGATGACCTCAACTTCCCCTCTGACCTATACATTTTGCAGGGGGTGGCGCGGCTGGCAGCACGGCCGTTACACATCCAGGTCATCCCTTCACCCGACGGCATTCATGGCCCTGTGGACGCATTGGCCGCCGCAATTGACCAAGACACGGCGCTGGTCACACTCTCCCATACCGTTTTTAAGAGCGCGTACACCTATGATTTAACGGCCGTGACCCAACTGGCCCACCGGTCTGGCGCTCTCATGCTCTGGGATATGAGCCACTCCGCCGGTTCCGTACCCATTGATCTGCACCAGGCCAACGCCGATCTGGCCGTCGGCTGCACCTACAAATATTTGAACGGCGGCCCCGGTTCACCCGCCTTCCTCTACATCCGGCGCGACCAGCAGGCCAGGCTGGGCAACCCCATCACCGGCTGGATGGGGCAGCAGCATATGTTCGACTTTGCCCTGACCTACGAACGTGATCCTGGCCTGCGCCACTTCCTCACCGGCACACCGCCCGTCCTGTCCATTGCCCCCATTGAACCGGGCATTGACCTGCTGCTGGAAGCAGGCATGGCCCCCCTGCGCGCCAAATCGGTGCAGCAGACGGAATATCTCATCTACCTGTACGAACAATGGCTGGAACCACAGGGTTTCCGGCTCAACTCCCCGCGTGAAGCCACCTGGCGTGGCTCACATGTTTCCTTAGGCCATGAAGACGGCTGGCGCATTGACCAGGCGCTCATCCAGGAGATGCACGTAATCCCCGATTTTCGCCAGCCGGATAATATCCGCCTGGGTATTGCCCCACTCTATACCTCTTACCACGACATCTACGAAGCGATGCGCCGCCTGCGGCTGGTGATGGATCGGCGCTTGTATGAGAAGTATGAAGGAGGGACAACGGCCGTGACCTAGTACCTCAACAAGCTAAATTTGTGGGGTGAGGAGAGCAGCACGCCTTCGTGCTGCTCGTTCGCACGTGGGCGTGCGAACTCCTCAAATTCAGGTTGGTCGGATACTAGCGTGTTTACCAGAAATCTATAGTGACCCTATCTGAAATGTGGACAGTCGGAGGAGAGCCTTTAGGCGAACCGCGCATCGGCTAAAGCCTCTCCTCCATTTACAACTCATTTGGGAGTGCCATATGAGCCAACAGCCACGCCCCACAATTGGATAATTTCCATGAAAAAGGGGCGGTAATTTCCGGGTAAAATGGCAATAGAAACGGCCGTCTTTTTTTCATATACTCTCCGTGACTTGTGCTGAAATGCGCGGTTCAGTGGGAAATAGTGGGAAGAAAAAGGCGGCATTAGCCGTCTTTTTCGTTTTTTGGAGCCAATGACATTCAGACACTTATGAAAAGATTGAACCGCTTACGCCGTTGGCTATGGCGTCCCCCCTACCAAAAATTAAAGATCGGCAGCGCCCTGTTGATGGCGGCGCTGTTGCTATATGCACTCTACCAGGCAGTGGCGCTCTGGCGAAACATGGATGACCCGCGCAACCGGGCTTTCTGGCAGTGGGCAACGGGAGACACGGCCGTGCGTGACCAGCTTATCACCGTGCAGCGAGACACCTGCCCTGGCGCTCCCTTTATCTTGCCCACCGACGGTTTCATCGGTCTGCTCTACAATGACCCGCGTGGGCCATACTCCGCCCGCAATCCCCACCAGGGCATTGACATCTTCAGCAACAGCGCGCCGGGCATCACGCCGGTATATGCCGCCTACGATGGCTACATCACCCGCGAAGATGGCTGGCGCAGCGCCCTCATCCAACGCATCCCCGATGATCCGCTGCAACCGGGGCGCGCCCTCTGGCTCTATTACACACACATGGCCGATCAGGACGGAAACAGTTTTATTGAAGCAGCATTTCCGCCGGGAACGCAGGGGAAATTTGTGCGCCAGGGTACACTGTTGGGCTACACCGGTGACTACAACGGCAATTCACCGCGCGACATTTGGGTACATTTGCATTTTTCAATTGTGCTGGATGATGGGCACGGCCGTTACCTGAATGAACTGGAATTCACCAATACCGTAGACCCCTCCCCCTACCTGGGCATGAATGTAAACTATGCGTGTGCGGGCGGTACGGCCGTGTGCGCCCCCGGCTGCGTAACCCGTAACCCGTAAGGCCCCAATTACCAATTACCAATTATCAATTACCGGTCACCGACCCGCAGCACCTTCGCCCCGCGAATCTGGCCCTGCTTTAGATCCAGCAAGGCCCGGTTGGCGTCAGCCAGCGGGTATTCTTCCACCTCCGGCTGAATGTTCATGGCCGCCGCCAGCGCCAGAAAGTCGCGCACATCTTGCCGGGTGATATTGGCCACGCTTTTGATCTCCTTTTCCAGCCACAGATGGGTGGGGTAATCCAGGCGCAGCAGTTCCGCCTTGTCAACTTCTTCTTTGCGAATGGCGTTAATTACCAGCCGTCCGCCGGGGGCCAGATTTTGCAGGGCAGCCACCACCGGTTTCCAGACCGGCGTGGTGTCAATGATGGCATCACAGGGCTGCGGCGGCGCGTCCAGCGTGTCGCCGGCCCAGGCGGCGCCCAACTCTCTGGCAAAATACTGCTCCTTTTCGCTGCGGGCAAAAACGTGTACGGCCGTGTGCGGATACAAATACCGCGCCATTTTCAACACCAGATGGCCGGACGCGCCAAAACCGGTCAGCCCCAATGTTTGCCCGTCCTGCAAACCGGTTAGCCGCAGCGAGCGGTAGCCAATGGCCCCGGCGCACAGCAGCGGCGCGGCGGCGGCATCCGCCAGGTTTTCGGGAATGGGGTAAGCAAAGTTCGCGTCCACCACCATCTGTTCGGCATAACCGCCATGCGCATCACGCCCGGTCGCCTGAAAGTGCGGGCACACATTTTCCTGCCCCGCCCGGCAATAAGAACAGACGCCACAGGCAGTATAAATCCAGGCGACGCCCACGCGCTGGCCGATGGACACACCACGTACCTGGTCGCCAACGCCTGCACTGAGCGCAGCCGAAGCGGCCGTGACTCGCCCCACCACCTGATGCCCCAGGATAACGGGCAAATGGGGCGGCGGCGTCCGGCCCTCAATCTCGTCCAATTCCGTATGACACACACCACAAACCGAGACACGCACCAAAATCTCATTCCCGGTAGGAACGGGATCGGGCCACTCTACCAGTCTCAACGGTGTCGGGTTTGTCTGCAAATCACAGATCTGCGTCAGGATCATCGCTTGCATTTTTTAGCCTCACTCCTCGGCAGAAGAGGATATTTTTTCGGAAGGGACCGTCTCTAAAGTCACGATCACCGGACGGCCAACGGATTGCTGCACGGCCGTGACCAACTCCGCAAACGGCCGTTGCGCCCCATTGCCCAACACAGCAATGTAGACATCATCCCCAATGACCCGAATCTGGCGCACATCGTAATCCGTATCCGCTACCCACACCGCGGCTGCCCGGCGGCTCAGAACCTCGGTACGTGCTTCTCGCGCCACTTTTTGCCCGGTAACCGTCAGGGGAATGGCCACAACTAATATGGCAATGGCGATGGCAATAAAAGCGTTGCGGCGCGCCGTGCCATGTACTTCGATCATAGCTGCTTTGTTCAGGCCCAACAACGCCAGCACACTGCCGCCCGCCAGCAAAATGGAGAGAAAGTTGGTCACAAACAGCAGCAGCGCCCCCCAGGCCGCATCCCTTTCACCCGCGGAGGCAGAAATGCCCACCACACACAGCGGCGGCACCAGCGAAATGGCGATAGCCACACCCGGCAGCGAATCGGCAATATCGTCGCGGCTGAGGCAAAACGCCCCGGCTGCCCCAGACGCCAACGCCGCGATCAGGTCAATCAGGCGCGGCGAAATGCGGCCCACAATCTGGCTGTTGCCCTCAAAGCTGATCACGCCGGGATGAAAGGTTCCCCACAGCCACGAAAGGAAAATAACCAGCATCATACCGATTGTCACCAGCAGCAGGCTTTGGATGGCGCGGGACATATTGCCCATGATGAGAGCAGCGGCGGTGGCCATGATGGGCGTCATGAGCGGGGCCACGATCATGGCGCCAATGACGGTGGCGGTGGAGTCGCCCAAAATACCGGCGGTGGCGATAATGGTGGACAGAAACAGCAGCACAAAGAACCGTTCCAGATACGGCCGTCGCCGCTGCCCCTCATAAAACAACTTATCCGCAAACCGGGGCACATCCTCCGGCCGAAAGCGATTCTCACGAATGATGTTCGATAAGGTACTCATAAACCTCCGTTAATTGAGAGATTAGGAAATTAGGAGATTAGGAGATTGAGAGATTGACAGTCTCTTAATCTCCCACTTTCTCAATCTTCATTCCCCACCGCCCACACCATCACCGCCAGATAATAACGCTGGCGGCTCAAAAGTTGGACAAGTTTCATAAACCGTTTGGCGCGGCGGTAATAAGCCGTCATCTGGTCAAGATCGGTCACTTCCACAAAGCCAAACGGCTCGTAGAAGGGAATCAGGTGATTGACGCAGGTGAGCCAGAGCGGACGGCCGTGTTTCGCCTGTAATCGTTCAATAATCGCCCGCGCCACCCCTTGCCGCCGCCATCCCTTTTTCACGGCAATAGACGCCAGTTCGTGTGTCCCATCGCGGTGTGGCTTCACCTGCCCACAGCCAATAAACTGCCCAGCCTCATCTTCCGCCACCACAAATCGCCGCCAATCCAGCCCCATCGGGTTAATGCCCACCTCACGGATGAGCGTCTTGATGGCCTTCTGGTCGGCTTGTGTCGCCGGGCGGAGGGTAAACATGCGAGTCGTGTAGACCCTAAGGGTTTTAGAAACCCTTAGGGTCTTGATGCAAGATGTGGTACACCACAATGCTCAAAGCCACATGCACATTGAGCGACAACCCTTTGCCGTACATGGGCAGGAACACAGCCGCATCACAGGCCGCCAACGTGGCTTTAGTGACGCCATGATCTTCGTGGCCGACCACCAGGCAGGTTTTGGGGGAATAGGTGAAGGTGTGGTAGGGCACGGCCGTGTCCGCCAATTCCACCGCTACCACCTGATACCCACGCGACTTGAGGTCGTGTACGGCCGTGACCGGGTCCGCCTCATACCGCCAGGGAATACGCAAACTTTTATAGCGGCCCACTTTCTCAATCGTCGGGTTGGGCGGTGTGGGCGTAATGCCCGTCAGCACCAGTTCCGTCATGCCCGCGCCGTCAGCCACCCGGAAAATCGAGCCAACATTGGCCGGATACTCCACACTTTGCAGCAGCGCCACCAGGTCAACGCCCGGCCGGTGCTGCCGTTTATAATCACGCAAAAAGCGTTTCAGGTCAGTGCCGATGAGGGGTTTCATGGGAACAGTAATTGGGTGATTGGGTAATTGGGTAATTACGTAATTACTCAATTACCTCCAAACGCGCGGTGCAGGGCGCACCAGGCTTCAAAAGCGGCGGCGCGCACGGCCGTGTCCGTGTTGGCATCCTGGGCCGCAGCCAGCAAAGCGGGCATCGCCTCTTTGGCCGGTAATTGCGCCAGCAGTTGCGCCGCCAGCAGCCGGGTTTCCACGTCAGTCAAATTGCTAAAGAGGGTCGTCACCACCCCCACTGCCGCCGCCCCACCCGGCACTCGTTTACCTTGCAGCCGCAGCAAATCTTCCAACCAGGGCTGGTCGGCGGCACGCACCGGTCGCCAGGGCTGCGGCAGACGGCGACGACGGATGGTCGCCAGGCCACCGGCAGCAGCCGTGCGCACAAACCATTCACTATCATTGTGTTCCAGGTCTACCAACAGCGCCTCCACCCAGGCATCATCCAGCAAGGACAGGCCATGAATGGCTACCCGCCGCACCTGAATATCTTCCTCCTTCACCGCTTCCTGCAAAATTTCCAGCCCTGGCCCACCATTTTGGGCCAGCAGTTCGGCCGTGAGCAGCCCCACATCTTCGTTATCGCCGATGAGTGATTGCACCAACGGCCCTTCCGCCAACAGATCATATTGGCGCAGGGCCAGACCGTACACGGCCGTAAACCGCACCACCATATCCTCGTCTGCCATCCGCTCCGTCAGCAGCCCCACCACTTGATCATCGGTTAAAGCTGGTAAGACGGCCGTGCCCATCTGCCGCAGCAGTGGGTCAGGGCGGCTTAACAACTGCTCCACAAATTTCAACAAGCCATCCTCCCCCGTCAGCGCCATGGCCGCCATGGCCCGCAGCCGCATCACCGGCGGCTGGTCAGATTGGCGGGCCAGTTGCCCCAGGTTAATCATCACCTGCCGCCGCCAGTTGCCGGTGGCGCTGGTATGGGGCAGCCAGCTCGCCACCTGAAACCAGCCATCATGCGCCGGATCTTCATCACCAACTTTCAGCCAATAATCGGCAGCTTCCGCCGGGTTTGTCATCGTGGCAAAATGAGGCCAGACCTGCCGCCACTGGGCGTCTACCAGATACTCTTCCAGGCCGCCACTGCCCTGCCCCGCCAGGTAGGCTGCCGCCAGATAGTCACGCAGCACGGTGCTGCGGATACCCATCTGCCCCCCACCCCAACGTACAAACAGGCGGCTTTGCACCAGTGAGCGGCGCAAGCGCGTCACCTGGGCTTTATTCGGCTCAACCGGGGCTGCATCATGGGGTTCACCGGTGGCAACCGGCTGCTCTTGAGGACGGGCAGCGGCAGTTGCCAGCGCCACCACCCGGTCGGCAGATAACGTCATCTGACCACTGTTGAGAAGGTGATAAGCCATCTCTTGCCAGAAGGCCAGCACATCATCCGGCAGCGGCGCAACGGGTTCCCCTTTTTTGCGTGGTTGGAAAAGCGCCAATGCCAACGGCAGCCAATCGGCGCGGCGGGCAGGCAGTTCGCCGTCTGCCGGGTTATCGGCCAACGCTGCCGCCCAGAAACGGAGAGTTGTTTCACCGGCTGTCTGTCCGGGCTGCCAGCAGCTTTCCAGGGGGGGCACAGTTTGCCCCAACCGCTCCGACCATCGAGCCATCAACTGCTGTACCTGCCCAATACGCCAGGGCTGAATGACGGTACGGCTGAAGCCCAGCGGCAGCAGTTCACCATAACCCTCCAAAGCTGCCGTCAGAAAAACGCGCGTCTTACTGTGAGCCGCCAGGAATGACCGCAGCCAGGCCGATACCACCGGCTGCTGCGCCGGTGACAGCTCTGTCCAGCCGTCCAACAGCAGAAAAAGTTGGTCGGCCGCCAGTTTACGGCGCAGCATGTCACCAATACCCGATGACGTAAGGGGGCCGCTCCGCTTTTGCAGGGCGACAATCAGCGGCGCGAGAAGGTCAGGGGCGGCGCCTTCGGCCGGCTCAGGGCGCGTTTTGTCTGCATCCACTGGCGCTGTCCAATCTATTTCGGCCATATGCAGGAAAACGGGCATGATGTCGGCAAAGGGTTTGTCCGGATGGGTGGCATTGGCCTCGACCACAGCCAGCCGATAAGCCAGGTACGCCAGCAGACTGCTTTTGCCAGAACCGGGTGCGCCACAGATGAGGACACGACGGCCGTCACGCAATAAATAATCCACCGTCGTCAGCGGCAGGACGGGCGCACCTACCCGCGCCGCCACTTCCGGCCACAACCGGGCCAACTGCACCGCCCCCCGCTGCCCGGCCAGAACGGCCTCATCGTCCAGCGGCGCGGTCAAATGCGGTGGCACAAATACCTGATCCAGCGTGGCCCAATCGGCTCCCAGGTGATAATTTTGGGCGTAGACGGCCGTTTCTGCCCGAAACCGCGCCTCCACCCCCGAACGCATCCGGCCAATGTGCCCTTCCATCCAGCCACGCGCGCGCCGCCCTTGCTGCCGCAGCCGGGGCCACAACCAGATAACCAGAGCCGCCAGCCCCAGGCCCAGGAACAATCCCAGGAGAAGAGAAGGTGTGTCAGGTCGCCAGGCAGTGATGTTTTGCATCGTCCTATTTCAGAGACAGGTCAATTTCATTGTGGTTGCGCGTGATTATAACAAAGGAGTGACGGCCGTGCCGCAAGCAGGCGACAAAAAAGGGTGGCCTCGGTTGAGACCACCCTTCTTGTTCAGGTGAACAGGCTGACAGACAACTCATTCACCCTTACCGACAATTGTTCCCGCCGTTAGGGCTTGAGAATAATTGGCAGATAGATGTAGTTCATGGTGTCGGCGACAACGGCCGTTGTCGTCAGAGTAACCGCAGCCGAAGCCGTCGCATCAGTCTGCGAAGTCACCGTCACCGTAGCCGCGTCTGTGTCGCCGTTGGCAGCCGAAGCCGGGATATCTACATGCACCATCACCGTGCCGCTGGCGCCGGCGCCCAAGGTAATGCTGGTGTCCATGGGCGTTGTCGTCCATGTTTCACCACTCACTGCCACGTCGAAGGTGTCGGTCACGTTACCGGTATTGGTGATCGTGAGCATGTACATCACCGTCGTCCCGGCATTGCCGGACAGCGCATCATCCTCCGCCGTTACGGCTACACCATACTCAGGCACAAACTCCGTCACCGTCAGCGTTACCGGCACTTCCACACGCGGCGTATCCGGGTCATTGCTATCCACGCACAACAGTCCGGTGTAATCGCCAGCATCCAGACCGGTAGAGTCGAAGGTAACCGTTACCGTTGAGCTATCACCACCTGCTGTTGTACCGTTATCCGGCGCTACACTCAACCAGGGCAGGTCGGTGGGAACATCGCAAGGTGGTGGCGGCGGCGCCATCAGGGAGATGTTGTCATAGTAAACGGCCGAAGCGCCATTGGCATAGAGATCAACCGCGGCAATGTTGGCGATACCGCCACCACTTACTTCGTTGGTCCACGTGCCTGCAAAGAGCATCTGTCCGTCATAGTAGAACGTCTGGGTATTGTTATCCAGGTCTATCTCCACCCGGATTTCAACCCATTCACCCTTGACGAGCGGCAGTTGGCCACCTGACGTACCGTCGTTGATGACCATGTCGCCTACAGAGCTGAACATGACCTGGGTAGACCAGTTCATCGTGGTACCGGCGTCGTTATACTGGTTGAGCATAATGAAGTAGCTCTCACCAACAAAGTCCGTGGGCACATACTGCCAGGCAGTATAGGTCCAGAAACCGCTGGTGTAACCACTGTACTCGTGTACCAGATCACTACCACCTAAGATCTCCACCGAGTTGGGGGCGCTAACGGCGTAGGTGTCGCGCACAAAGGCGCCGGCGCCAGGATCATTGAACCATCCTTTCCACCCACCTTGACCGTGAATCTGGCTGTCTGTGGCATAGCTATCGAAGTCGTCAGACCAGTTGCCTCCTAGCGGGCCAGCGCCGGCTGCTTCCGTAACCGTCCAGGTCAGATCGGCCGTCCCAACGTTGCTGATGGTCAGATCTTCGCTGCTGGTACTATCAGGCGGCTGGCTGCTGCTCAGGCTGGCCGGCGCCACGACAATATCCGGCAGATCGGACGAGACTGTCAGGGTCAACGGAACGAACACCTCCGGTGTGGTCGGATCATTGCTGCTAATGCACAGATCACCGGTGTAAGTGCCGGCATCCAGGCCCGTTGAGTCAAAGGTGACGTCAACATTGCTGCTGCCACCGGCGGCTGTAGAACCACCAGTGGGGGATACACTGGCCCACGGAATGTCACTGGGTGTACAACCACCACCGCCGCCGCCAACATCCCCCGTCACGTTCATGACAATATGCATGTTGGGGAAACCGATAGCGGCCGTGTCGGTGGGTTGAGGTACGCCACAAGCCGCCGCCGCGAGATAACTTGGGCCGGTCTGCCCCAGGTTGTTGGAGCCGATAAAGAAGCTGTTATTGGACGCCTGGCCATTGGGTGTGAAGATCTCTACCACCAACAGCGAACCTGCCGGAGCAGTACCGGCTACGGCCGCATCGTAGATACTGAGTGTCTGATTCGGCACACTCAAATTGGCAGTTCCGATAGTTGTGAGATTGGCAAAGATGAAGGGGCCACTCAGCGTATGCAGCTTGACCTCGACCGGTTGGGAACCAGAAACGCCATTCGCTAACTCAATGCCAAACGAGACATTGGTGATATTAAAGTCTTCGGTAATACCAAAGGCTACCAGGTCAAAGACACGGAAGTAGCTGTTGTCTGTGTGCAGACCACCAGCATTACACGAGACCGAGTTCCCCGTGATAATGGTTTGTGAAGTGGAGTGGGTAATCGTCACACTGCCTTCGGCTGCAGCCGGTGGCAATACCGCTGCTGGCTGGCTACTGGCGCCGGTCACACGGCCGTTTGCCGACAGCGCGTTGTCACCAATGGTCACAGTCGAGGGTGCGGCCGTTTCCACCACACGCGATGAGCCAACCGGCAAACGCAGTCCGGCTTCTTCAACTATCGTCCAGTTCAGGGCCGTGTCGCCCAGGTTGCTAATGGTCAATGGCTGAACAACGACGCTATCCGGGGCCTGTAAACTCTCCAGGCTATCCGGGCTAACATCAATCACCGGGCCAACAGGCGCTTGCGCCGGAATGACAGCGATGGGCATATGCGCTGCCGGAACGCCGCCGCCACCGCCAGATGTTACTACAACGTCGTCAATCCACCAGGTGTGGGCAAACACGCCACCATAGCGGAACGCCAGGCAGGCCGTCTGCCCATTGTAAGCAGACAGGTTAATAGAAACCGGTGTGGCGCGCCAGGCATCTTCGAGAATATCTGCCGTTTCTAGCAGTTCCACAAATTGTCCATCGGCCGGGTTACAACTTGCTGTAGAAATCCATACACCGCTATAGCCATAATCACCCATCCAGTCACCGCGATCATAATAGGTCAAGGTGGAACCATCCAGGGCAAGCGGCGGTGTTACCAGCCAATCATCCTGGTTGCCATCACCTGAGCCACCAAAAATGCGGCGTGCAGAAGCAGGAGGACTGTAGGACTGCGCCGTATCACGGATCCATGTGGTTGTACCAGCGCCCGCCAGTTTATAGACTGCCCAACCCGCAGGCGGGAAGGTGGCGTCGCTGAATTGCTCATTCAGCAGATCGACCATCGGGGCAGCCAAAGGAGCGGCCGGTTCAATGTTTACCTGAGCAAATGCCCAGGAACCCAGGGCAGCGCCGGTAACGTCCAACTCAATGGTAATGACTTGGGTGCCGCCGGCAGCGAGCGTGAAGTTGGACGGGGTCACTGTACCGGTAACACCG
>CAADGU010000222.1 GCA_900696625.1 uncultured Chloroflexota bacterium | reverse complement strand
GCGATCTGGCGGAGATGGTGGGGAAATTCAAAGCGGAACGTACCCAATCACTCGCCTGGCTCAAAGGATTGGCCGCGCCGAATTGGGAAGCGGCATATACTAACCAATGGGGTTCCATGAAAGCCGGTGATATGTTCGCTGCCTGGGTAGCGCATGATAATTTGCATACGCGCCAACTGGTGGAATTACGGCGACATCGTCTGCTCAATCTAGCCACGCCATATGACGTTGAGTATGCTGGTGATTGGTAAATTCGGTGAGGGAGGCAACAGGTGATGGTGGCAGCGGAGAGTCAAACGGTAGCAGCGTTATGGGGGGAAATCAAAACACATTTAGAGCATAAGAGGGATCTCATCAATGATGAGATCCTCAACTATCCACCACCGATTCCGGCTTGTGATGCCCAGTTCAACTACCTTTTGGAAGAACGCGCACGACTGACCGGGGAGTTAAACAGGTTGCATGACCTGTACGGGCAAGGGGCGGATGACGCCGACACAGTCGGGTTACTACACGAATTCATAGCGTCCTGTACATATATTGATGATGATTCAGTTCTTGATAGACCCTAAGGGTTTTGAGAAACCCTCAGGGTCTATTTGCGGTATAATGGCGGCGCGAGACAGCATGAAGAGAGAAACTGCGACTATAGAGTTTGGATGATGAGGACAGCATGATTACGATATTGCAGATTGAAGACAACTACGCCAATCGGCTGTTGGTGGAGCGGGTGTTGGCGCCACATAACTATCGCCTGCTCCATGCCTCAGACGGGGAGAGCGGCGTCAGCCTGGCCATCGAAGAGAAGCCGGATTTAATTCTGGTAGACATGGGGCTGCCCGATGTGGATGGGCAAACGGTTGTCACCCTGCTGCGGCAAATCCCGGAAATGCAGCACATTCCCATTGTGGCGGTAACAGCCTGGCCGCCCGAAAAAGCCATGGAAATTGCACAGCGTTATGGCTGTGATGGCTGCATCACCAAGCCGATTGATATTCGCTCCTTTCCGGCCGAGATTGCTTCTTATCTGGAAAAACGCAAATCGTAGCCGCTCATTGGTCTGGCTTGCCTGAATACACCAACTGAAAACTCGCCTCTTGAATGCACCAAGATGAAAATTTTACCAGCCACCCAGTTTACGCCTGAAGAGCTGACAGACGCCTATAACGAAACACGCATGGATTATCTGGTGCCCATGCCCATGAATGTGACCCGCTTTCAGGAATATACACGGGTGTATGACATTAGCCTGCGCCATTCCTGTGTGGTGTATGACGCCGAAGCGGAATTGATATTGGGATTGGGCATGTTAGGGGTACGGGGAGAGCGTAGTTGGATTACGCGGCTGGGGGTGCTGCCTTACGGCCGTCGCCTGGGCACCGGTTCCGCCATCATGTCTGGCCTGTTAGCCCAAAGCGAAGAGCTGGGCATCAAAACAGTCTGGCTGGAAGTCATTAAAGGCAACACGCCGGCCCACCAGCTTTTTTACAAATTTGGCTTTCAAGATTTACGTGAACTTATTGTCTCCCGCCGCCCACCGAATCCAGATAATAACCGGGCAGCACTGGAACGTATCAAGCGCGTTACCGCCCTCAACCATGAAGATGCCATCATTTTGCTTTCGCACCGCAAAGAACGTCCTAACTGGCTGAATGAGACGGAAACCTTCCAAAATGTGCGCAACCTGTCGGCGCTGCTGGTGGAACTACATAATGGCGGGCGTGGCTGGGTGACATACCACGCCGGACTGCTGCAACTGACGCGCATTGTGGTAGAAGTAACCGTGGGCGACCGCTGTGAAGTGGCCGAATCGGTCTTGAGCGCCATGCACCAACGCCACAAACGCCAGGACGCCATCGCCGAAAACTTCTGCAATGACAGCATCTGGCAGGGATTCCAAAAGGTTGGTTATTTTGAATCGTTCCGGCGCGTGGAAATGAAACGAGATCTGGATAGAGATTAAGTCCCGAAGGGTTTCTGAAAACCCTTCGGGTCTTTACCGAGGCAACTATGATTGACCCCACGGCCGTAACCCAGGCCGCCCACCGTATTCAAGGCATTGCTCACCGCACCCCGGTGATGACATCACGCGCCCTGAACCAGTTGACCGGACGGCGCATTTTCCTGAAATGTGAAAATTTTCAGCGGGTAGGCGCTTTCAAATTTCGTGGCGCGTACAACGCCGTCAGCCAGTTGAGCGAGGCCCAAAAAGCAGCCGGCGTTGTCACCCATTCCAGCGGCAACCACGCGCAAGGGCTGGCGCTGGCAGCACAGTTGTTGGGCGTCCACGCCACCATCGTCATGCCCGATGATTCCCCCGCCGTAAAAAAGGCAGCCACCGCCGGTTATGGCGCACAGATTGTCACCTGCCCGGCTATTGACCGAGACATCGTGTGCGCCGATCTGATGGCCGAATATGGCTACACCCTCATCCACCCGTTTGACAACTGGCAAATCATCGCCGGACAGGGCACGGCCGCGCAAGAACTCCTGGCGGAAGTGGGCGATCTAGACCTGCTTTTTGTGCCGGTGGGCGGCGGTGGCTTGATCAGCGGCTGCGCGTTGGCCGCCGCCGGGCACAGCCCGCATGTGCGTGTGGTGGGCGTGGAACCAGCAGCCGGCGCTGACGCCAACCAATCCTGGCGCGACGGCCGTATTGTGAAGCTGGACAGTGTGCCGGACACCATCGCCGACGGGCTGCGCACCCGCGCCATCGGCGAGCGCAATCTGGCAGTGATGACGCGCTATGTGCATGACATGACGGTCGTGCCCGACGACGCCATCATGGAAACACTCAAATTCCTCTGGCAGCGGCTGAAACTGGTAGTGGAACCAAGCGGCGCGGCGGCGCTGGCCCCCCTCTTTAGCGGCCAATATACCGCTCCCGGCGAGCGGGTGGGTATCATCCTCTCTGGCGGCAACGCGGATATGGGGGCATTGTTGCCTTATTTTGTTGGAGATGCGTAATGCGTGAAGTCATTCCGGTCACGCATCACGCATCACGTTTCACGCAAACTTGAACTATGCCCCACAACCATTTACGCACCATCCACATCCGGCCCATTCCGACCGGGCAACAAGAACGATTTCCCTTCAATATCCCGGCGATTAAGGGGAATACGGAAATTGGGCTGGACACGGCCGTGACCTTCCTCGTTGGTGAGAATGGCTCTGGCAAATCTACGCTGCTAGAGGCATTGGCCACGGCCGTTGGCGCATACACCATCGGCGCGGAAGAGTTGGCGCGTGACCAGACGTTGGTGTACGCGCAAGAGTTGGCCGGGTATCTCAAGCTGGTGTGGTCTATCAAAACCCGGCACGGCTTTTTCCTGCGCGCCGAAGACTTCTTTGGCTACGTCAAACGGTTGGCGCAAATGGAAGCGGAAATGCAGGCGGAACTGCAACGGGTTGACCGGGAATATAACGGCCGTTCCGCCCAGGCCAAAAACCTGGCGCGGATGCCGTTTGCCGGACAATTACACCAGATGCGGCAGCAGTACGGCCGTGACCTCAACACCTACTCTCACGGCGAAAGTTTCCTGGAACTGTTCCAATCCCGTTTGCAGCCCAATGGCCTCTATCTGCTGGACGAACCGGAAGCGCCACTCTCGCCCACCCGCCAGTTAATCTTACTCTCTATGATCAAGCAAATGGCCGCCGAAAATTGCCAGTTCATCATCGCCACCCATTCCCCCATTCTCATGGCCTATCCCGGCGCGGCCATCCTCAGCTTCGACTATGCTCCCGCCCGCCGCGTGGCCTATGAAACATTGGAACACGTCACCGTCACCCGCTCCTTCCTGAATGACCCGGAAGCGTATCTGAGGCACTTATGAGCAGGTGAGAGGGTGAAGGGGTGATATCCCAATCTCCCAATTACTCAATTACCAAATGACTACCCTCTCCATCATCATCGTCAACTACAACACCTGCCAGCTTTTGGATGATTGCCTGGCGTCGCTGGCTACGGCCGTGTCCCCACCTGGCGGCCTGGAAATCATCGTCGTAGACAACGCCTCTGCCGACGGCAGTGTGGCGATGGTGCAGCAAAAATATCCGGCGGTGCAGATGGTGGCGCTGCCGCAAAACGTCGGCTTCTCCGCCGGGAACAACCGGGGACTGGATATTGCCACCGGTGCATACGTCCTCTTTCTCAACTCCGACACGCGCGTCAGCCCAAACGCCCTGGCCGAACCGCTGGCTTACCTGCAAGCGCATCCCCACGTCGGCGCGCTCACGGTGCAGCTCATCTACCCCAACGGCCAGCGCGACCCGGATAATCATCGTGGTTTTCCCACGCCCTGGAACGCCTTTTGCCACTTTGCCGGTTTGGGCAAACTGTTCCCACACAATCCCCGCTTTGACGGCTATTTCCAAAGCTACGCCAACTTTGACGAAACACATTCAGTGGAAGTGATTGCCGGATCGTTTATGATGATGCCCATGTCCCTCTGCCGCCAGTTGAGTGGTTGGGATGAAACGTACTTTTTCTACGGCGAGGATATTGATTTTTGCTACCGCATCTGGCAAGCTGGTTATGAAATCATTTATTACCCGCATGTGGACGTGCTGCATTACAAAGGGGCCAGTTCGGGCCTGCGCAAAGAGTCGGCCGAAATTGCCCGCCCGCCCAAAGAGACGCGGGTACGGGTGGCGAAGGAATCGGTGCGCGCCATGAAGATTTTTTACCAGAAGTTTTACCGCGAGCAGTATCCCGGTTGGGTCACGGCCGTGATCCTGGCGGGCATTCAACTGCGCGGCTGGTTTCGTATCGTCAAACATCAATTAACTTAGCAATTGAGGAATGGGGTAATTGACGGCCAATTACCCCATTACCTCAATAAGGAGATGCGCATGTTTTCCAGCCAAATTTCCCGATTGATGACCGGGTTTATGGGAGCAGTGGTGTTGTTAACGGCCGTACTCCACCTCCTTCACGCCCAACCACAACAAGCCAGCGCCACCTTTGGCTATGGTTTCAACGTGGCCGCCTGGGATGTGGCCCAGTTACAGGCAATGGGTTTCAACTGGATGAAGGTGTTTAACGGCCCTGGCAGCCGCCTGCCGGTGAGTGTACTCATGCGCATTGATGCCAACGTCAACCACTTTAACAATCTGAACGCCTTTGGCAATTCAGTAGCCCAATTGGCGCAGCAGCAAAAGGGGTATGTAGACGCCTACGAGATTGGCAACGAACCCAATCTGGACGCCAGTTATGGCTGGGCTGCGCCACCCATTGCTGCCGATTATGTGGCCGTGTTGTGCGAGGCTTACGGCCGTATCAAAGCCATAGACCCGGACGCGCTGGTCATCTCCGCCGGGCTGGCCCCCACCGGGCGTGTACAGGGCAACTGGAACGGTCATCCCGGCCACAACGGCCTCTACCAGGACGAGCGGGAATTCTTCCTGGAATTTGTGGCCGCAGGCGGCGGCAACTGTCTGGATGGGGTGGGCTATCACCCCTACGGCTACAGCGCCGACTATGACGCCACGCCGGACGTGCCCTCTGGCGACCCCACCCAAAATTGCGCCAACGGCTTCTGTTTTCGTGGCGCAGAAAAGCTGTATGAGGTGATGCAGACGCATGGCCTGGGCCACAAAAAGATGTGGGCCACAGAGTTTGGCTGGATTACACAGCCGCCCGACCACTGCCTTAGCGACCCCAGTTGGCAGGGTCGCCTGTGGCAGATTGTGTCGCCGCAGAAACAGGCAGATAATTTAGTGGGCGCGTATGAATACGCGACGACGAACTGGCCCTGGATGGAGGCCATGTTTATCTTCAATTTGAACTTCAACCAGGCGCCCATCTACCCGGAGTGTGAACAAATGCGCTTCTATGGGGTGATGGGCCGGCCAGCGGAGCAGGCATTGGCCGACATGCCCAAGGTGTCGCCACCGGCCACCGGCTTCCTGGAAGTTAGCCCGCTGTCGCTGACAACAATTATCACGCCGGGGCAACTGCCATTGACGCATACGGCCGTACTCCACCTGCACAACAGCGGCGCCACTGCCCTCACCTACACCATCGCTGCTACGACCAGCGCGCCGCTGGCCATCACGCTGCCGCCGACCACGACCGGCGCATTGGCTGCCGGGCAAAACGTAACCATGCCCGTGCAACTGTCCCTACCCGCGTCACCCATTGGCTTATACACAGGCACAGTGACGGCCGTGTCCGCATC
>CAADGU010000221.1 GCA_900696625.1 uncultured Chloroflexota bacterium | reverse complement strand
TTGATCATTCTGTTGGCCCTGGCTGCCTGCACCCCAGACGGAGGCACAGAACTGACCGCTGAGACAGCGGCCAATCAAGGCGATGCAGCGGCCGTCCAAACAGAAACCGAAACGGTCAGCGACAAAACATCGGTGGCGAACTGCCCCGCAGCTGTGCCCGGCGCACACCAACTGATTGATGCCGCGCAAGGCATTTGTTTCCTTTACCCGGACAACTATGACGTTTTCCAGGGTGAGGACGGTTCTTTGACGCTGTATGTGCGCTCACTGCTGAACACGGAAGCGCCGCTGGCAGTCGTTCGCCTGGAAGCGTTAAACGGCCGTGCTATTCAAGAAATCATCCCCGACTACCCATCCGATGCGGAATTAGCCACCATGTCCTTCCTCACCATCGAATTGGGCGGCGAACAGGCAACGGTGCTGGATAACCTGCCCGGTCAAGATGTGAACCGGCGGGTCATCGCCCTGCACGACGGCCGTCTGGTAGACATGATGGTGGCCCGCATTGGCGAGGAGTACGGCGCTGTGGGCGAACAGGCAGAAGCTCTTTACCAGATGATGACGGAGACATTCCAGTTCATCGGCATCGAACCGGAAGCGCCGCTGCTGGCCGGGCCGGAATGCCCGGAACCGGTGGTGGGCACGACGCTGTTCACCAATGCCGAAGATGGTTTTTGCCTGCTGCTGCCCGATGGGTATGCGGTGGATGACAGCCTGACGACCGACAACGGCGGCGCGGAAACGGCCGTGTACGTAGATTCGCTGATGGATTCCGCCCACCCCCGGCTTTTTATCACGGTGGAGGAGGCCAACGGCCGTTCCCTGAACGACATCACGGCCGAAAAAGCCGCCGAGGTCGAAGCCATCATGGGTTCCAGCCCTATGTGGACCTTTGGCCTGATGCTGGATGGCGTGCCTGCCAACCAGTTTGACCAGGCTCCGGGGCAGGATTTAACCCGGCAGGTGGTGTTGGTGCGGGACGGCCGTTTCTACACCCTCACCTTCATTCCCGACGACCCGGAAGCGGTCGCTTACGCCGACCTGCAAATTCTGTATGATACGGTGATGGATTCTTTTAGCTTTCTCTGGCAGAACTGATTATGAGGTGCGACGCGCTTTGGAAGTGCGCCGCACCTGAAGTGAATGATGATCATTACAACCAAAACCCTTGTGCATGATTTCACCCGGTTAGGGCTTACCGCCGGGCAAACCGTACTGGTACACACCTCGATGAAGGCGTTGGGCGGCTTCATCGTGGGCGACGCACCGGCGGTGGTAGATGCCTTCATGCAGGTGATCACGCCGGAGGGCACGCTGGTGATGCCCACCAACAGCACCAACAACACCGATCCGCTCACCTGGGGGGGCAGTCCCGTCCCGCCGGAGCAGTGGGACATTATCCGTGCCGAAACGCCGCCCTACCGGCCCGAACTGACTCCCAGCAACAGAATGGGCGCCATTAACGAATGTTTCCGCACCTATCCCGGTGTGCGGCGCAGCAGCCACCCGGCCTTTTCCTTTGCCGCCTGGGGCAAACATGCCGATTTTGTGACGGCCAACCAGTCGCTTGACAACAGCGTGGCCGAACAATCTCCGATTGGGCGCGTCTATGAGCTGGATGGCTGGGTGCTATTGTTGGGTGTGGGCTATGAGCGCAACACCTCGCTGCACCTGGCCGATTTCCGCGCCGATTATCCTCATAAGCAGTCGGAAGAAAATGGATCGGCCATGCTGGTAAACGGCCGTCGCCAGTGGGTGACGTACCGGGATGACGCCATTGGTATGGATGACTTTGCCGCCATTGGCGCAGCCTTTGAAGCCGAAACCAATGAGGTGATTAGCGGGCAGGTAGGCAATGGCACGGTGCGCCTGATGCGGCAACGGCCGTTAGTGGATTTTGCCGTGCGTTGGTTAGAAACCAATCGCCGGGATGGTTGAACAGGGCAATTCCCCGATCAATTCTGAAAAACGCCGCCACCAGCGGCGTTTTTTTTTCGACCGTCTCCCCAAACGGCTGGCAAACGGCCGTTGCCCTACACTACCAGCATCACACAACCAAAACGGAGCGCCGGCTGCCAGCCGGCAACCGGCGCTCCTATGACAAAGGAGAACCTGATGCAAACCCCAAAAACTCGTCAAACCATCCCCCTCATTTTAGGCGTCTTGTTGCTGTTTATGCTGGCGCTCATGGGGCAGTCCGGCGCAGACGCGGCGGCCAGTGCTGCGGCCAACCAGGGTGAATATCACACCTTTTTGCCCATTGTGCTGCGCCCTGGCGAAACTCCCCCCGGCAGCGGCGCATTCCGCACTTATGCCTACAGCGATGCCACTGTCTTGCCGCCCAACGAATTCTTGAAGCCGCAGCTTGTGGCGCAAAAACAAACGTTGTGTACCGGCGCCATCACCCCCCACACCCTCAGTCTGGCCCAGGCGCTGCAAAATGGCTGGAATTACCTGACACATCAGGTGGGCGCGGCCAATCTGACCGCCTTCCGCAGTGCGCCGGAAGTGGCTACGGCCGACGCCGCCCAGGCGTTTGCCATGGCCGCGATGATGGATAATCGGCCCGATGGCGCGTTGGCCGGGCTGCTGCTGGCCCATGAACGCGCACCGCAGTCGCGCATCATCCTGATCAATGCTGCCGGGATGTTTGTGTCATTAGATATGCCCAACGAGGCGTTGGCGCTGCTGAACGCGGCGCAAAATTTGCCCGATGATCAGGCTACGCCGATGGGCATTCCGGCGGCGGAATTGGCCGCCAACACGCGCGGTTATGCGTTACTGCGGCAGGGACAGTGGGCGGCGGCGGAGGCTGTGTTACGGCCGTTGGTCGAAGCCAACACCGAACTGGCCGAGGCGCGGCTGAATTTGTCACAGGCGCTGCTGTGCCAGAATAAGGATGAACAAGCCACTTACTTCTACCGCGCTGGTTCGCGCCGCCAACTGCGGGACGAAGTGCGGGATGGCGAGGAGATTGAAGGGATTCGGCTGCCGCCTGAGCAAACGTTGAACCGCTCGGCGGGGCAACTGTTTACCCTGCCGCCATTGGGCGTGATGAACACGCCGGGTCAGGCGCAGAGCGCGGCCAACCATTACCACGCGCTGGTGATGGACAGTATTCAGCGCAGCGGCATACGCCAGCAGTTGATTGACGCCAATATCGAAGCACGCAGCGAACGGCCGTTGCCGGGAGCAATCACCTGGCAGCGCTTCAACGACCTCTACATCACCGCCTACCGCGCCGAATACGAGCCGGACATTCAGGCACTTTACCTGGACGTGGTCGCTCAAGAAGAAGCCCTGGCTGAACTGATCGATCAGCAAGATGAAGAATTTTTGGAACTGTACGAGCTGTATCCTGATCCCGACGCCTTCATTGGCGCTTGCCGCAGCACCGTGACGCAGCAGTTGGCGGAGATGCTGCCGGAGTATTTTGAGTTTGAGGATTTGCTGGAGGCGTACACCAGCGCCAAATATGCAGCCATGACCGGCACGGCGGCCAATCTGTCTGACGTTCTCAACCATGAGTATGTGTCATTGTTGATTGAGGATTCGATGGAGACGGACGTGGCCTGGCGCTTGCACGTCATTGGGTCACAAGCCAACCGCACGGCCGCGAACTGGGCCATTTGCGAAGGGGCCGAAGAGAACGTCGTCAATCAGCCCAGCGAGCCAGCTTATGAACGCGCCCCACGCTGCCCGGCTGGATTGACGCGGGGCAAAATGGCGATCAAATTCCTGAATATGATCCAGATCAAGGCCAACTGCGAAGTGTTGGAAGTGGAGGTTTCTGGCCCTACCCTGTTGACCATTTTTGGGCAGGTGACGGTTGATTTTCGCAATAAAACGACGACATTTTTTGCGGGTGGCAAGATTAACGCGCCCACAGGATTGGCCGAATTGAGCATTAACGAAGGCTTTTACATCAGAACCGGCGCGGGTGGAGTGACCGATGTAGGTATGAAGGTCAGCTCCAGCGTGGACGTGGGCGTGGGGCAGTTTGCCGGTGTGGTGGACGGCCCGGAGATGGAGTTTGGTGTAGCCCCGGCTGTTGAATATCTGGGCACACTGATACCCCCCGGCCCATAATTTTCAAACGCACAACCAAACGGCTGGCAAACGGCCGTTGTCGTACACTGAAACTATTGAATTAAAACTTTTAAGGAGAACAATCATGTTTATGGAATTTACCCAAATCGAATCACCCTGGTCTGAATTACAGGCGCAGATTGAGGGCCGGGTCATTACCCCGGAAGACAGCGGCTATGACGAGGCGCGGCTGGCCTGGAACCGCAAGGTGGTGCAGTATCCGGCGGTGATTGTGGAAGCGGAATCGGCGCAGGATGTGGCAACGGCCGTGACCTTCGCCCGCCAGCACAACCTGGGCGTCGCTGCCCAGGGAACCGGCCACGGCAACATCCGCCCTGCCGACGACTGCCTGCTGATCCTCACCCGGCAGTTAAACGGCGTGCTGGTTGACCCGGCGGCGCAAACGGCCACTGTGGAAGCGGGCGTGAAGTGGGGCGCGGTGCTGGCTGCCGCCCAGAAACACGGGCTGGCGCCACTGCTCGGCTCCTCGCCAACGGTGGGCGTGGTAGGCTATACACTGGGTGGTGGCTTGGGCTGGTTGGGGCGCAAATATGGCCTCTCCGCCGACAATGTGCTGGAATTTGAACTGGTGACGGCCGATGGGCAGCTACGTAAAGCCTCGGCCAGGGAAAACAGCGACCTGTTCTGGGGACTGCGCGGCGGCGGCGGCAGTCTGGGCATCGTCACCAGCCTGACCATTCGCCTCTTTCCGGTGACAGAGGTGTACGCCGGGAACCTGTATTACCCGGCCCATATGGCGCGGGAGGTATTTCGCCATTATCGCGCCTGGATTGCCAATGCCCCCGATGAACTCACCTCGTCGGTGTTGGTGATGAATTACCCGCCCTTTCCTGAACTGCCGGACTTCTTGCGCGGCCAATCGTTTGCCATTGTGCGCGGCTGCTACGCCGGTGATATTGCCGCAGGGGAAGCGATGCTGCGTCACTGGCGCGACTGGCAGCTGCCGCTGATTGACGATTTTAAGACCATCCCGTTCAGCCAGGCCGCCGTCATCAGCAATGATCCGGTAGATCCCATGCCCGCTTTTAACACCGGGGCGTGGCTGCGTGAACTGAGCGATGAGGCTATTGAGGCAGTGGTAGCGTATGGTCTGGGTACAGGCGGCCCCAGCCCGCTGATCTTTGCGGAAGTGCGCCATGCGGGTGGGGCGATTCGGCGGGTGGACCCGGCGACGGCCGTGTTCGGCAACCGCGACGCGGAACTGGTGCTGTCGTTGGTGGGCGTCACCCCCACACCCGAAGCCCATCACCAATTAGTGGCGTACACCGGGCAGTTGAAAGAGGCGTTACGGCCGTATCTCACCGGCGGCGTCTATATGAACTTCCTGGAAGGGGCCGAATCCCAGCAGCGCATCCGCGATGGCCTGGTGCCTGGCGGCTATGACCAGCTATCCCGCGTGAAGGCGCAAACAGATCCGGCCAACCTCTTCCGCTACAGTTTCAACGTTTCCGGTTAGGAACGCGAATTAAACAATGTATACGAGATTGGAGATTGGAGATTAGAGATTGGTCGAGCATTCAATCTCCAATCAATCACCAATCTCCAATCTCAAAACCGGAACTGATTTTTAGACGATTCCTCAAAGCATTTCCGCATCATGGCAACTCTTTTGGGGTCTGGTACTTTTGTCCTAAACGTGCTATCCTGCTAAACAACGATGGCTGTTTGGACATCAGGTACACTCCCGATTGATACTCCTTTATAAAATCCCCCCATATCCCTGGTGTACCTGTGCAAAACGAGGATACAAGCAACGTGGCAGACCCAAGTGATCTGGTTGGACAACAAATCGGGCAGTATCAGGTACGGCAGCACCTGGCGCGGGGGGGGATGGCCGATGTTTATCTGGCACTGGATACTGACTTGCAGCGCCAGGTCGTCCTCAAAGTGCTGCTACCCAACTTTGCTCAAGATAGTGGTTTTGTGGAGCGTTTCCGGCGTGAAGCGCAAGCGATGGCCCAACTACACCATCCCAATGTGGTGCAGGTGTATGCCATTGGCACCACGGGCAACCGGCAACCTTATATTGCCATGCAGTTTGTGCCAGAGGGCACGCTGGCGGAAAAACTGGCTGACTTGGGCCGCCGTAAGGAGATATTGACAACGCCTTACGCCCTGGCGCTGGCGCGGCAGGTGGCCGATGCCCTGGCGGCGGCGCACCGCAAGGGCATTGTGCATCGGGACTTAAAGCCGAGCAATATCTTGCTGGATGCCCATGGCAAGCCGTTGCTGACAGATTTGGGAATTGCGGCCGTGGAGAGCAATCCGCGGCTGACACAAACGAATGTGCTGTTGGGTACGCCCCATTATATGTCGCCGGAGCAGGTGAAGGGGGAACCGGTTGACGGCCGTACCGACCTCTACTCCCTGGGTATCATTTTATATGAACTGTTTGCCGGGATGCGCCCGTTTACCGCCGATGTACAGTGGGGGGTGCTGCACAAACAAATTTATGAAGAAGCGCGTCCACTTCACCTGATCCGGCCAGATTTAGCCACCGAAGTTATCGCCATTGTCGAAAAATGTATGCGTAAAGCGCCAGAGGAGCGGTATCAATCGGCCGAAGAACTGGTAGCAGCTTTAGACCAGGCGTTGCACCTGGCGGGCGCGCCGGGACAGCAGGCTGTGTCCGGCGCCTGGCTCTGGCAGCCGCCGGAGACCGGTAAGCTGGTAACGGGTGGCAGTAAAATTGTGCCCCCGCCGCCAGCAACAGTTGCGAGTGAACCGGCAGTGGAAACGCTGGCGCCGCCGCGCCGCCGCTGGTCTTATGCCTGGCTGCTGTTGCTTTTGCTGCCGGTTTTTGTTTTTGGCGGCTGGCAGGTGTGGCTGCGCACCCAGGCGACGCCAGTGGAAATGGTTACGCCTATGCCGGAAACGGCCGTAGCCCAAGATACCTCCGTCGCGCAACTGCCGGTGTCTAATACCGTACCCACGCCAACGGATACGGCCGTGTTGCCTACACCCACAGCAACAGTTGAGCCGACGATGACGGCCGTGACCGGCGAAATTGAACTGGTACGGCCGGGCGATGAAACATTTACGCTGGCAGATGAAGTACAGTTTACCTGGCGTTGGCCAGCGGCGCTGACGGCTGACCAACTGTTTACGCTTTATTTTGAAGCGGACGGCAAAGAGATGCGGGCCATGTCCGTAGAAAAGCCATTTTCGGGTTCGTTGTTCCGTTTGCAGTTTGTGTTGGGTGATATTTTGGAAATGCCTGGCGTCTATCATTGGTTTATCCGCCTGGAAGCGGAAGGGGTGGACGACCCCTTGTTGGAAAGTGACAGTTGGGAATTGGTTGTAGAAACAATGGCAGAGGCGACGGCAACAGCCACGACGACGGCAAGAGTCGCCTCCGCCACACCAGCGCCGACTAACACGGCCACGCGCCCGGCTGCTACCGCCACATCGCGCCCACCCACCGCGCCCCCGCCGACAGCACCACCACCCACTGCACCGCCACCAACCGCGCCCCCGCCGACCGCGCCCCCACCCACTGCGCCCCCACCCACCGCGCCACCGCCGACCGCGCCCCCACCCACCGCGCCACCGCCGACCGCGCCCCCACCCACCGCGCCCCCGCCCACCGCGCCACCGCCGACAGCACCACCGCCGACCGAACCACCACCGACGCCTACACC
>CAADGU010000220.1 GCA_900696625.1 uncultured Chloroflexota bacterium | reverse complement strand
GTACGGCCGACGCTGACGTCATCACCATACCCTTCAATGAGCACCGGCAGCACCCGCCCCACCTGCGCCTGGTTACGCGCCAGGGAGATGGACTGCTGCAACTCCATCAGTTCGTTGCGGCGGGCTTCTTTCACTTCTTCGGGCACCTGCCAGGAGACGGTGGCGGAGGGAGTAGAGGCTTCGTAGGAGTAGGTAAACACACCTACGCGGTCAAATTGTAGGTCACGCACAAACTGTTTCAGGCCGTCAAACTCCTCATCCGTTTCGCCGGGGTAGCCGACGATGAAGGTGGTGCGGATGGCGATGTCCGGCATGGCCGCGCGCAGTTTTTCCACCGTCTGGTAGACCCATTCGATGTTGGCCGGGCGGCGCATCCGTTTGAGCGTTTCGCGGTGGCCGTGTTGCAGGGGGATGTCCAGGTAATGGGTCATTTGCGGCAGGGAGGCCATGGTTTCAATCAGTTCGTCGGTGACGTAACCGGGGTAGGCGTACATCAGGCGCAGCCAGGGGATGTCGGGGGCGGCCTGGGCGATCTGGCGCAGCAGGTGGCTGGTGCCGTTTTTCAGGCCAATGTCATGGCCGTAATCGGTGCTGTCCTGGGCGATGAGGATGAGTTCTTGCACACCGGCTTCTTGCAAGGCGGTGGCTTCGGCCAGGATGGAGGCCAGGGGTCGGCTGACGTGGGTGCCTTTAATTTGGGGGATGGCGCAGAAGGCACACGGCCGTCTACAGCCATCGGCAATTTTGAGATAGGCGCTGGCCCCTTGCACGGCCGTGCGCAACACCCCTTGTTCGTCCAACCCCACCGTTTGCGCTTCGTCGGGCAGGTGGTAAAGGGGCTGCGGCCGTTTTTGGCGGCGTAGTTTCTGGATGAAGGGCACAATGTCCATCCAGCGGCGGGTGCCAATGACCCCATCAATGCCGGGCACCCATTCGACCACTTCACGGCCGTAACGCTGCGCCATGCAACCGGCGGCAATCAACACCTGGTTCTTTTGTTTGAGCGCCACCAATTCTTGCAAGGCGGCAATAGATTCTTGCCGGGCGCTTTCAATAAACCCGCAGGTATTAACAATGAGAACGGAAGCGTCATCGGGATCGGCCGTGCCGCCAAAGCCGGCCCGTTGCAGCAGCGCCGCCATACTTTCCGAATCCACCGTATTTTTGCTACAACCGAGGCTGAGAAGATAGAAATTTTTGTTTTTGGCCATGGGCGAGGGGTAATTGGGTAATTGAGTAATCAGGTAATCGGGTAATTACTCAGTTACCCAATTACCCAATTACCTTCTTTTATTGCGTCGTCGTCCACACTTCTTCTTTATACTCGCCGCGCTGGCCCATGAAGCCTAGTTCTGTGCCATTGATGGTGACGAAGACGCCGGCGGCATTGCCCGTCAGCACTTTGGCCTCGTTATTGGCCTGCCATTCATACTTGGGATCGGTGGGGCGGGCGATGCCGCTAAATACCACCTGACCGTCAATGGTCACTTCCATCCAGGTGCGCTCGGAGATGAGCAGTTCCAGTAAAATCGCCTCCATGGGCTGGAGCGTGGGGCGCGTGGGCAGCGGCGTGGGCAGTGCGGTAGAGACACTACCGCCGCTGTCGGTGGTAAAATCATTACGCCCGGTGGGGTTAATCAGTTCGTCGGGGGTTAATTCCGGGAAGTCGGTCGCTTCGGGAGTGGGCGTGGTCTGGTTGAGCAGATTTTGCACGGCGCCCTGAATGTCTTCGGTTAGCCGCTCCGTGCCATCGCCGTTACCGGTGAGCAGGGGCACAAAACGCTGCCCGGCCAGATAGATGAGGCCAATGAGGGCCGCAATAATCACCAGGCGCAAAATGGTCTCGGAGCGAGGGCCACCGGCGCGGCGGCTGAAACCGGCATCCACTTCCATGTTGACCGGCTCAAAAAATGGCTGGTCGGCCGGCGGTTCTTTCAACGCCGGGGCGATGGGCTGCTGGTTGCTGAAGGTTTCGGTTTTTTTCTTGGGGCGTTTACCCTGACCGTATTCGTAGCGGTCGAGCAGCGGTTGGGGGTCTAATCCTAAAAAGCGGGAATAGTTGCGCAAAAAGCCGCGCACATGAACGGGAGTGGGGAGGCGGTCGTAGTCGCCATTTTCCAACGCTTCCAGGTAACGGCTACTGATGCGGGTTTCCGCCTGGACTTCTTGCAGCGTCAGCCCTTTGGTTTCACGGGCTTCACGCAAAATATGACCCAGTTCGTCCATATCAGTTAAAAAGCGGGGCGAACCCTCACCCCGCTTTCCGTTTTTCAGGTGTATTGGATAAGTAGTGCCAGGCAAGGGGCTTTTCGACTCCGGTTAACCAAAACGGGTTTACCCCTTGCCTGGCACTGCCCTTCAGGCTTCGTCCGTTTCGGCCACCGGCTCATCCATGACGGCCACGGCCGTCTCGTCAACAGGCGCCATTTCTTCTTCCATTTCATTTTCGATGACGGCCGTTAACTCTGGATGAAACTCGGCGCTCAGGCGTACCACCACTTTGTGTTCGCCCAATTGGCGCAATGGATCCACGCCTACCTTGCGGCGATCAATTTCGGTACCTAATACCTCATTCAACTGGTCGGCGACCATAGCCGTGGTAATTGAACCATATAACTTGCCACTTTCGCCAGCACGCGCTTTGAAGACCAGGCGAACTCCCTGAATTTTGGCGGACAGAGCTTCATATTCCCGGCGCTGCTCGGCGCGGTGGGCTTCAGCCTTTATGCGCCAGTTTTCGGCCTGTTTCATCGTCCCCGGCGTGGCCAGCAGCGCCAGCCCTTTGGGAATCAGATAGTTACGGCCGAAGCCATCACTCACGGTACGCACTTCACCGGCATACCCCAGGTTTTCTACATCTTGCTTTAACAGCACTTTCATAGCTGCACCAACTCCATTTCTTAAAAATTTGCAAGAGAGGATGTTACCAAAGGGGGGAACTTTTGACAAACCGGTTAAGCAGATGTTCAAAAACGGTTCATGGCAGCGGGATTTCTACGTAATCACCGGCGCCGGCTGGCAGGCGTTGGCCGGTTTGCGGGTTGTAGAGGCCAACACGCAAAGCCAGATTGCCGGGCGGTAGTTCGGCTGGCAGCGTCAGGGTGTGGCGGTCGGTGATGTATTCACCGGGCAGCCAGCCGGTGGTGGGGCGCGTCCAGTTGGCCGGTTCGCCATCGGATTGAGCGATGATTTGCCCGCTGCCGTCTACCAGATGGACAAAGACGCGGTAGCTGGTGGGGAAGATGGCGTCGGCGCGCCAATAGAGGGAGATTGGCGATTGGAGAACCTGTCCTGAGTTTGCCGAAGGATTGGAGATGGAGTAGCCGATGAGGGTGGCGAGGGGGAGGCTGCCGGGCTGGTGGAAGGGGGCGTTCACGGCCGTGTCTACAATTGGTTGTGTCATCACCCGTTCCGGGGCGTTGATGGTCAGATCGCCTAAAACGGTATCATTTTCTATGCGCCATTGGTAACGGCCATCCGGGAGGTCAACCGGCAGGCGCAGCAGGTGTTGGCTGCGAATGTGGCTGCGGTTGGGCAGGGTGAGGGCGGGCACGGCCGTTGGTATGAACGGCAGTTGCCACTGCTGCACGATTTGCCCGGC
>CAADGU010000219.1 GCA_900696625.1 uncultured Chloroflexota bacterium | reverse complement strand
TATGGGAAACTGTACCCCTCGTCGGCCCGCAATTCCTGGAAACCCAAATTCACCAGCCGCAGCCAAAATGCCAGCCAGAGAATGGGGATCAGGAGGGGGAGTGAGCGGGAAAACATGGTAATTGGGGAATTGGGTAATTGGGTAATTGAGTAATTGGGCCAATTACTCAATTACTCAATTACAAGTAATGGTGTAAATGCTCCTGGTAAAAGGCAATCGTTTTGGTCAGCCCTTCGCGCAGGCTGGTTTTGGGCCGCCAGCCCAGTTTGCTGCGAATTTTGCGATAGTCGCCGTAAAAGTCGCCAATGTCAATGCGCTTGCGCTCTTCGGGGAAGGGCAGCAGTTCGTAACTGCCTACCCCGTTAATCTCGATCATCAGCCGCGCCAGGTTGAGCAGGTTAATGGGGTCGTCGCTGCCCAGGTTGTAAATTTGCCCAATAGCGGCCTCGCTGAGGGCAACCAGGAGCAGGGCGTCTATGGCGTCGTCCACGAAATTGAAGTCACGCACCTGTAAACCATCGCCGTAAATGGTCAGGGGTTTGCCCTCAACCAGCAGGCGCAGCCACCAGCCCAGGAAGGTCTGCCGGGCATCTTTGATGCGCATGTGGGGGCCATAGGTATTGGTCAGGCGCAGGGAGACGGTTTTGAGACCATATACCTGGTGGTAAACAATGTGATACCACTCACCGGCCAGTTTGTTGATGCCGTTTACGTCTACGGGTTGGATGGGGTGGCGTTCGTCTACGGGCAGGTATTGGGCACGGCCGTAAAACTGGCGTGTACTGGCAAAAATAACGTGTACGTGGGGGTTGCCATGCCGGCACGCCTCCAGCAGCGAAAGCTGGCTGCGGGCATTGATTTCCAGGTCGGTATAGGGGTTATCCATACTGTCCGTGTGGCTCACCTGCCCGGCCAGATTGAAGATGTAATCTTGCCCCTGCACCAGATAACGCAGCCCGTGTTCATCGCGCATGTCAGCAATGTTGACCCGCACCTGGCTTTGGATGGGGGCAATGTTGAACAGGTTGCCACCGTATTCGGGGACGAGCGAATCCAGCAGCAGCACCTCCGCCCCCAATTCTACCAACCGCCGCGCCAGGTTAGAGCCAATAAAGCCCAGGCCGCCGGTTATCAACACATGTTTTCCGGCAAATTGTTCGAGGGGAGGGATGATGGTGGGCATTTCAGTAAGCAGTAAGCAGTGAGCGGTAAGCAGTAAGCAGTGAGCGGTGAGCAGTGAGCGGTTTACTGCTTACTGCTTACTGGCAACTGCTCACTGACGGGGACGGCCGTGTCCTGCAAATGCTCCTTGCGCCAGACCAGCCGCAGCCACAGTTTCGCCAGATCGCGGGCTACCCGCGCCAGACGACGGTAGTTAAAAAACTGGCTTTTGCCATACGCCCGGTGAAAATGGTGGACGGGTGTTTCCGTCAGCCGGAACCCGGCGTCTTGAATCTTCTTCATCATCTCCACACAAATCACGCCGCTGTCCTGGGTCAGTTCCACCTTCTCAAAAATAGCCCGGCGCATCAGGCGGAAGTCGCAGTCCACATCTTTCAGCTTTAGCCCAAAGGCCGCCTTGACGGTGTACTGATAGATACGGCCGATCACAATGCGATGCAGTGGATCATGCCGCTCAATCTTCCAGCCGTTGATTAAATCCACCTGATCACTGACCAGGTTTGCCAGCAATTTTAGTTCGCGGGGGTCATATTGAGCGTCGCCGTCCGTGTAAAAAATCCACTCTTTGGTGGCATTGGCAAAACCAGAACGCAGCGCCCCGCCATAGCCCCGGTTTTTGACATGATGCACAATGCGCACTTCATCCGGGTAAATGCGGGCCAGTTCGTCCAACACCTGCGCCGTGTGGTCTTTACTGCCATCGTTGATAACCACTACTTCGTAATCATCGGTCAGTTCCCGCAAGGTTAGCAGCACCGTGATAACCATACTGGGGATGGTGCCGGCGTCATTATACGCCGGGAAAAAGGCAGTAATGCCCGGTCTGGTGTCACTCATACTTTCCTTCCAATTGCCATGAGAGTTAAGCCAAAGGGGAGCGCGCCATGTCGCAGCCAACCGGCTTCCGCATACAAAAAGCGGGCAAAGAGATTGTCTTGCCAGGGGGGATTGGGGCGCACGTCGGAGGCGCTGCCATTTTCCGGCACGAACCGTTCGGCCAGGCGTTTGCCCAGCGCCAGAGGGAAGAGCAGCATATTGGCATAGGAGAGTTTCACGGCCGTGAACCCCGTCTCATAGAGCGCTTCTTTAGTTTCTGCCCGGCTAAAACGATGCACTGTATAGACCACTTCATCGTGATGTCCGCGCAGCCAGTTGTAGGCGGGCAGGCGCAAAAACAGGTAACCACCCGGTTTTAGCACCCGATGAAACTCGCGCAGCGCCTCCCGGTAATCGCCAATAGAACGATGACACAACACGTCAAACGATGTCACCAAATCAAACTGATCAGGGGCAAAGGGCACACGGGTGACGCTGGCCTGTGCCAGCCGCGTCAGCCCCCGTTCCTGGCAAAAGTTCAGAGCGTGGGGCATCAGGTCAAAGCCGGTCACGCCGCCAAACGGTGACAGATATTTCATCACCGCCCCTGTGCCACAACCGGCATCCAGGATAGACAGATCATGCCGCCCCGGGAAAAGTGCGGCAATCTGGGTCGTCGTGATTCGCTGCATCCCCACATACCACCAGTGGCGGTCTTCCACCTGGTATATGGTCTGGTATTCAGTCGGTTCCATAAGTTCTAAGCCACGATCCCGAACTATACCCGAATTGCCATCAGGGGACGAATTCGCCATGACAAAAAAAGCCCGGATGATCGTGCGCTCATCCGGGCCAACTGCTTGCCATTCACCGTTTAACGCTCACTGCTCACCGCCTACTGCTCACTTCCCACTTCTCCCACCCCTGCATCTTCCGGGGGAACGCTGATGATCGTTTGGCCGGTAAGGAAATCAATGGCAGCCTGCAACTGCGTATCGCCATCGTCGGTCAGGATGGCATCTTCGGGCATCGGAATAAAGTAGTCAGGGGTTAAGCCCAGTTTGTGAATGGATGTTTCGCCAGGGGTCAGCCATTGAGCAATGGTGATGCGCACCCCCCCACTGTTAGACAGGGTATGCCAGGTTTGCACCGTGCCTTTGCCAAAAGTGGTCTGGCCGATGAGGGTACCGCGCCCGGTATCCTGGATGGCTCCGGCCAATACTTCTGAGGCGCTGGCGCTGCCTTCATCAATCAACACCACCAGGGGGACTGTTTCCGCCAGGTTGCCATCCTTTGAGGAAAAGACACGCTCACGGCCGTCACCAAACCGCTCCACCAATACCGTGCCCTCAGCCAGAAATTCGTCGGCAATTTTAACGGTGGTATCCAGCGCACCGCCCGGATTGCGTCGCAAATCCAGAATCAGGCCGGCGGGGTTTTGGGTCATCAGACCCGGCAAAAGCGCGTTCAATTCGTCACCGGTCATGTCACCAAAACGGCTCAGGCGCACATAAGCGATGTTCTCCGGCAGCATTCGCCCGGTGGCGCTAACCAACTTGACGGTATCACGGATAATTTCGATGTCAAACGTTTCGCCATCGCGCTCAATTTGCAGCAGCACGGCCGTGCCCGCCGGCCCCCGCACCAACGACGCGGCCTCACTCACATCCATCCCATCCAAAATGACGCCATCCGCCGCTACGATAATGTCGCCTGGCCGTAGGCCGGCCACCTGGGCCGGGGAGCCATCAAAGGGCGAGACAATGGTGATACGGCCGTCTCTGGCCTCCACCTCCGCCCCAATGCCCTGATACTCGCCGGAAAAACTACGCTCCGCCGCCTCCTGGTCGGCCGGCGACAAATAACGAGTGTGTTCATCTTCCAAAGCCGCCAGCATACCTCCGATGGCCCCTTCTACCAATGCCTCGTTGTCCACCGGCTGTTCATAATAGCGGGTTTGCACCAGTTCCCACACTTCCCAGAACGGCTCAAAAACAACCTGCGCTTCACCTGAAAGCGGCGGCCCTGCCATACGATAAGGCGCTAATGGTGATTGCGCCAATACATACCCCCCCATAAAACCCAAACAGGTAAAGATAAAAACTGTAAAAAAAATGCGCCTGCGTGACTCGTTCATGTGCTGCCTTTTTTTCTTGATTTTCCTATGAATAGGATGAATTCACGGATATGATTATATGTCAGTTCATTAGTTTGCGGTTGACGTAGGGTAAGAAGTGGCTAAAAGGCGTGAAAGCGGCGAGCATCTTTTTTTGAACCTGATGAGGGGTTTGTTAAAATCGTTAATTGATACCGGCATGTATAAAGAAGGCAATGACCACACAAAAACTCAGAAACATCTACTCCATATCACTTTTTTTGCTGGACATATTGATGGTCACAGCCGCTTTTGTGTTAGCGTATCAACTGCGCGTCTCTTATGCCTGGCCAGATACGTTGACGCATGTCTATCCCCTTGCCAGTTATGCCGGTCTGCTGCTGCTCGAAGTGAGCGCCGTCGTCATTGCCTTGTTCCTCTATAAGCAATACTACATCCCCCGCGCCATTTCCAGGGTGGATCAAGTGTATTCAATGGTCACGGCCGTGACCGTTGGCACCCTTATCGCCGTCGCCATCTCCACCTTCATTTTCAAGGGCAACGTAATCATCAGCGATTATCCCCGCGCTATGATCGTTTATACCTGGTTCCTGGCCATCGTTCTGCTTTTAATCGGCCGTCTGGCACACCAGATGGTGCGCAGCAAACTACGCGAGTATGGGCTGGGGCGAGACCGGCTGCTCATTGTCGGCTCTGGCGAAATGGCCCAAATCATTATTCAACGCATCCAATGGTCGCCCTACCTGGGTTATGAATTGGTCGGAGTAGTAAATGGCTCCGAACCGATCACCCAAATTCAGGGCATCCCCGTGTTAGGCCGTCCCGAAGATTTACCCATACTCATTGATCAATACGACATTGATGAGGTCATCATTGCCATGCCGGAAAAAGGACACCGGGAAACCGTCCACGTACTCTCTTATTGTGAACGGGGCCGTATTTCCGTCAAAATTTTCCCCGATGTCTTCCAGTTTATGACCTCAGAGGCCAGCATTGATGCCCTGGGTGGGTTGCCGCTGCTGTCCGTGCGTGACTATGCCTTGCGTGGCTACATGCTCATTTTCAAACGCATGATGGATTTGCTGGGCGCCATCGCCGGCCTTATCTTTTTCTCTCCGCTCATGCTGATGATCGCCATCGCTATTAAACTGGAATCACCTGGCCCGGTCTTTTTTGTGCAGGAGCGAATGGGGCTGGATGGCAAACCGTTTCGCATGTTAAAATTCCGCTCCATGCGTTCCGACGCTGAAAAACATGGGCCTGGCTGGACGCTGAACAACGATCCCCGTCAAACCCGTCTGGGCCGTTTTTTGCGCCAGGTGGATGTGGATGAACTGCCGCAGTTAATCAATGTGTTTATCGGAGAAATGAGCCTGGTGGGGCCGCGCCCGGAGCAGGCACACTATGTGGAACATTTCCGGCGCACTGTGCCGCGCTACATGGAACGCCATCAAGAAAAAGGGGGCATGACCGGTTGGGCGCAGGTCAATGGGTTACGTGGCGACACGTCCATTGAAGAACGCACCAAGTATGATCTGTGGTATTCGGCCAACTGGTCAATTTTGCTAGACATCAAAATCCTCCTGCGCACCGTATGGCAAATTTTGGAGAGAAAAAACACCCATCAGTATACTACCCCGGTACGGCCGTCTGAAACCCTCATCCCTCCCAATGGTGAAAAAGAACCGGCAACGGCCGTGCCCTCCCCCAAACCAAAATAGCGTGAAGCGTGATGCGTGACGGATTGCCGGTCACGCATCACGCTTCACGCATCATCCTCCCATCTTACGCTGTTCTTATTTGACGCTCAATTTTTGCCATGTTATGATAACGGATAGGCTGTATTAGCACTCGCATATCACGAGTGCTAATTTTATGAAAGAAGTCGAAAAGAAGTTCAACTTTTTAGAAAAGTTGAACCTCTGAAAACCCATGTTATACGACCTGACAGAACGACAGGAAAAGTTATTAGAACTGGTAGTCCGCCACTACATCGAAACCGGCTTACCCACCGGTTCTAAAACGTTGGTCGAACAATTCGACCTGAACGTCAGTTCCGCCACCGTGCGCAATGACTTTGCGGCCCTGACAGAATTGGGCTACCTGATGCAGTGGCACACCTCCGCCGGGCGCGTACCCACCGAGCAAGGTTTCCGCTACTTTGTGCAAAAGCTGTTGGGGGATTTTCATCTGCCGGTGGATGAACAACAAATGATCCGCCACCAGTTTCATCAGGCGCGGCTGGACCTGGACCAGTGGATGCGGCTGGCAGCGGCCATTCTGGCACGGACATCATTGGGCGCCAGTTTTGTCACCGCGCCACGGCCGTCTACCAACCGCTTCAAACACATCCAACTCATCGCCACCCAGGGCCGGCTGGTGCTGATGATCGTGGTTTTATATGGCGGCGAAGTAAAACAGCAAATGTTAACGTTGGCCGAACCGCTGACGCAGACTCAATTGAGCGCCACGGCCGACCGCCTGAACACACTTCTGACAAATGCCACCTATGAAGACGTGCGCAGCCGGATGAGCCATCTGGATACACTGGAACACGACATTACCGTCCTGATCCTGGAAATCCTGGAGCGCACGGACAGCCGTCCCATTAGCGATATTTACCGGGATGGGCTGATCAACATTGTTGAAGATGCCCGCACCCGGCAGGCAGTTCGCTTTTTGGAAGAACGCACGCTGCTGGCCTCAATGCTCTCCGAAACGCAAACGGAAGAGCCGGGCGTTCAGGTAGTCATCGGCGGCGAGGGACGTTGGGAAGAGTTAAAAGACTGCTCCATCATCCTATCCCGCTACGGCGTCGCCGATGCTTTCAGCGGCACGGTGGCCGTCATTGGCCCTACGCGAATGCCTTACGGCCGTAACGTCGCCGCCGTCCGCTATGTAGCCAATCTGATGAGCGGGTTTGTCTACGAATATTATGTGGAAGACAACCCCGAACCTATCGTGTAAGAAGTGGCGGGAAATTTGACAGAGATTAGAGATTAGAGAGTGGAGATTGAGGATTGAATCTCCACTCTCCAATCTCCAATCTCCTAAACATTTCAGAAACGAGGTAACAGATTATATGCAGGCAGGGAATGAGATCATCGCCGAAGAAGCGCCCGAAGCCGTCTTGAACGGCACGGCCGTTGCCGAAAATCAGGAAACAACGGAAGAGGGGGCAACGGCCGTTGCCGAAACGGCCGTTGCCACCCCCACCCTCGAAGACCAACTCGCCGCCGCCCAGGCCGCAGCCACCGATTACAAAGATCGCTGGTTGCGCAGCCAGGCCGAATTTGCCAATGCCCGCAAGCGCATGGAAAAAGAGCGTATCGAACTCTACAACATGGCAGCGGGCGACGTGATCAAAAAACTGCTGCCGGTGCTGGACGATTTTGAACGCGCCCTGAATAACGTGCCCGACAACATCCGCGACAACACCTGGCTGGAAGGTATAGACCTGGTGCAACGCAAACTGTTTACCATCCTGGAAAACTTCAATGTCACCCCCATTGAGGCCATCGGCCAACCATTTGACCCCAATTGGCACGAGGCCATTACCCAGGAACCCGCAAACGAATACAAAAGCGGCGACATCTGCCGTGAACTGCAAAAAGGCTACAAAATAGGCGACCGGGTGTTACGGCCGTCGCTCGTAGCCGTTGCTGAATAAAACCAACCTGTACGGGCGACCCTTGTGGTCGCCCAATATCAAACGAGGAAATCATGGCAAAAATAATAGGAATTGATCTCGGTACCACAAACTCCGTCGCCGCCGTCATGGAAGGCGGCGAAGCCACCGTCATCCCCAGCGCCGAAGGCGGGCGGCTCTTTCCCTCCATCGTCGCCATCAACCCCAAAACCGGCGAACGGCTGGTCGGCCAGGTCGCCAAACGCCAGGCCGTCATCAACCCCCACAACACCATCTTCTCCGTCAAACGCTTCATGGGCCGCAAATACGACGACCCCGCCGTAGAAAAAGCGCGCAAATACGTGCCCTACGAAGTCCGCAAAGCGCCCAACGGTGACATCCGCGTGGTGATGAGCGAGCGGGAATACTCTCCCCCAGAAGTCTCCGCCATGATCCTGCAAAAGATCAAGACCGACGCCGAAGCCTACCTGGGCCAGCCCGTCACCCAGGCCGTCATCACCGTGCCCGCCTACTTCAATGACAGCCAGCGCCAGGCCACCAAAGACGCCGGTAAAATCGCCGGCTTGGAAGTGCTGCGCATCGTCAACGAACCCACCGCCTCCTCCCTGGCCTACGGCCTGGGCAGCGACAAAGAAGAGATCATCGCCGTCTACGACCTGGGTGGCGGCACGTTCGACATCTCCATCCTGGAAATGGACAACGGTGTCTTTGAGGTCAAATCCACCAACGGTGACACCTTCCTGGGCGGCGACGACTTCGACCAGAAAATTATTGACTGGGCCGCTGAACAATTCAAAATGGAAGAGGGCATTGACCTGCGCAATGACCGGCAATCCTTACAACGGCTACGCGAAGCGGCCGAAAAAGCCAAAATCGAACTCTCCACCACCATGCAAACAGAGTTAAACCTGCCCTACATCACCGCCGACGCCAACGGCCCCAAACACCTCAACCTCACCCTCACCCGCGCCAAATTTGAGCAGCTTTCCGAAGACTTGATCAAACGCTCCATTGAACCGTGTCGTCAGGCCCTCAAAGACGCCGGGCTTTCTCTCAACGAGATTACGCAGGTGGTATTGGTAGGCGGCATGACCCGTATGCCCGCCATCCAAGAAGCCGTGAAAAGCTACTTCGGCCGTGAACCGCACAAAGGGGTTAACCCGGATGAAGTCGTGGGTATTGGCGCGGCCATTCAGGCCGGCGTCCTGGGCGGCGAGGTCAAGGATGTGCTGCTGCTGGACGTAACGCCGCTCACCCTGAGCATTGAAACGTTGGGCGGCGTGGCCACACCCCTGATCGAACGGAACACCACCATCCCCACCAAGAAAAGCCAGATATTCTCCACCGCCGCCGACGGGCAGACGCAGGTAGAAATTCACGTCACTCAGGGCGAACGGCCGATGTCCGCCGACAACAAGAGCCTGGGGCGCTTCATTCTGGATGGGCTGCCGCCCGCACCGCGTGGCGTGCCCCAAATTGAGGTCACATTCGACATCAACGCTGACGGTATCCTCAACGTCAGCGCCGCCGACAAGGCCACCGGGCGCAAACAGGCTATGCAAATCATCCCCTCTAGTGGCCTCAACGACACCGAAATTGAACGTATGGTGAAAGACGCCGAGCAACACGCCTCCGAAGATTCGCGCCGTAAAGAGATGGTGGAAGCGCACAACAAGGCCGATTCCACCGCTTACAGCGCCGAAAAATTCCTGAGCGAAAACGGTGACAAAATACCGGAAGCCAACAAAGCAGCCATTCAAGATCGCATTGATGCCGTCCGTTCGGCGCTGGCAGGTAATGACGCCGCCGCCATGAATGAAACGGCCGATCAACTGTTGGCCGTCATGAACGAAGCCGGCGCCGCCATGTACCAGCAGGCAAGCGGCCCCACTTCCGATAGCACTCAACCCGGCCCAGACAGCGCGCCTGGACGGGACGAAGATGTGATTGAAGGTGAATTTAGCGATTCTTAAAAGGCAAGAGATTGGAGATTAGGAGATTAGAGATTGGGCAATCTCCAATCTCTCAATCTCCAATCTCCATTAAGACAGCATGGCCACTCAACGAGATTTTTACGACGTTTTGGGCGTAGAACGCGCCGCCAATAAAGACGAAATCAAAAAGGCGTACCGCAGCAAAGCCCGCCAATATCATCCCGATGTCAATAAAGAGCCGGACGCCGAAGAACGGTTCAAAGAAGTACAGCGGGCCTATGAAGTGCTGTCGGATGAACAGACACGGGCGGCTTATGATCGTTATGGTCATGCCGGTGTAGATAACGGCGCCGGGCCGGGCTTCTCCGGCTTTGAGGGTTTTACCGGTTTTGCCGATATTTTTGAGGAGTTGTTTGGCACGAATGTGGGTGGTGGACGGCGGCGGCGGCGGGGGCCGGGTCGGGGCGCGGATTTGCGCTATGATCTGCGCATCTCGTTTGAGGAAGCCGTATTTGGCGCGGAAAAAGATATTGAAGTACGCCGCCCGGAAATTTGCCCCCATTGTCATGGCGGCGGCGCTGAACCAGGCACCAGCCCCATTGCCTGTACCACCTGCAACGGCAGCGGTGAAGTGCGGCGGGTGCAGCAATCTATCCTGGGGCAGTTTGTCAATGTAACTACCTGCCCCACCTGCCAGGGCACGGGTGAACTCATTCCTACACCCTGCACCATGTGTCGCGGTCAAAAGCAGGTGGTACAAACACGCACCCTCAAGGTTAAGGTTCCCGCCGGGGTGGACAACGATACCCAAATCAGGCTGAGCAATGAAGGCGGGCCAGGTGTGGCCGGCGGGCCGCCAGGCAACTTGTATGTAGTTATCCATGTGGAACCGCATGAGTTTTTCCAACGGCGTGGGGACGATGTGTTTATGGATTTGCATATCAATGTGGCGCAAGCAGCCTTAGGTGATGAAGTCATGGTACCAACCCTGGACGGGGAAGATACGCTGGAGATTCCGGCAGGCACACAGCCGGGTAAGGTGTTTAGGCTGCGCGGTAAGGGTGTGCCCCGACTGGATCGCAGCGGCCGTAGCCGGGCCATGGGGCGCGGTGATATGCACGTCATTATCCAGGTAGCTATCCCCAAGAAATTGAACAAAGAACAGCAGCGCTTGTTCAAAGAGTTGTCCAAATCGCTGGGCAAAGAGGTCATCCCTAAAACGGAAAAGGGTGTTTTAGACCACCTGAAAGAAGCGTTTGGGGATATTTTTGGCGTTTAAGAATGAGATTAGGAGATTGAGAGATTAGGAGACTTACTTAATTTCTCAATCTCCCAATCTCCTAATCTCTCTTTATGTACTGGTTAGAAGTCAGTGTTATTACCGATGGGGAAGGGGCCGAGGCGGTGGCGGAAAAGC
>CAADGU010000218.1 GCA_900696625.1 uncultured Chloroflexota bacterium | reverse complement strand
TGAGCAATCCGGTTAATGGAGAGTTGGGGAACGATACGGCCATCGGTCTCATCCTGGACGATGACGACCCACCCATAGAACCGCCGATTACGCCGACCATCTCCATTTCGGACAGCACGGCCGTCGAATCCGCCCCCTTCCTCACCTTCACCGTCACTCTCAACATCACCAGTGAACAGGATGTGCTGGTGGATTATGCAACGATGGACGACACGGCCGTTGCCGGCGTGGACTACCAACCCATCTCTGGCACACTCACCATACCCGCCGGGCAGGTCACGGCCGTACTCACCGTACCACTGCTTGACAATGATCTGAACGACGGCGACCGCTACTTTGACCTGGTTTTGAGTAATCCGCTTAATGCGGAGTTGGGGAATGATACGGCCGTGGGAACAATCCTGGACGACGATGCCCCACCACCCACCCCCGGCTGGCGCATCTTCCTCCCGGTGATTATCAAGCCTTAGGTCGTGTCACGAAGTTTTCGTCACCCCTTCAAGACTACAACGGATAGAGGAAGAAGCGGATAAATTTCCAGAAGAGAATCCGTTCAATCCTTTATCCGCTGTAGTCATAACGAAATCTTTGATAAAAGTTCACCCCCTCACCTTGTCACCCCGGCGTCCGCGCCGCCTTCACCTGCTCTTCCCACTCTGGAATACCCGGCAACGTAAACACAAACTGGCTGTCGCCGCCGGGTGCATCCTCCACCCAGATACGGCCGTGCTGCGCCTCTACCACCATCTTACAAAACGTCAGCCCCAGCCCCGCCCCGCGTACCGGCGCGCCGCCCGGATTGGTGCGTGTGTAGCGGTCAAACGCCTGCTCGCGGAAGGCGGGCGGGATGCCGGGCCCGCTGTCCTGGATGATGCAGCGCAGGCCCGGCTCATGGCCCGGCTGTGCCGGTTCCGGCTGCATGGTGATGGTGATACGGCCGTTGGCCGGTGTAAATTTGAGCGCATTGTCCAGCAAATTCAACAGCACCCGCCGCACCAGTTCCGCGTCAGCCCAGACGGGGGGCAGGTCGGGTGGGGATGTGATCGTCAGCTTGATCCCCTTATGCGCCAACAGTGGTTGCAGGCGCGCCGCCACCGCGTCTACCAGCGGCGGCAGCCGCATGGCGTCCGGGTCCACAATCGAGCTACCCGCTTCCAGTCGGTGCATATCCATCAGCGAATCCACCATATCCAGCAAATCCTGGCTGCTGCCGTAGGCATTTTGCAGCAGCGGGCGCGTGTCATCATCAGCCACGCCGGCCAATCGTTCTTGCGCCAGTTGCAGCGTGGTGGCCATCGTCGTCAGCGGATTGCGTAAATCATGCACAATCATGCGCGTCAGGTCTTCACGCCGTTCGGCCAGTTCTTGCGCCTCGGTCACATCGCGGAAGAGCAGCAGCCAGCCGATGAGTTGCTCATCCCGATCAAAAACAGGCGCTTCCTGGCGTTCCAGCACCCGGCGGGGGGTAGTGGGCGGTGTGAAATGGGTACGCCTGTACTGAGCGCCGACGAAGTGGCCGTACTCCCCCCGCATCGTTCCCGTTGCCAATTCCTGCAAACGGGCGGCCAGTTCTCCCTCGGCAAACCCCAGCCAGGGCGCGGCGGCCCTATCCACGGGCGCATCGGCAGTCAGTCTGTTATCCAGCAGCACGGCCGTCATTGGATTTGCCAGCATCACCCGCCCCTGCCGGTCCACCATCACCACCGCTTCCGTCAGTGCGTTGAGCAAGGCCTGAAGCTGCTGCACCCGCTGCGCCAGCGCCTCGTCGGTGAGCGTATACAGGCGCACAATTTCGCCGTGCAGCCGGGCATTCCGCACGGCCACGCTCACCTGGGCGGCCACGGCGTGTAACAATTCCAATTGCCAGCGGTTATACGGCCGTGCCTTCCCCCCCCGCTGCAACACCATTACCCCCAGCACGGCCCCGTCTAACAGTAGCGGCAGCCCCAACCAGACGGCAGGCGGTGGCTGGGGCAGCGCCAGGTGATGCCGGGCGGCAAAATGGAAATTGGCGGGAACCAGGTGCAGGGCACGGCCGTGCGCCGCCACCCAACCGGTCAAATCATCCAGCGCCGCCGGTAATAGTTCGCCGGCAGACGGATCGCCGCCCGACCAACCCCCCTGATCCTGCAAAAAGAGCGCCAGCCTGTCGGCGCTGACCAGTTCCGTTACCAACGCCCCGGTGCGGCGCAGCACTTCGGGTAATTCCAACGTCTCCCGCAGGGAATGTTCGCTGCGGTTTAGAATGGCAAATTGGGCCACCTGCTGCGCCAGCGAATAACGCCGCTGCCAGGAAAGCCAGAGCAGCACGGCAAACACCGCCGCGCCCAGGCAAAAAACCACAAACGGTGGCAGCCCGCCCAACGCATAGACAATCCCCCCCAACAGAGCAAACGGCAGCGCCAGAAAACCGGCGGCCATTACCAACAGCCCATTATCCCGGAAAAAAGCGCCGGGCGATTGGCGCTGCGCCAGCCACCACAGCAGCAGCCCGCTGCCATAAACCAGGCCAAAACCGGCCATCAAATTCAGGAAAAGGGGAAAGGCATTGGCCGTATTCTGGCTGAGTGGGGCGCTGCCGCCATGCTGTGTATAGAGCCAGACACCGCCCCACAGCGCCAGGAGATGGATGACAAAGGCGATGAATCGCTGGTGAAGGGTGGGAGTTTCTGGCCCGGCCGTTGGCGTCAGTTCCCACAGGGGCCGCCACAGCGGGCGGCTGAGTTCGGCGATCACAAACCCGGCGACAAAGAGGGGCACGGCCGTGCCCACCCCCACCACCAGATACCCGCTCACCATCACCACCGGCAGCAGCCCCACGCTGCTCAGGGCCGGCGGCAGGCTGAATTGCAGGGCAATGACGGTCAGCACCGCCAGCAAAATGACCAGCGGCGCGTCACGGCTTTGTGTAGCCGCCCATATCGCCGCCACCAACAGCAAAAACAGCAGCCCCCATTCGATGAGTCGTCGCCAATTCATGGGGGAGCAAGCGTCACTTGTCACTCGTCACTCGTCCATGATTATAGACGAGTGACGAGTGACAAGTGACGAGTGACCATTCACCCCTTCCCCGAAATCCCATACGCCGCGCGGGTGGCGGGGTGTAGCAGCCAGGCCAGCCCCAGCAGCGGTTGGAAGAGGGGGAAGAAACCGTAATCTACGCCAAAATAGCGCCAGACCGTGCCGCCAATCACCTCCGGGTAGAGGATGCTGAGTATGCCCACAAGGAAGGTCATGGTTGTTTCAAAGGTGAGTACGCCCACCGACAGTTTCCAGGCCCACCGTTGGCGCACAAAAAAGCCAATGGTGGCGGTGAGATAACAGGCGGCGGCAACGGCCGTGAGCGCCGGCCCCACATAATTCGTGACGTCTTCCTTCAAAAAAAGCTGGTACGCCGCCCGGAAAAAGGTGGAGATCGCCAATACCGGGTAGGAGACGCCCAGGATAAACCCGGTGGCGCGCAGCCAGCGGGGTAATTCAGGGGTCGTTGTTTCCAGGGGAATTGATTGTGAATTGTCCATAAACTATCCGTCCTTTGCGCGCCCGATTTTAGCATGATTGGAGTAAAATGACCGATATGTACGATCAAGACGACCATTTCGATGATGAACCCGAACCTTATTATTTTGAACCGGAGCCGGAAACGGTGGTGTGGGCGGATACGGAGGTGCGCCGCCCCTCCGGCTGCTGGCTGGCTATTGCCATTGTGCTAATCCTGTCGCTGTTGGCGAGTTCCTTGTCGGGTCTGTATTGGCTGGTGAATTCTGGTTCGGAGAGCGGCCGTCCGCCGACGGCCGTGCCGCGGCCCACCCGCACCGCCGCCCCCATTGTCGGGCTAGAGGAATTGACGGTCACAGCCACCTCGCCGGCGTTCAGCGCTGCCCCCTCCCTGCCTACCCCCACCGTCAACCCGGCGCTCATCAACCGCATCGCTTTCATTGACAACGACGGGCAAATTGTGACCATCGCCCCTGATGGCAGCAGTTCCCGCCGCCTGACGGAGGGCAGCACCTTTTTCCAATTCCCGGCCTGGTCGCCGGACGGCCGTCAGATTGCCGCCATTGGTAGCAATAATCTGGGCGGCGCGGTGTATGTGGTGACAGATATGGAGCGCGCGGGACTGTTGTCGCTTTACCTCAGCCGCCGTGAGGCCCCCTTTTACCTCTATTGGTCGCCGGACGGGCAGACGGTCAGCTTCCTGGCCAGCGACGCGCAGGGCATGGCGCTCTATCTGGCGGCGGCCGATGGTGCGGCTGAAAGCCGCAAACGCACCACCGGCGGCCCACTCTATTGGCAGTGGACGGCCGACAGCCAGCAGCTTCTCATTCACAGCGGTTTTGCCGGGCCGGGATCCCGCCTGGAACTGCTTGATGCCGCCGGGGATAAGGACGGCGACCAGATTGCTGCGCCGGGTTATTTTCAAGCGCCGGGCATTTCCGGCGACGGCCGTTTGCTGGCCTATGCCGAAGAGTTAGCTGCTCTTAGCAGTCGCGTGGTGGTCAACAATCTTCAGGACGGGGATAGCCAAACGCAGCTCCACGAAGGGCGCAGCATCCTCGGCCTCAGCCCCGACGCCACCTGGCTGGCCTACATCAGCCCGGACACACCCGGCGAAACGGAGTTCGTCGGCCCACTGCGGCTGATGCATACCGCCACCGGGGAAATTCGCCTGCTCAGCCGGAATGATGTGGCCGCTTTTTTCTGGTCGCCAGACGGCCGTTATCTGGCTGCCTTTTTGCCCAATCTGCCCGGCGGGGATATTAACGCGGCCCTGCCGGGCAAAATCAGCGCCAGGATGGCCGGGCAAAACCGGCTGCCCACGCTCAACCTGGTCATCTTTGACGCAGCCAGCGGCGAGGGGCGGCAACTGCTCACCTTTACCCCCACCCGCACCTTCCTCACCCAGCTGCTCCCCTTTTTTGACCAATACGCCCTCAGCCACCGCCTCTGGTCGCCGGCGGGTGATGCGTTGGTGCTGCCCATGCTGGAAGACGGCCGTAGCGCCATTTACGTGGTGCCCATTCACGGCGGCGGCAAACGCTTCCTGGCCGAGGGCAGCATGGCCTTTTGGAGCCAGCAGTAGAAATAGAGCCTCGGATTAGACAGATTTAGCGGATTGTCGCGGATTTTTTTCTCGTTCCCATGCTCTGCGTGGGAATGCCTGTTGGGACGCTCCGCGTCCCTCTCGGCGCAGAGCGCCCTACCGGTCATTCCACGCAGAGCGTGGAACGAGGGGTTGTATCGTTACGAAAACCTGAACCCCATGTTGTTACGATTTTTTGCGGTATAATTCGCCAATCCTGTGTGGTGATTCCAATTTGGGAGGGTCAAATGGCAAAGCAGAGGTTCCAATCTGGTTTATTCTGGCTGATGTTGATTGTTAGTGTGTGCGGTTTGGCTGCCTGCCGTCCGGTGGATACGGTAGTGCCTACCGTTACCACTGCTCTGGCGCAAATCACGGCCGTGTCCACGGCAACACCGGTTACGCCCACGGCGACGGCCGTGCCCCCCACCGCCACCCACACGGCCACACCCACACAGACGGCCACCCAAACCGCTACTACGACGCCATCCCCTACCCCTACCGCCACCCACACCCCCAGCCCCACGCCCACTGCCACGCCGGACCTGGCCGTGTACGGCCGTTTGGATGCGCTCGACCCTACCGGGGTGACGGCCGTGTTCTGGCACAATTACGATGGGTATGCCGGGCGCATCTTGGGTGACATTATTGCCGATTTTAACCAGAACAATTCCTATGGTATTACCATTCAGCCGTTGTACTGGCAGCGCTTCAATTATCTGGTAGATGCGGTGCAAACCGGGCTGGCGGA
>CAADGU010000217.1 GCA_900696625.1 uncultured Chloroflexota bacterium | reverse complement strand
GCCCGGTTTTTATGATGACGTGGCGCCGCTGACGCCGGCCGAACGGGCGATGATCGCCAAAACCGACCTGTCAGAGGAACAGTACAAACAATCTACCGGCGTACCCGCTATCTGGGGCGACGCCAACTATACCATCCGCGAACGTATCTCCGCCCGCCCCACGCTGGACATCAACGGCTTGTGGAGCGGGTGGAGTGGGCCCGGCCCTAAAACGATTGTGCCCGCCAAAGCGGGCGCCAAGCTCAGTTCCCGGCTGGTCGGCAACCAGGACCCACACAAAATTTTCGAGCAGATCAAAAGCTACATTGAAGCCATCGCCCCGCCCACCGTGCGTGTGGAAGTGCGGCTGATCACCACCGGCAAAGCCGCTCTCTTTCCTTTTGACATTCCCGAAATGCAGGCAGCGGCCCACGCTTACGAGAAGGGTTGGGGGGCCACACCGCTCTTCACGCGCGGCGGCGGCAGCATTCCCGTCGTGGCCGAAATTGCTGACCTGATGGGTATTCCGGTGGTATTGATGGGCTACGGGCTGGATGACGATGGCCTGCATTCACCGAACGAGCGGTTCAGCATTGAAATGTTCCATCGCGGCATTGAGACGGCAATTGTGTATATGGAAGAGCTAGCAGCGTTACGGCCGTAAAAAAACGTAACGCAGGTTACCAACCTGCGCCGCACATCAGGAGGGAAAATGAGTAAGAAGCAGGCATCTAAAGTCCAGGCTGAGAAAAAATCATTCAGTCAGAAATTACTGGACGGTATTGAGCGGGTGGGCAACAAAGTCCCCCATCCGGTGCTGATGTTTCTGTACCTGATCATCGGCGTGATGGTACTGTCCCACATCCTCTATCTGCTAGACGTGAGCGTCACCGAAGAGATTGCCGTACCCATCGTGGAGCAGCCGACTGATATTTATCTTCTGGATTCGGTGGAGCCGGCGCTAACCTATACCACCGACCCCTACGGCCAGGCATTTGAAATCAAAGAAGAAACTATTGCCATCCGCAGCCTCTTGTCGGTAGAAGGCATCCGCTTCATTTTCACTTCCTTTGTGGCCAACTTTGCCGGTTTTAGCGTGGTCGCCGTCATTCTGGTGGCTATGGTGGGCGTGGGTGTAGCCGAAGAAGCGGGCATGATGGGCGCTTTGATCCGCCGAATTGTCAAAGTGACGCCAGCCCAGCTTATCACCTTTATCCTCATCTTCGTCGGCGTCCTTTCCAGCGTGGCCACTGACGCCGGTTATTTGATCTTGATTCCCCTGGGCGCCATTGCTTTTAAGAGCCTGGGGCGGCATCCCCTGGCCGGTGTGGCTGCGGCTTTTGGCGGGGTCAGTGCCATCTTCGCCGTCAACATCCTCATCGCCCCTGTAGACGCCATGCTGACCGAAATCACCAACGAAGCCATTCTCGCGGCAGGTGGTGAACCAATTACGATTGTGGCTAACTTTTACTTCGGCACCATCTCTACTATCGTTTTGAGTGTGGCTGCGGCCGTTGTCACCACCAAAATCATAGAGCCGCGATTGGGCGTGTATCAGGCGGCGGAAGGTGCGCCCGAAATAGTCACCCCCGATGCCAAAACAGAAGCGGCCGAAGTGCGTGGTTTACGGTATGCCTTGTATGCCTTCCTGGGTTTCCTGGCCCTCATCCTGCTGCTAACCATCCCTTCCTGGGCGCCGCTGCGTGACCCGGTTACAGGGGCCATTATCGGCAATACACCCTTTATGACCAGCCTCATCTTCATCATCACCCTCTTCTTCCTCTTTGCCGGTCTGGGTTATGGTATAGGCGCTAAAACGATCACCAGCAGCGCCGATGTCATCAAGGGCGTCACCAAAACATTTGCCGGCCTGGCCGGTCTCCTCTTCATGCTGTTGATGATCAGCCAGTTCATTGCCTTCTTTAACTACACCAATATGCCCCAGGTGGTGGCTATCTGGATGGCCGAAGGGCTGGAGCAGGCCAACATTGGCGCGCTGCCCTTGCTCATCGGCTTTATTCTGGTGATTATGCTGCTCAACTTTATCATCCCCAACGTGGTACCCAAATGGGCTATTTTTGCCCCCATTTTTATACCCGTCTTTTTGCGCCTGGGCGTGGCCCCGCAAACGGTGTTGGCCGCTTACCGCCTCGGTGATTCCCCCACCAACATCATTACGCCGTTGATGGTCTATTTGCCCTTTGTCCTCACCATCGTGCAGCGTTACCAAAAGGATGCGGGCATCGGCACCGTCATCGCCCTGATGCTGCCTTATACACTGGTTATTGCCGTTGTCTGGATTTTGCTTTTTATCGTCTGGTTCTTGTTAGGCATTCCCTTAGGGCCAGGCTATCCGGTAAGTTTCTAAGACACATGCAGATTTTGCTGAGAGATTGAGGGATCAGGAGATTAAATCTCCTGATCCCTCAATCTCCTAATCTCCAGTTCAGCTACTATGGCCTCAAAAAACGACCTAAACGTTTCCCCTGTTATAACCCCTTCTGCCTCCTGGTTGCCCCTGGTGGTGATTCTGCTGGCGCAAATTCAAATGGCCTTTAACGTGAACGCCATTCCCGTTTCCATTGGCCCGATTGTGGAGGAACTGGGCGTACCGGCAACCAGCGTGGGCACGGCCCTGGTTTTTTACGCGCTTTTTGTGGCCGCTTTTGTCTTGTTGGGGGCCAAACTGGGCAAGATGTTTGGCAACCGCCTGGTTTTTCAGGTAACGGCGCTGGGGCATGGCGCGGCCATGGCCATGATGGCCCTGAGTACCAGCGCTGCAACGATGAATCTGGCGCAAGCAGTGGCCGGGTTGGCGGCTGCGGCGCTGGTGCCCACCCTGGTGGTGTTGATTGCCGCCAATTACCGGGACAAACAACAGGCGCAGGCGTTGGGTATTCTGGCAGGCACACCGGCCATTTCCGGGGCGCTGGCCTTTTTTGTGGCCGGTCTGCTGGGGACGCTGTTGAGTTGGCGGCTTTCTTTTGGCATTTTGAGTGTGCTATCACTGGTGGTGTTTCTGCTCAGCTTTCGCTTGCAGCCCATTCCGCGCCAGCCAGGGGTGAAGATTGACTTTGTGGGGGTGGTGTTGGCGGCGCTGGCTGTCATGCTGATCTCGCTGGGATTCAACAATTTGAACGCCTGGGGGATCACGGTGGCCAAACCGGCCGCGCCGTTTGACCTGATGGGGTTGTCGCCTGCGCCGTTTATGGTGATCGTGGGGCTGGTGCTGGTGCAGGCTTTTTTCGCCTGGGCGCACCGGCGGGTAGAACAAAAGAAAACGCCGCTGCTGGCGCTGGAAGTGCTGGATTCACGGGCGGAGCGGGCGAACATTGTGGCGCTCATGGTGATTGGGGCGTTGGGGCCGGCCGTGAACTTTCTCATCCCGCTCTACATTCAGATTGTGCAAAACCGCAGTTCGCTGTTCACGGCCGTGACCGTCATCCCCTATACCCTGGCCATTGCCACCGCCGCTATCCTCATCGTCCGCTTTTTTGACCGGCTGACGCCGCGCCAGATCGCCCTCATCGGCTTCGTGGTTGTTTCCGGGGGTCTGGCGCTGCTGGCGGTGACCATCAACAATGAGTGGCGCACACCGGTTGTCATCTTCAGCCTGATCCTGGTGGGGTTGGGGGAAGGCGCCTTGTTGACCTTGCTGTTTAACGTCATGGTTTCCGCTTCGCCAAAGGAGTTGGCCGGGGATGTGGGGGCGCTGCGCGGCGTGGCGAACAACCTTTCCACGGCATTAGGCACTGCCTTTGCCGGGGTGGTTGCCGTTGGATTGTTGAGCGCCATTGTGTTTAGCAGCCTGACCCAATCCACCATCCCCGACTCTCTGAAGATGCAGGTAGACCTGGACAACGTCAACTTCGTCACCAATGATCAATTAGAGGCCGCTCTGAGCGAAACGACTGCCACCCCGGTGCAGGTAGCCGAGGCAGTGCGCATCAACGAAGAGGCGCGTTTACTGGCGCTTAAGGATTCGTTCCTGATTCTGGCGGGTATTGCTTTGCTGGCATTGGTGCCGGCTATGGGGCTGCCCCACTACGCACCGGGGGAGATAATGCCCGATGGGCAGCCGGTGGAGAAGAGAAGGCGGCGAAAGTGATGGGTGATGCATGATGTGTGACTTGAAGAACCCAGTAATGTAAGGAGATTGAATCATGAGACGACGAGGTCCTATTGGTGGTAGAGCGGTGCGGCGCACGGTGCGCCGCGCCCGGCGACGGCGGATTCGGATGCGGCGTAGACGCATGATGTTGGTGGGCGGCATGGTGGCCATTGCCGTGGCTGGCACTTCTTCAGCCATTAAAATGAGCCAGCAAGACGCGCAGCGCATTGAACAACACACTGGCCAAAAACCCGAAGATTTAACCGAAGAACAGTTGGAACAGGCGCTCAATGACCTGGAAATTGACACGGACGAGCTAACCGATGCAGAAGTGGCAGCCATTGAAGCGGCTGATGCCGAACCGGCAGCTACGGCGGCCCCCGCGCCGCCATCTGCCCCCGCGCCGCCAGCCGCCGCGGCAGCGGACGACTATATCACCCAACTAGAACGACTGGGCGCGCTGCGCGATCAAGGCATCCTCACAGACGAAGAGTTTGAGGCTAAGAAGAAACAGATTCTAGGCCTGTAGCATACGGGCAGTTAGGGAGTGATGTGTGATGCGTGACCAGAGAGGTCTCACCCCTCACGCATCACTCCGGACCCCACGAAATCCTGAAGAACCATTGTTGTAGGGGTGGGACCGCGCGGATCCCATCTGGATAATACATATTGCCTGGTCTCCGCGGCGTCTCACCCAAAACGGGGTGCTGATTTTTAAGACAGGTTCGTGGTGGGCGCTTTAGCGACGGCGGACGGCGATAAATCGCCTACTACGAGCAATTTTTAGGACACGTTTATGAAAGATTGTGCGCGGAAGTCATTTTTATTGTTATCTACACTTTGTTTGCTTATCCTCACTGCCTGTGCGTCGCCGTCGCCGACGCCGACCAGCGAGCTAACACCGCCGCCAACGGTAGCCCTCACTGTTGCGCCTACCAGCGCCCCAGAAACAACGAATCCCGTGGACGAGCCGCCCCCGGCCGTTGAATACAACCTGGGCGAGGTTATTATTGTGCAGGAGCGGTTCCCCGAAGACAGCCGCTTTCGCCATATGCCGGTGCAGTTGAACGGCATCATTGCCGTGCCGCCTGGGGAGGAGGGGCCGTACCCGGTGGTGTTGATTATTCACGGCACGCACCCTGGCTGCCCGGAAGATGAGATGGGGGTAGACCGGTGGCCGTGTGCGCCGGAAGATGAGCGGCCCAATTACCGGGGTTTTGCTTACCTGGTCAGCCATCTGGCGGCGCAGGGCTACGTGGCGCTGGCGATCAATGCCAATGCGGAGAATACCTTTGGTTTTGGCGAGCCAACGCCGGGTGAACGGTTGGGGCAGATCGTTGACCGGCAGATGGCGGCGCTGTTGGCCGCGACCAATGGGGGTGAAAATGGGTTTGGCGTAGAGCTAAACGGCCGTGCCGACCTCACCAATCTCGTCTTTTTCGGCCATTCACGCGGCGGCGAGGCTGTGGACTGGCTGGCCCACCGCGACGGGCTGACCGCCCCGGACGCGGCCGACCGCTATGGTTATGGCCCGGTACGCGGGCTGCTGCTGTTTGCCCCCGCGCCTATTTTTACCCTCCCCGATGGTTCTGACGTGCCCCAGGCTATTATCCTGCCCGCTTGTGATGGCGACGTGATCGCCCAGGAAGGGCAGCATTTTTATGAAGGGGCGCGGCAAAACCCGGCGCAGCAGGAATGGGTCACTTCGGTCTGGTTAGAACAGGCCAATCACAATTCTTTCAATTCCATTTTGCCCGGCGACTTCCTGCGGTTTGATAACAGGCCCGACTGCGAGACGCTGTTGACAGGGGAAACCCAGCGCGACTTTCTGGCCGACTATGCCACCGATTTCCTGACCATCATTTTCAGCGACGATCCCCAGGCGGTGGCGGCGGCGTGGGCGCGGCTGGGGCTGGATGCACAATCACCGGCGCCGGATACAGTGCTGGGTCTGCCGGCGCGGGTGGCCGTTCTGGCCCCGGCAACCGACCGGCAAACGTTGTTCATTCCGGCCAGCGCCGCTGAGTTGACCACCAATCGGGTGGGCGGCGCGGTGACAGCCGATGGCGTCACCACCTTTTTCTGTGAGGCCGGCCATTACACGCCGACATCGAAACCAGGCAGCGAACCGTGCCGCCGGGCAAACGTGACCATACCGGGCAACCCGGCGCTGGTGGTGGTTTCCTGGGAACAGCCGGGTGGGGCGCTGCGTTTTGCCCTGCCGGCAGAGGCGGGTGATTTGCGCGATTACACCACCATTAGTCTGCGCACGGCCGTTGACCCCCTCTCCCCCTTAAATGAAGCTGGTGAACCTCAGGCATTCAGTGTGCAGTTGAAGGATAGGACGGGGGCCACGGCCGTTGTCGCCACCCGCCCCAATGAACCGGCGTTGATCTTCCCCCCCGGACAGGCAGAGGAAGATTCCATCTTTGACGAACTGTTTACCGGACGCGCCCCCCTGACCACCATCCGGCTGCCCCTGAGTGCCTTTGACGGCGTAGACCTGAGCCAGATCGCCGAAATCGCCCTGTTGTTTGACCAGACGGAGAGTGGGTCATTGTTTATGGGGGATGTGGAATGGATACGGCCGTAATCCGTGAACCGTGAACCGTATCCCCTACGGACAACGGATTACGGATCACGCCCCGCCGGTTGTCCACCCTGCCGCCTGACCATACAATACCCCCATGAGTAACCAGGATCAGATCAGCGGCTCGGTGGAGCGGGTGACGTATTACAACGAGGAAAATGGCTACTCGGTCATTCGCCTGAAGCCGGACAACCGGGGGATGCTGCCCTTCAAATATGCCAGCGGTCGGGACGAATTGATCACGGTGGTGGGCAATTTGCCGGAAGTGCAGCCAGGCGAGTGGCTGAAGCTGACGGGACAGTGGGCGAGTCATGCCAAACACGGCCGTCAATTCCAGGCGCAATTTTGTGAACAATCCCTGCCCGCCACCACCGAAGGCATCAAACGCTACCTCGGCTCCGGCATGATTCGGGGCATCGGCCCGGTGATGGCCGAACGTATTGTCAACCGTTTTGGCGCGGAGACGCTGGACGTCATTGACCACGAACCGGAGCGGCTGCTGACGGTGTTGGGCGTTGGTCGCAAACGGGTAGGGCAGATTGCCAAAGCATGGGACGAGCAGCGCGCTATTAAGGACGTGATGATTTTCCTGCAATCACACGGCGTTTCCACCACCCTGGCGACCAAAATTTACAAGAAGTATGGCGACACCTCATTGGCGGTGGTGCAAAACACGCCGTACCAGATGGTGCGTGACATTCACGGCATTGGCTTCAAGACGGCCGATAAGATCGCCCAGGCGTTGGGGCTGGCGGCCGATGACCCGGCGCGCATCGAGGCAGGCATTGCCTACACGCTGAACCGCATGGCCGAGGAGGGGCACGTCTACATGCCCCAGGAGGAATTGGAACCGGAGGCGGCGGAGATTTTAGGGGTGGAGGCGGTGAAGATTACGGCCGTGATTGACGCCCTGGAAACGAGTGATTTTATTAAGCGAGAGACGATCTCGTATGTCGTAAACCGTAATCCGTTATCCGTAAACCGTGAGAAGACAACGGATTACGGATCACGGAATACGGCTCACGAAATTAAAGAGGAGCGCGCCGTTTACCTGACGCCGTTTTATTATTCGGAAATTGGCGTGACGCAGCGGGTGAAGCGGATGATTGCTTATCCAACTTCGCGGTTAGCGGTACTCGGTAATCGGTTATCGGTAATCGGTGAAGGCAAACAATTACCCATTTACCCATTTACCCAATTACCCCTTACCCTGTCACCCCAGCAGATGGAAGCAGTGCAAACGGCCGTCACCCATAAAGTCACCATTCTCACCGGCGGCCCCGGCACGGGTAAGACGACAACGTTGCGCGCGTTGTTGGATTTGTTAGACGGGCACAAATTGACCTGCGCGCTGGCTTCGCCGACGGGGCGGGCGGCCAAACGGCTGGCGGAAGCGACGGGGCGCGAAGCCAAAACCATCCACCGGCTGCTGGAGTTTAATCCCGGCGAAGGATTTGGCCGGACGGAGGAGAACCCGATCAACGCCGACATGATCGTCATTGACGAGGCGTCCATGCTGGACCTGGTGCTGGCGAACAACCTGCTCAAAGCGATTGCGCCGGACAGCCACCTGCTGCTGGTGGGGGACATTGACCAGTTGCCCAGTGTGGGCGCGGGGGATGTGCTGGCCGATTTGATCGAGTCGGGGGTCACGGCCGTAGTCCGTCTGCAAACCATCTTCCGCCAGGCCGCCAACTCCCTCATCATCCGCAACGCCCACCACATCAACCAGGGGCAGATGCCGGAAACGCCCAAAGAGGCGCAAGACTTCTTCCTCTTTGTGGTGGAAGAAGCGGACAAAGCGGCCGAGATGCTGGTGGAAGTGGTGCAAAAGCGCGCCCCGCTCAAGTTTGGTTTTGATTCCCTGGCTGATATTCAGGTGTTAGCGCCCATGTATAACGGCGCGGTGGGCGTTCATAATTTGAACCTGCTGCTGCAAACATCGCTCAATCCACCCTCAGGCCATAAACCGGAGCGCAAACTGGGCGGTCGCCTCTTCCGCGTCGGCGACAAGGTGATGCAGACGGTAAACAATTACGACAAAAGCATCTACAACGGCGACATCGGCCGCATTACGGCCATGGACATCATCAACCAGACATTGACGGTGAGTATTGATGGCGCGCCGGTGGTGTATGACTTTTTGGAAGCGGATGAGCTGGTTCATGCCTATGCCATTTCCGTACACAAAAGCCAGGGCGCAGAGTATCCGTGTGTGGTGATGCCGGTACACACACAGCATTATTTGATGTTACAGCGCAATTTGTTGTACACGGCCGTGACCCGCGCCAAAAAAGTGGTCATCCTCATCGGCACCCGCAAAGCGATCTACATCGCCGTCAACAACAACAAAGTCACCCAACGCCACACCGCCCTGGACTGGCGATTACAACGGTAAAAAACCATGTTACAATGGCGCATAAAAAGATTGGAGTAAGCAATTATGATAGAACAAACAAAGGTGGCTGATTTAACGGTTGATCAATTAAAGGTAATCATCCATGATGCTGTGATCCAGACGTTAGCAGAGATACTCCATGATCCAGATGAAGGTTTATCATTGCGCGAAGATGTGCTATTACAACTGGAGAGTTCATTAATGGAGTCGGCCGATCGGCTTATTCCTGCCCAAGAATTAGCAGCCAAACTTGGCCTGGAATGGTAAATGTTTGCCGTTGTTTTTACCCCACAAGCAGAATCAAATCTCATCCAATTGGACAGGACGATTGCTCAACGGGTTTTGCGTAAAATCCGCTGGCTGGCCGAACACTTTGATGATGTCACGCCAGAACCATTAACTGGTCAATGGCAAGGTATGTATAAACTGCGGGTGGGAGATTATCGTGTTCTCTACACGGTAAATCAGGCAGAAGAACAAATCATAATTCATCTGGTCAGGCATCGCCGAGAAGTTTACAAATAATTCCGGTTGCTCAAAATCATTCGCATGGCTGTAAACGCGCCCCATGATCTGATGCCTGAAAACACCTCTTCACAACTGACACTAAAAAGCATTCTGCCCTGGGCATTGTTGTTTCTGGCGCTGATGAGTTTGCCTTATCTGGTGGCCTGGCTGGGGCCGCCGCCGGGCAAGGTGTTTGTGGGCACGTTTGTCAACCCGGATGATCTCTCTACCTATCTGGCCGCAATCCGGCAGGGGGGCGACGGCCGTTGGCTCTACCACTTCTCCTTTTCCCCCGAACCCTGGCAACCTAAGTTGATGCTGCTGCCGTATTTGCTGCTGGGCAAAGTGGCGGGGCTGTTGGGCGGGGGCGGCCTGTTTTGGTTTCATTTGCTGCGGGTCACGGCCGTGCTCTTGACCCTCCTCATCTTCCTGGTTTGGGTACGTACTCTGTTCCCTGGTCGGGCCAGGCTGCAATTCACTGCCTGGCTCCTCATTGTCTACGGGTCGGGTATTGGCTGGCTGGTGGCCATCCTGCGGCTGGCCGAACGGGTGCCCGGCGGCCTGCCTGATCTGGGTGGGCCGGAATGGTCAATTTTCATGGCGTTGTTTCACACGCCCCACTTTGCGTTGGGGGTGGGGCTGGAGGTGCTGCTCTTTATTTGTGTTTTGAAGATGAGCGCGTTGGCGGGGGACGGCCGTTGGCCGCACATCCGCTGGGCCATTGCCGGGAGCATCGTGGGCATGGCGTTGGGGCTGACATACGTCTATCACCTGCCGGTCGCCGGGCTGGTGATTGGCTTCTATTTGCTGGCGCTGGCCTGGCAGCAGCGGCGCATTCCCTGGCGTGTGTGGGGCTATGGGCTGCTTATCTTGCTGCCGCTGGCGCTGCTGCTGGTTTATTATGCCCTCCTGACCAACCAGGACCCCTATTTTGCGGCTTATACACAACAAGAACACGTCATCCCGCCGCCGCCGCCGCTGGCAGCCCTCATCGGACTCGGCTTTTTAGGCTTGATGGCGTTGGCGGGTATTCGCGCCTGGTTTCGAGCGCAACTTACCTGGCTGGTTCCATTGTGGGTGGCAGCCAATCTGCTGCTGCTTTACCTGCCCATCGTCCAATTTTCTGGGCGTTTTGCCCTGGGGCTGATGGTTCCCGTAGCCACGCTGGCTGCCTGGGGACTGGAAGAAGTGCTATTACCGGGGTTGGCGAAACGGCCGTTTTACACCCGTTTCTCCCAATGGACGCCCACACCGTATGCCACCCTACGCCGGTTTTTTTTCTTTCTGGTTATCCCCAGCACCATCATTTTGTCGCTGTTGGTGACGAAAACGGCCGTGGACGCCCAGGATTTCCCCACCTACTTACCGGCAACGGAGATAACCGCCGCCCACTGGCTGGCGCAGCAATCCGGGCCAGATGATCTGGTGTTGGCTTATTACCCCATGGGCAACTATCTGCCGCGGGTGCTGCCGGGCAAGGTGTTTTTAGGCCAGCTAGACTACACCACCGACCTGGAAGGCAAAGTAGCCCTGGTGGAACAGTTTTGGCAGCCTGAAACCAGCCTGGCCTGGCGGCAGGCATTGATTGAAACATGGCATATAGATTATATTTATGCCGGGCAGTATGAGGCGCTGCTGGGCGACACGGCCGTACCCGTACCTGGCGAAATCGTTTATAACCGGGATGGCGTTATGATTTACCATGTTATTCGGTAGTTGAGCAGGAGAAGAAATGAGGGAAGAACGCATCGAACAACTCTATTTTGTGACCGGTTCGCAGAACAAGTTTAATGATTATCAATTTTTGCTGGGCAAACACGCCGACCTGCGCTGGGCGCGATATGCTCTTGAAGAGCCGGTACTGGTAGACCAGGCCATCCTCATCCGGCGCAAAGTGGAGATGGCCCGGCCGTTACTGCCCCATATGCCTTTCCTGGTGGAGCAAACCAACCTGATGGTGCGCGCCTGGAAGGATTTGCCGGGCAATGTGACCGGGTTGTTTATTGATGGCGTGGGGGTGGATGGCATCTGCAAGATGATGCAGCCGTTTGAGGATAAAACGGCCTCAGTTGTGACCGATCTGGGCTACCATGCGCCCAATGGCGAGGTATCTGTATTCCGAGGCCAGATCAATGGCATCGTGGCCCCAGAGCCACGCGGTAGCCAGATTTTTGGCTGGGACGCTATTTTTATTCCAGAGGGGCAAGACCGTACCTTTGCCGAAATGCCCATGGAACAGCGGCATACCATTTCCACCCGTAAACTGGCGGTGGCGGCTTTTTTCACGGCCGTCCTCCAGGAAGAAAACGCCACCCTGCTGCTGCAAAACCGCATCCGCCTGCGCCAGTTGATCGCCCGCTACTTCAGCAAACACGAGTTGGAATCATTGTTGTTTGATCTGGGGATTGATAAGGACGAATTCCCGGAAGGGGTCAAGTCAGACATGGCGCAGGAGATTATCTTGTATTGTGAGCGGCACGGCCGTATGACCGATCTCCTGGAACTGTGCCGCCAACAACGCCCCAACGCCGACTGGCCGGAGGCGTTATAGCAATCTATCTGACCGGCTCCAGATGCACGGTTTCATTTACCCGCCCCGTGAGTTTGCACTCCGTCTGTGTGCCGCCATCACAGGGCGTGATGCTGATGGCCTGTTTGTATTGGCCTAGCGTGGCCTGCACCGTCAGCACGCCCTTATTCACGCGGTAAACGGCCTGCGGGTCTTCGTGTTTGTTCAAACGCAAAACGCACGGGCCGGAGGCCGCCGCCGCGTCTTCATCCAGCAGCCGCAAATAAATGTTCATGTTGCCGCTGTAGCCCAAAATGCTGATTTGCCCGGCAATCGTTACTTCATGGTCGGAAAATTGGGTCACTTCGCCGCTGCCGACCGGAATCCAGACCACCTTTTTAGCTTTCACCGTCTGTTTCTGGCCGATGCGGGTGCCTTTGGCCACAAATGGGGGAATCGTCGCCATATGCTTTCCTTTTGATTGTGTAAGATGGAGGAAATTATACCGGAGAATGGCTCAGGCGCAGCCTATCGCTTTCATAGCGTCGTGGGTGGACAGATGGATGTTTTCAGGGCCAAAACTGTCTACAAAACCAACGGTACGCAGCCGGTCCATCACCGGCCCTTTAACGGCGGCCAGATGGAAAGTGACGCCAGCATCGTGTAGTTCCTGGTGCAGCGATTCGAGTGTTTCCAGGGCGCTGGCATCTATGAAGTTCACGGCCGTACAAATTAACACAAAGTGCGCCAGTTCCGGCTCATCGGCCACCCGGCGCAGCACTGTTTCTTCCAGATAAGCCGTATTGGCAAAGTACAGGCTTTCATCAATGCGCACGGCAGCCACACGAGGGCATGTTTGCACCGTGTGCCGCTGCACGTTCAGGTATTGTTCACTGCTGCCCACCCGCCCCACCACCGCCACGTGTGGCCGGCTGGTGCGCCAGATGAACAGCAGCAGCGCCGCCGCCACCCCCAGCAAAATACCCATTTCAATGCCCACCGCCAACACCGCGCCAAAGGTCACAAGCATGGAAGCGGCGTCGGCTTTGTTGTAACGCCAGGTGTGGCGGAACGTTTTGATGTCTATCAGGCTGGCAACGGCCACCAGGATGATGGCGGCCAGCACCACCTGGGGCAGGTAGGCAAACAGTGGCGTCAGAAAGAGTACCGTCAGGGCAATGAGTACGGCCGTGACCATCGAAGCCAATCCCGTGTTCGCCCCCGCTTCAAAATTGACCACCGACCGGCTAAAACCACCCGTTACCGGGTAGCCGCCGGTGAAAGCAGCGCCCAGGTTAGCCATGCCCAATCCCACCAACTCCTGATCGGAGTTGATCTTCTGCCGCCGTTTGCTGGCTAATGATTTGGCCACGGAAATACTTTCCATATACCCCACAAAGCTGATCGCCAGCGCCGTAGGCAGCAGCGCCCGCCAGAGGGTGAGATCAAGGGTGGGGGTGGTGATGGGGGGCAAACCGGCGGGCACATATCCTACCACTTTGACGCCCGCCGCCACATCCAGCCGCCAGGCAACGACCAACAGGGTAGCCAGCAAAACCACCAACAAAGGGGCGCTTTTGGTGATGGGTGTTACCAGCCCCGCCGGCAATTTGCGCCGTTTCAGTTGGCCGCCTAAAGCGTATTTGAAGTAAAGCAGGATGGCCATGCTGCCCAGGCCAATAGCCAGAGTGATGAGGTTGGTTTCGGCCAGGTGCTGGAGGGTGTAAACGGCCGTGTCCACAAATTCCAGATTCGGTGTGGACAGCCCCAGCACATGTTTGAACTGGCTCAAGCCAATGACCAACGCCGCCGCGCTGGTGAAACCGGCCAACACCGGGTGGCTGAGAAAGTTCACCAAAAAACCGGCGCGCAGCAGCCCCATGCCCATCTGGATCAGGCCAACCATCAAAGCCAGGGTGAGCGCCGCCTGCCAGTAAACGGCCGTGCCCATTTCTGCCACCTGCCCCACACCAGAAGCCACCAGCAGCGAGACAATCGCCACCGGCCCCACCGCCAGACTGCGACTGGTGCCAAATAATCCATACAACAACAGGGGCGCGATGCTGGCATACAACCCCACCTGTGGCGGCAGCCCGGCCAACAACGCATAGGCCATGCCCTGCGGCACCAGCATAATGGCCACAATCAGCCCGGCCATCAGGTCGCCTGCCAGCCATTCACGCCGGTACACACGGCCCCAGGCCAGCGCCGGGATCGCAGACATGATCGGCTTCCAAAACCCGGCTGGCTCTACCGCCTGACTGCGAACTGAATTGCCCATTGGTTTAACGATTAACCGGCAGCCCGGCCATTTGCCAGGCAATCATGCCGCCGCCCAGGTTGGCTACATTGTCAAAGCCGGCGGCGGCTAAAATTTCACAGGCCACCTGGCTGCGATTCCCGGAACGGCAGACACACACGATGGGTTGGTCAGTGGGCAGCTCAGACAGGCGGCGCTGTAACACTTGCAGCGGCAGCAGTCGCGCCCCGGCAATATGCCCTTCATATTGGTACTCCATGGGGCTGCGCACATCCACTAAAATGGGCGCGGCATTGCTCCCCAATTGCTGCTGCAATTCCGGGATGGTGATATTGGCGATACGTGGCTGCACGGCCGTCTGGCCTGAACGTTGAAAAATTGACGAAAACATAGATGACTCCTTTTGTACTTTTCAAGAGGATAACGGCCGTGTGCAAGGCAGTCATAAAAGAAGTGCAAGGGTTGTGTAAGGGCGGGTTTTATGGTTCACGGGTGAAGATGGTGAAGGCCAGGTTGTTGGCGCTGCTGACAAACGATTGCCCTGGCCGAAACCCGTGTTTTTCCCACACGCGCCGGGCACGCTCGTTGAAGTCAGCGATGGTGACGCGCAGGCGGGGTGACTGGAAGGTGTGCCGGGCAAAGGTGATGGCCGCCCCGGCAAATTGGCTGCCCAGACCATGCCCGGTCAGGTCGGGGCGCACGGCCATGCCAATGTCCAGCGCCTCCTTGCTGTAGTCGCCGCCGCTCACCTGCCCGTCCAGGCCATAGCTGACAACGGCCGTCAACTCCCCACTATTAGCATCCACCACACTGTAAAAGTTGTAGACCGGGTCCAGAAAATAGTCGGCGGCTTCGGCCAATGCGGTCGGGTCGGTACGGCCGTCGCCCAAACTATAGATGTCATAGGGCGGTTCATACTGCCAGGTCAGTAGAACCGGCAGGTCTTCGCCGGCAATGGGACGCAGTATGAGTTTGCGTTCACACATGGGATTCGAGTGATTCCAGCGGCGCCGGTATGGTGCGGGGCAGACGCACGGCCGTGACCAACGCCACCAGCAGATACACAATACCTGAGGCCACAAAAGCTGCCCGTAGCCCAAACCAGATGACCACCAGCGATCCCAAAATAGGGGCAATGGCCCGCGCCGCGGAGATGATGGAATTTTCCAACCCGTACACACTACCCGCCTGGTTAACGCGGGAGTAGTGGGCCAGTAAGGCGCTGATCGAGGGAACAACGCCGCCGGCCGCCGCGCCCGTGAGCGCCTGCAAGAGCAAAAGCTGCCCGGCGGTTGTTACCTGGCTTTGCGGCAGGTAAAACAGGCCGGCCAACAGCGCCGAACCGATGAGGACTTTGCGGTGGCCTACTTTATCGCCTAGCCGCCCCAGGAAGACGGCCGTGAGTGTGCCCGCCCCTGCCATAACCCCAATCGTCAGCCCGGTAATCGTGTTGACCCGCGATTGGTCGGCCAGCAGGGAAGCGATAAACAGGGGCGCAAACGGCAGCAGCAAGGTCTGCCCCAGGTTAGCCAGAAAACGCAGGCTGTAGGTGAGAGAAATGCCAGGCATCTGCCATACCTCGCGCCATTCATGCCAGAAGTGGATACGTTTCGTTTCTGTTTTGGCCGGTGGCGTAAACTCTTCGGTCACGCCCCACCAGACCAGAAAACCAGACGCCAGCAAGAGAACGGAGGTGATGACAAAGGCATACCGGTAGCCAAAGGCATCGGCCACCAGCCCGCCGAGCAAAGGGCCAATGGCCACGCCGCTGACCAGCCCCATTTGCAGCAGCCCCATGGCAAAACCGGTGCGCTCGCGGGGGGCGGCAGCGGCGACCAGGGCATTGGCGGCGGCGACGGTGCCGGTGATCAAGCCCTGGATGGCGCGCAGCAGCACCAGTTGTTCGGCGCTTTGAGCAAAACCCATCAGCAGTAAAACGACCGCGCCGCCAAACATAGCCCGCTCCACCATCAGTTTACGGCCGTAGCGGTCAGCCACCGCTCCCCAAATGGGCGAAGCGATGGCCATGGTAACCGCCTGCGCCGAAAAAACGGCGCCCGCCAGAAACTCCACACTCAGCGCGGTGCTGCTGCCCAGTTCGGCCACGTACAGAGGGAGAAAGGGGAAAAAGATGGAAAAACCAACGGCCGTGACCAACTGCGCAATGAACATGATGCCCAGGGTGCGCTGCCAGGGCACAAGGTGATCAAAAGGGTGATGGTCAATTCGCATGACCGCTAACAGTAGCCGTTACCCGTCCTTTCGTCAACCGGCGTTTAGCCACCATATATAGCCGTTTATTCTCATGACCACCTTCATATTGTGGTCATGCTTGCACTTCATTATAATTATGGTAAGTTACTGGCCTGTACAGCAGTGAACTCTGTACGGAGGCTTCATTGAATATCCAAAAGACAGAATCAATTTCCCCGACGTTTGTTCACCCCATTGAAGCGGAGTTTGCCCAGATTTTGGATTACTATGGCATTGAGTGGGAATATGAACCACACACCTTTGCCCTGG
>CAADGU010000216.1 GCA_900696625.1 uncultured Chloroflexota bacterium | reverse complement strand
TGGTGGCAGTATGGACAATGCAAAATAGCCTCCGGTTTTGGGCAAACCCAGATATGGAGCGGGTCTCGACAAAAAAGCACAAAAAGCGCCATATATGGTGTTTGGTGCTGCTGACTCCCCCACATGTGGCAGTAGTGGCGAGCATTATAACACACGGCCGTACCCCTGACAACCTGCATTTTCCCCCAATAATTTTCTCCCTCGTTAAAGAGGCGTTAATAGTTGGCAATCAAAAAATGGCAAATGCGGAACGGCCGTGAACGGGCTGATTCCACTGTGGATGCTGGATGGGTTGTGGGTGATGGTCGGGAAAAGGATGATACAGACAGGGGGCAGGCACAGGTTTTGATAGAACGGCCGTAACGGGGGTACGGCCGTTCTACTTTTCGGAACTCAACCGCAAATTCACCGATAACCGCTCACTGATTCTCCCGCTTGCGCAAAAAGGCGGGGATGTCCATGTTATCCACCGGGTAGGTGGCGGGTTTATTTTGGGCAGGTTGGGCAGGGGCAGCCGGCCGATAACCAGAGCTTGCCGCCCCTGAACTCGCCGCAGGCGCCGTCACCCGCGCCGGGGCTTGGGTGGGGCGGCTGGTAACGCGCGTATCGGGCCGGGTAATCCGGTGCATCAGCGGCGAGCCATGTTCAAACCCGGTGGCAATCACCGTTACCCGCACCTCGTCATCCAGCGTCTCGTCAATCACCGCGCCAAAAATCAGGTTCACGTCCGGGTGGGCCGTCTCCCGAATAACCGCTGCTGCCTGGTTAATTTCATGCAGGCTCATATTTGTGCCGCCGGTAATGTTAAACAAAATCCCCTTGGCCCCATCAATGGTCACGTCCAGCAGCTTGCTGGAGAGCGCCGTTTCCGCGGCAATCCGCGCCCGGTCATCGCCCTTACCGCTGCCTACGGCCATCAACGCCGCACCGCCCAAAGACATCACCGTTTGCACATCGGCAAAGTCCAGGTTAATGAGGCCCGGCACGGTAATCAATTCGCTGATGCCCTGAATGCCCTGGCGCAGCACATCATCCGCCAGCCGGAACGAATCCAGCAGCGAGACACGCCGGTCGCCCATTTCCAGCAGCCGGTCATTGGGAATCACAATCAGCGTGTCCACATGCTCCTTCAACTGCTCAATGCCCGTTTCCGCCGCGCGCATGCGCTGTGTGCCTTCAAACATGAACGGTTTTGTCACCACGCCAATGGTCAGAGCGCCTTCTTCACGCGCCGCTTTGGCCACAATCGGCGCTGCGCCCGTGCCCGTGCCGCCGCCCATGCCGGCCGTGACAAACACCATGTCTGACCCCTGCAACACTTCATGCAGTTCTTCCAATGATTCCTCGGCCGCTTTGGCGCCAATATCGGCCTTGCCACCTGACCCCAGACCACGTGTGGCCCGCTCGCCAATGGCCACCCGCGTGCGGGCGTTGCTGCCACGTAACGCCTGCTGGTCGGTGTTGATGGCGATAAAGTCCACCCCGGCAATGTTGGCCTCGATCATGCGGTTGATGGCATTGCTGCCGCCGCCACCCACGCCCACGACCCTGATCAAAGCCGACCCTTCAGCAACGGGCATCCGCTGCAAAGGCAACTGCTGCGCTGTTCCATTTTTTGTTTTCATCTCTACAACCCTCTTTTTTTAGTTAGCAGTAAGCGGTTAGCAGTGAGCAGTTTTCGCCACTGCCCACTGCTTACTGCTCACTGGTACTAACCTGGTAATAACGTCTTCAATAACGAGCCTACCCGCCGGCCCCATTCCCGTTGTTGGCCGCGTGGCTGGTAGAGGTGGTTGTCGCTCATGGCCCAGCGCAGCAGGCCCACGCTGGTGGCGTAAGCGGGTGAATGGAGTTTATCTATCATGCCTATCAGGTTGCGCGGCTGGGCCACACGGGCGGGCACGTTCAACACCCGTTCGGCAATATCAGCAATACCCCGCAATTGGGCCGAACCGCCGGTGAGGACAATGCCGGCGGGCAGCAGCCCCTCGTAGCCGCACCGCTTCAAATCTTGCAGCACCAACTGGAAAATTTCTTCGACGCGGGCTTCAATGACATGGGCCAAATCTTGCCGGCCGACCTGGATTTTTTCGCCGCCAAATGGTTCGACGGTAAAGACGTGTTCGGGGTCAATTTTGTCCGGGCGGCAGTCGCCAAACTGGATTTTTACCTGCTCGGCCACGTCATAAGGGGCGCGCAGGCCGATGGCGATGTCGTTGGTGATGTGGTAGCCGCCGACGGGGTAGACACGGGTATACCAGGCTTTGCCTTGCGCATAGAGAGCGATGTCGGTGGTACCGCCGCCGATGTCGGCCACAATCACGCCCATGTCGCGTTCATTGGGTTCCAGCACCGCTTCGCCGGAGGCCAGGGCATTCAGGACAAATTCGGTGGAATGGATGCCGACGTTATGGGTGCATTGGGAGAGGTTTTGCAGGGCGGGTCTGTCGGCCGTGACAATATGCGCCTCCACTTCCAACCGGAAACCGTGCATGCCTAACGGACTGCGCACGCCGTCCTGGTCATCAATTTTGTAGCCACGCGGAATGATATGGACGATTTGCCGGTTGTGGGGCAGGGGGATGGCCTGGGCGATGTCCAGTGCTTTTTCAATGTCATCGGCCGTGACGCCATGACTGTTGCGGTTGATGGGCACAATGCCGTTGTTGTTGGTGGAGCTGATGTGTTCCCCAGCCATGCTGACCAGGGCTTGCGACAGGTCGTAGCCGGATGTTTGTTCGGCTTGTTCCACGGCCGTAGCCAACGCCACCGACGCCTCACCCACATCTATCACCATTCCCTTGCGCATCCCCCGCGAGGGAGTGATGCCCAGGCCAATAATTTGCAGTTGCCCTTCGCGTACTTCACCGACAACGGCGCAGATTTTGGTGGTACCAATATCCAGTCCAAAGATAATGTCTGCCATGTGCCCTCTTCTTCAGTTAGCAGTGAGCAGTAAGCAGTTAGCAGTGGATTTTTTACTGCTCACTGTTCGCTGTTTTTAATTACCCCGGTAAAACGGCCGTTCCTGATTCGCCACGCTCACATATGCCGGGGTAATGCCACGACTTTGCAGTTGCTCAATAATCGTTTCGTAGACGACCAGTTTTTGTTCCATATCCACCCCACTGCCAAAGTAGGCGCGCCAGCCACGGCCGTCCTGGTAACTCAGGCCGTTGCCCGGTTGATAATAAAGCCGGTCAATGTTGGGGCGCAGCGCCCGTAGTTGTTGCGCGCCTGCCAGCACATCGGCCGGAACAAAGGCGGTGTTTGCAGTGGGGATACTGTTATTTTCGGTAGTGGGTACGGCCGTAGCCACCGGCTGCATCCCTTCTGCTTCAATCACCAGCAATCCCAACATATTGGCGCGGGCGGGCAGTAAACGGCCGTTAGCCATAACCCAATACTGGTTTCCCCCTTCTACCCACACCGCCGTTGGTGAGTCTTCCTTGATTTGAATGTGTACCTGGTTCGGCCACTGTACCGTCACCGTCGCCGACAACACACCGGGCACAGCTAAAATTTCCGCCGCCGCCCCCGCTGGATCCGCCGCAAAAATATGCTGCCGCGCCAACTGGCTGGCGGTCACAATTTCCGCCGCCGGGATGGCGCTGGCCCCATCCACCGGAATCGTGGTCACGTAAAACTGTTCGTCCAGCCCGATGAGAATGAGGGCATATACCACCATCGCCAACAACAGCATACTCACCCAACGCGCCGAAAAGATCACCTGCTTGATGCCGGTGGTGGGTACATGAATACGCCGGAAATTGCGCCGCCGCCGCTTGCGCGCCGTCTTGGGCACTTGCAACTTCGGTTGGGCCACAAACGCCGCTGCCTCCAGCCGCCGCATCTTCGGCTGTTTGCGTAGTCGTGGTTGAGTGGTGGGTCGTCGTGTTCTCATAAATGGGATATTGGGTAATGAGGTAATTGGGTAATTGGGTAATTACTCAATTACTCAATCTCAAAGCTCTTTTTCAACTTTTCTTTTTCCTCATGCCGTGCCATTGCCAGTTCAATCAATTTGTCCAGCAGGTCACTGTAGCTTAGGCCGCTGGCTTCCCACAGTTTGGGATACATGGAGATGCGCGTAAAGCCGGGAATGGTGTTGATTTCGTTGATGTACAACTTACCATAATCTTTATCCAGCAGTAAATCTACCCGGCCCAGCCCGGCGCAATCAATAGCCCGATAGGCCTGTACAGCCCGTTCGCGCACCTGTGCCGCCATTTCTGGCGTTAAGGGCGCGGGAATAATCAGTTCGGAATCGTCGCTGATGTATTTGGCGACGTAATCGTAAAAGTCGCGGCGCGGCCGTATCTCGCCGACTACGCTGGCGATGGGGTCATCATTGCCCAGGACGGCGACTTCCAGTTCACGGCCGTTTATCCCCTGTTCCACCACCACGCGCCGGTCATACCGGGTGGCTTCGTCTAGCCCGGCGGTCAATTCGGCCCGGTTGTGGCATTTGCTGATGCCCACACTGGAGCCGAGATTGGCCGGTTTGGTGAAGACAGGGTAGGGTAGTTCCGCTTCAATCGCCGCCAGCGTCGCTTCCGGCTGCGCCTGCCATTGGCTGGCCAGTACCAATCGCCAGGGCAGCACCGGCAGCCCACTGGCGGCCATCACTTGCTTGAAAATGGCCTTGTCCATGCCCACGGCTGAACCAACCACACCCGCGCCCACATACGGCAAGTTTGCCAGTTCCAGCAAACCCTGTACCGTACCATCTTCGCCATAGGGGCCGTGCAGTACGGGGAAGATGACGTCTAGTTCGGCTACAGCCGTCAATCCTGTCACCCTACGCTCTCTTTCTTCAACCTTCATCAATGTGGCCGACTGCGGATCGGGCAGCAGGGTCGCCGGTTGCGAAGCCCGTCCTTCGGTCAGCGCCAACAGGGGATCGCCGGTCAGCCAACGGCCGTTCTTGTCAATGCCAATGGGCACTACTTCATACTTCGCCGGAGCCAATGCCTGCATCACCGACTGCGCCGATTGCAGCGACACTTCATGTTCGCCCGACCGCCCGCCAAAGATGACGCCGACCCGTATTTTTTGTGGACCCTTTTCTTGATCACCCATTTCTTTAACTTAAATTAAGCAGTAAGCGGTTAGCAGTAAGCAGTCGTTCTCACTGCCCACTGCCCACTGCCCACTGCTCACTGTTCACTGCTCACTTTTCAAAATCCCATTTACCCACCAACTCCACTTCCAGTTCCATTTCCACGTCAAACTGTTCGCGCACGGAATTCCAGGCTTCGGCAATCAGCGTGCGCACGTTCTCGGCGGTGGCTTCTTCGTCATTCACAAAAAAGTTGGCGTGTTTTTCAGAAATGTGCGCGCCGCCGACGCGGTACCCTTTCAATCCGGCGGCTTCAATCAGATACCCGGCGTAATAATTTTCCGGGTTTTTGAACATGGAGCCGACGGTAGCGCCGCCGGGCTGCGTCTGTTTGCGATGGGCGGTAAAGCCTTCGGCGCGGGCGGTAAGAACGTCCGCGTTCTCCGGGGTCAGCACTAATTCGGCGGTTAAGATGACGCGGCGGAAAATCTCACGGCCGTGTTCCTTCTTCAAAATGCTGCTGCGATAGCCGTACTCCATCTCATGGTTGTTGTAAATACGGACGCCGCGTCCCGGCTCCCATACCGTTGCCGCTCGCAGGGTGGCGGCCATATCGCTGCCGTGAGCGCCGGCGTTGCCCACGACCGCGCCGCCCACCGTGCCCGGCACACCAATGGCCCATTCCAGACCGCCAAGTCCTTTGCCAATGCACTGCCGCGCCAGCGAGGAGAGATTGGCGCCCGATTCCACCGTGCAAACCACATGCGCCCCAATGTGGCGGTAGCTGATGTTTTTGGCCCGGTTCATAATCACCAGACCGGTCACGCCGTCGTCTGAGACCAAAATATTCGAGCCGCCGCCCAAAATGAAGTAGGGGATTTGTTCGGCGTAAGCCAGTTCTACTGCTTTTTGCAGGGAGGGGGCATCGTACACGGTCAGGAACATTTCGGCCGGGCCGCCCACCCGCGCCGAGGTGTACCGGCTGAGCGGCACATTAAGCTGCAACGCATCACCAAATGTTTCATAAAACAGTTTGTAGGTAGCCAGACGGATGGTGGTTGTAGTTTGCATATTCTTTGATGAGGTAATTGGGTAATTAAGTCATTGCGTAATTACCCAATTACTCAATTACCCTCTTTGTTAATCCTGCCAAAACCCACTTCCCTACTTCATTGCCATCTCCGGCGCTTAGCGTGAGGATGACATCGCCGGGGTGGACGCGATCCAAAATGTAATCGGCGGCATCGCGGCTGTGGGGGATGTGGACGGCGTGGGGGTGGTTCATACTTTGCACGATCACGGCCGTGTCCATGCCCAACGTCTCACTTTCCCGGCTGCGATAAATATCCAGCGCCACCACCCGGTCGGCGGCGGCAAAACAGGTCGCAAACCGGTTTTGCAGCAGCCGGGCGCGGCTGAACGTATGTGGCTGCCATACCGCCCACAAGCGGCGGCCCGGATACCGCTGCCGCGCTGCTTGCAGCGTTGCTTCAATTTCCGTGGGATGATGCGCATAATCATCAACTATGGTTACGTCACCTACTTCGCCGATTACTTCAAAGCGCCGGTTTATACCACTGAAAGCGGCTAATGCCGTGCGGATGGTGTTAAAATCTACGCCTACATCCAGCCCCACGATGGTAGCGGCCAGTGCGTTCAACACATTGTGCGCTCCCGGCGCCCGCAGCCGCGCCAACCCCACCATCTGCCCTTCCGTTTCCACCAGGAAATCTGTGCCCCCCAACTGATTGGGGCGCAGATCAACTGCCTGATAATCCAACGGATTGCCATTGGCCTGTTCCAGGCCATAGGTGGTCACTTCCACACCGGGCAGGTTTAGCTTTTTCAGCAGCCGGGCCACACCGGGGTCATCGGCGCATACAACCAGCCGCCCGCCTTCAGGCAGCAGCGCCGCAAACTGTTGGTAGGCGTCTTCGTAGGCGCGGGCGGTGGGGAAGATGTCCGGGTGGTCGTGTTCGATGTTGGTGATGACGATCAATTCTGGACGCAATCCCAGGAACATATGGTCATATTCGTCGGCTTCAATGACAAAATAGTCACCCTGCCCGGCACGGCCGTTGCCACCCACCGCCGGCAACACACCACCCACAATCACCGTTGGGTCCAGGCCGGCCTCCAGCAAAATCTGGGCGATCATGCCCGTCGTGGTCGTTTTGCCATGTGTGCCGGCGATGGCAATGCCAATATGCCCGGCCATCAACTGCCCCAGGAAGTTGGCCCGCTTCAAAATGGGTATCCCGGCAATTTCGGCGGCCACAATTTCGGCATTGTCCGGCGCGGCGGCCGAGGTCATTACCAGCGCATCGGCCCCGGTAATATGCTCTGCCCGGTGGCCTTCGTAAATGACAGCGCCTTCTGTTTGCAGCACGGCCGTGACCTCATTCAACTTCATATCCGAACCCGAAACCTTAAATCCACGCCCCAACAATACCCGTGCAATGGCGCTCATACCCGCGCCACCAATACCGAGCAGGTGGAGGTGCATACCAGGTTGGAGAGTGAACTTTGTCATTGGTAACCCAATTACACCTATATCATCACAATAATCACAAATAAAAACATCAACACCATCAAATATGGCAAATAGGGCGACAGCAGCGGGAAGGGCAAGCGCATCACCATATTGGCTGCCGTAGTCCCGACGGCCGGGCGCACGATCACCGCCGGATCAAACGGATACGGGATACCCGGCGCCAACTGTACCCACTGCGACGCGCCCACGTTGGTATATTCCAAAAAAGCCCAGATAGCCCCGGCAATCAGGTAGCCATTGACGCCGCCAACGATGGCGCCTAACAATTTGTCCTGAAACGTATCGCGCGGCCGTAAACGCGCGCCAATGGTGCCGGACAGCCGCGGGCTCTGGTAACTGAAAAAGGCCAGAAACATCAAGATAGCCGAGTAGAGATAGAATTGCCGCTTTTGTGCCAGGGTTGGGTCGTTCAAACCGGCTGGCGTCTGGCCCAATAAACCCAAAATGGTAAAGCCAAACTGGTTGATGATAAACAGCGCCAATACCAGCCCTGACGTGGCCACAATCTCTCTGGCCCAGCCGCGCAGTGCGCCCACCAGGGCAAATGCCCCCACGGCAATCCAGAATAAAGCCGACAAACTTAGCATCCAATAAATCCTTCATTATTTTGGAGATTGGGAGATTAAGAGATTAGGAGATTGGCTGTACGGGCAATCTCCCAATCTCCCTATCTCTTGATCTCATGTTGCCAAAATCAACCGCGCCAAGTTTTCTGCCCCGTCCGGTTTATCCAGGGTGCGGGCGGCGGCGCTCATACGAGCCAGAGTAGCAGGGTCATCCAGCAAACGCTGGATGGTGGGCAGCAATTGATCGGCCAGGGTGTCATCGGTCAACTGCACGGCCGTGCCCCGTTCCGTCAGATAATCCGCATTCACCTTCTGGTAACGCCAGGCCCAGGCCAGCGGGATCAAAATGGCGGGCAGGCCAAACGCCGGGCATTCACCCAACATGCTGGCCCCGGCGCGGGCCACCACCAGGTCGGCCGCCCGGTAAGCCGCTCCCATCTCTTCGTGTAAATAGGGATACGGCCGATACCACCGTTTCTGCTCGTCGCTGAGACCCTGCCAGTTGGCCTCTACTTCCGGCCATGTCTGTGTGCCGCTGACGTGAATAATTTGCGTCTGCGCCAGCAGTTCCGGCAGGCAGCCCATCAGCGCCCGGTTGATCTTTTGCGCGCCGCGACTGCCGCCAAAGATGAACAGGGTAGGGCGGCCCGGCGTCAGGTCAAACCGGGCTAACGCCGCTTCTTTGCTCAACTGCGTGGCCGCCCGTAGCTCCGGGCGCACCGGGTAGCCGGTGACTACCAGCTTGTGTGGCGGTACGAACTGTGCCGTGCCCTCGGTGGTTGCGCCGATTTTGCGGGCAAAACGGAGCGAAAAACGGACCGACGCTCCTGGCTCTACATCCGGCAAATAAATGACAATGGGCACACCCAGAGCGCGGCAGGCCACCGTCACCGGCGCGGCCATATAACCACCGGTCATAAACATCACATCTGGGCGAAACCGGCGCACGATGCGCAGCGATTTGGGCAGGCTGGCGGCCAGCCGCGCCCCGTTTTTCAACTTCAGGGGCAATGACACCCCGGCAATCGCGCCGCCGCTAATCGTTTCCAGCTTCAAGCCGGCTCGTGGCACTAATGTCTCTTCCATTTCACCTTTTGTGCCTATCCACAAGATGTCCTCTGGGACAATGCCTGCCTTTTGTAATTCGGTAGCGGCGGCTAAAGCGGGATAAATGCCACCACCTGTGCCGCCCGCGCAAATGAGAACTCGCATTTTAAGAACGTAAACCGTAATCCGTGAACCGTAACCTGTTAACCGATTACGGCTCACGGGTTACGGATTACGGTTAACCGGCTGCGGCCGTTTCTGTATCGCCTGGTCGCGGGAGATGTTGAGCAAGATGCCGATGGCGATGAGCGAGATGACCAGGGACGAGCCACCATAGCTGAGGAAGGGGAAGGGGATGCCGGTGAAGGGGATCACGGCCGTGATCACCGCCACATTCATCAACGCCTGGTACCCTAGCCAAAAGGTAATGCCCAGCGCCAGCAAAAAGCCGAAATTGTCCCGCGCCAGGCGCGCCGTCCGCAGCCCGCGCCAGATTAACATAATCAGTAATCCTAAGGCTATCAGACTGCCGAATAAACCTAACTCTTCACCCAACACGGCAAAAACACCATCCGTGTGCGCCAGCGGTAGTGGACCAAACTTTTGGGCACTCTCGCCCAGACCAACGCCCCAAATACCACCACGCCCCAGGGCAATCAGCGTTTGCTGCACGTGCCAGCTTGCCTGTTCCGGGTCACGCAGCGCCGTGGTGTAAGCATCCATACGCTCGGCGGCGTGGGGCAGGGCATAGGCCAGAAACAAAAAGGCAAACCCACCCACCAGCCCGGCAATGGCAAACTGCCGCCAGTCGGCCCCGGCTACAAAAAAGATGGTGAAGCTAACAATGGCAATCAAACCGGCCGTGCCCAGGTCTGGCTGCTGCACGATCAGGGCGCAAATGACGCCGGTAATAATGGAAAAAGGAATGAGACCATATGTCACCAGCTTGATGCGGTCGCCTTTGGTGGAGAGCCAATGGGCAATGTACAAAATCGTGACCAGCTTGGCTACCTCTGAGGGCTGGTACGAACCTTCATAAAAACCGCGCTGCGCCCCCAGGAAGCTCTCGCCGAAAAAGAGGACGAAGAGTAAGCCAAATAAAGTGAGGGCCATGATGGGAATGGAAAAGCGGCGCAAGATATGGTAGTCAAATTGCATCACAATGAGCAGGCAGGCCAGGCCAATGACCAGGGCGACGATTTGCCGCCGGAAGTAGTAGGTGGCGTCGTCTTTGAAACGCAGGCCATAGTCAAAAGTGGTGCTGTAGACCATCAACATGCCAATGACCAGCAGCCCGGCGACAGCCAATAGCAGCCAGTAATCAAAGTGGAAACGCAGCGTGGGGCTGACACGACTGCTTTTTTTGCGAATAACGGTTACGTTTGCCATAGATTTATGGTGTAGTGCGTAATCCTACGCACTACAGTGAATTCACCAACTCTCTAAACCTCTCCCCGCGTTCGGCGAAATCTTTGAAGGCGTCGTAGCTGGTGCCACCGGGGGAGAGGAGGACGATATCGCCGGGCACGGCCGTACCCCCTGCCACCGCCACCGCCTCCGCCATCGTCTCTACCCGCGTGACGAAACCTGACAGGTCTGCCAGACCTGTCAGGTCTAGCTTTCTTTCCAACAAATCGGCCAGTTCACCAAAGAGGATGACGTGTTTCACGCGCTGCGCCACTACCCGCGCCCACTCATCCCACTGCATCTCCTTGTCACGCCCGCCGGCCAGCAAAATGAGCGGTTCGTCAAAGGCGGCCAGCGCCGCCAGCGCCCGCTCCGGCGCGGTGGCGATGCTGTCATTGATGTAGCGCACACCGTTGATTGTCCGCACCGGTTCCAGCCGGTGTTCTACGCCGGTAAACGCGCGGATGGCTTCATACATCGCCTCGGCGGGAATGCCGGCGGTGTCGGCCAGGGCCACGGCCGCACACACGTTCAGCAGGTTGTGGCGGCCACGCAGTTGCACGTCTTCCACGCGGCACACGGCCGTTTCGTGTCCGTTGCGCAGCCAGATTTTGTCGTTGTGCAAAAATGCGCCGTCGGCCACCGGTTTTTCCAGGCTAAAGAGGCGCAAACGGCCGTGAACCAACGGCCGTAATGCCAATGAACCAGGATCATCCAGACAAAGTACGGCCGTGCCTGACTCAGCCTGAAAGCGCAAAATGTTGGCTTTGGCGTTGGCATAAGCTGTCATTGTCTTGTGGCGATCTAAATGGTTGGGGGTGATGTTCAATACGGCGGCAATGGGTGGGCTTTGTTCCCAAATTTCCAACTGGAAGCTGGAAAGTTCCTGCACCACCACATCGTCCGCTTCCATCTTATGTAAATCAGCAATGAGCGGGCGGCCAATGTTGCCACCTACCCAGGTGCGCCGCCCGGCTACCTGCGCCATTACCCCCGTCAGCGCCGTCGTTGTTGTTTTGCCTGCCGAGCCGGTAATGCCGATCACATCGGCCGGGGTACGGCGGATAAACTCCTGTTCATCATTGGTGAGGGGGATGCCCCGCGCCCGCGCCGCCTGCACAAAGGGGGCATCGGCCGGTACACCGCCGCTGATGGCTAAAATGTCTGTTCTCTCTAATAAAGTCATCGGATGTTCTCCTAAGACCAGTTCAATCGGCAAATCCTTCAATTCCGCCAGGTCAGTCTGCAACTTTTCCGCCGGGCGCAGGTCAGAAATCGTTACCACTGCGCCCACGCCGACGGCAAAACGGGCCAATGCCTTGCCCTGCCGTGCCAGACCGAGGATGAGGAGTCGTTTGCCTGTTAAAGCGTCCATCGTTTCAGTGAGCAGTTAGCAGTGAGCCGTGAGCAGCCTCTTTTCACTGCTTACTGTCCACTGCTCACTGCTTACTAAATTAGGGCCAGCGCCATGCCAATCATCGCCCCGGTGAGGCCAATGAGCCACCAGCGCTGCACAATCTGGGTTTCGCTCCAGCCGAGCAGGACGAAATGGTTGTGCAGAGGGGACATTTTGAACGGCCGTATATCCCTGCCCAAAAAGCGCCGAGACAGCACCGCCGACGACACCTGCAACACCACCGACACCAGCGTGGCCAGGGGGATGATGGCAATAATCGGTAAAATGAACCATTGGTTTGTCAGCAGCGCCACTACACCGAGCGCGCCGCCTAGCGGCTGTGAGGCCACGTCGCCCATAAACATTTGCGCCGGGTGGGCGTTGTACCAGAGAAAGGCAAAACAAGCGCCCACCGTCACAAAGGAAAAAGTGATGAGAAATTGCTGGTCTTGCATGGCGGCTACAATGCCGTAAGCCACAAAACAGGTGGCAGCAATTAGCCCGGCCAACCCATCCAGCCCATCGGTAAAGTTCATGGCGTTGGCCGAGCCGGCAATGACGATCACGGCAATGGGAATGTAAAGAGGGCCAATATCAATCAGATAGGGCACGGTGGGCAGGGCCATATAGCCATGCCCATCATTGACCACAAAGTAGATGGTGAGGGCGGCGGCCAGGGCAATGCCCAGTTGGAACCAGATTTTGGTGCGGGCCAACATGCCCACGCCCGGTTTTTGGCGAATGCCCTGGTAATCGTCAATGCCGCCCAGAATGGCATAGGCGACCATGACGCCCAGGGGAATGATGATGCTGCGGGCGATCTCAATCGTTTGCACCAAAGCGACAATGTTGACGATGATGGTGATCAGCACCACCCACCCCACAATGAGGATGCCGCCCATGGCCGGCGTGCCCATTTTGGTCATGTGGGATTCCGGCCCTTCAATGCGAATTTGTTTGCCCAGGCGCAAACGGCGCATCATTTCGATGAACGGCCGTCCCCAGATGACGGCTAATAAAAAGGTAAATCCACCGGCGGTTAGTGCAAAAGGCATATAAGTTCCTGGTTGCTGGTGGCTGGTACTAGCCACCAGCAACCTTTAGTCATATCTTCCCAACGCGGTCACAATTCGATCCATGCGCATCCCATAAGAGCCTTTGATGAGGATGACGTCTTGCGGCTGGATGCGCGCTTCGATAACAGGCACGGCCGTGACGGCGTCCGTCGCCAGGGCCACATGGTCTGGCGACAGACCCGCGTTTACTGCCTCTTCGGCGATCCAGCGCGCCCGCTGGCCTACGGCAATGAGTACCTGGCACACATCGGCCACACGGCGGCCTACCAGCCGGTGTGACGGCTCTTCCAGATAACCCAGTTCCAACATATCACCCAATACGGCCACTTTGCGCCCCGGTAAATCTTCCAACAAATTGAGCGCCGCCAGGGTAGATTCCGGGTTGGCGTTGTAGCTGTCATCAATGATGAGCGATTGTTTGGGGCCGGGGGCCGAGACGACGCGCAGTTCCACGGCCGTATGCTGTAAACCACTCACGATACTGTCCCAACTCATGTTCAGCGCCAGGCCAACGGCCGTCGCCCGCAGCGCCGTATGCACACTGTGGCGGCCAATGAGGGGGGCTTGAATGTGCAGATGCTCACGGCCGTAGTGCAGCACAAACCGAATGCCATCCAGCCCTCTGGATTCAATCCGGTCGGCCCACAAATCGGCGCGCTCATCCAGACCATAGGTGAAAACCCGCGCCGCTGTATGCCCGGCCATACTCATTACCTGGTCATCATCCTGATTCAAAATGGCGACCCCATGCGCGGGCAGCGCTTCCACCAATTCCCGCTTGGCGGCCACAATCGCTTCCATGCTGCCGGCCCGTTCCAGATGCACCGCACCCACCAACGTTACCACGCCGATCTCCGGCTGTGTCATCTCGCACAGGGTGGCAATCTCGCCGGGCACATACATTGCCATTTCCAGCACCGCTTTTTGGTGCTGAGGTTCCAGGCCAAACAGGGCCATGGGCAAGCCTAAAATGCTGTTGCGGTTGCCGGGTGATTTGAAGGTATTGAACTGCTGCGCCAGCACGGCGTGTGTTAGCTCTTTGGTGCTGGTTTTGCCCACGCTGCCGGTAATGCCGATCACCTGCACCGCGAAGCGAGCGCGCCACGCTCTGGCGGATGCCTGCAAGGTGGCAATGGGATCGCTCACCACCAGGCAGACGGGCGTGGTCACGCTTAAGGGCTGGGGGTACGGCAAAGGCTGACCAGCGCGAAAGTCTATGGTTGCGTGGTCGCCGGTTAACGGCCGTGCCACCAATGCCGCAATCGCTCCGCGGGCAAAGGCGTCGGCCACAAAGTCGTGCCCGTCTACCTGTTCGCCTTTGTAGGCCACAAACAGGCAGCCAGGCCCCACCTCGCGGCTGTCCATCACCACAGCCGAAACCGCCGGCTCGGCGCCGGTGGTCTCATACTCTGGCATCAGGACTTGGAAAAAGTGAGCAAGTGTTAACATAAAAATTATGAATTATGAATTAGGAATTATGAAGGGGTTTCATAATTCATCCTTCATAATTCCTAATTCCCCCGCGCCTCCATCACGTCCGCCTGCAAACGGACGCTGTCGGGCGGGATGTCTAACAGCACCACTAACTCATCGGCCAGGTCAGCGAAGGCAGGGGCAGCCGTCATAGAACCCCACGGCTGTGTTTTAGGCCGATCTAGTTTGACAAACACAATAATCTCCGGGTTATCGGCGGGCAGCCAGCCGACAAAAGAGCCGATGGTGTCATCGGGTAAATAGATGCCATTTTCGGCGATCTGGGCGGTGCCCGTTTTGCCGGCGATGGTGTAACCATCAATGCTGGCGGTGGTCACTTCACGGGCAACGGCCGTGATCGCCATGGCGTTTACCTGCTGCGCCACTTCCGGGCTGATGGGGCGGCTCAATTCTCTGGGTTCACGCACAAAAGTACCATTTTCACCGCGAATTTCCTGCACCAGGTACGGCTGCATGATGACGCCATTGTTGGGGATGGCCGAAATAGCTGCAATCATTTGCAGCGGTGTGACAGCAATACCCTGGCCGTAAGAATTGGTCGCCAGGAATGATTCTGTCCAGAACTCAGAGCCGGGCAGCCACATGGTGCCGCCCGCTTCCGACATAAGATCAATCCCCAACGGCCGTCCGAAACCAAATTTCTGCATATAGCTGTAATACAGGTCTGGCCCCAGCGTGGTGGAAAGGGTGGCCGCGCCCACATTGAGGGAGCGAGACAGCAGCGTGGTCATATCGGTGATGCCCGGCCCACTGCGATCCCAGTTGTAGGTGCGATGGCCGCCCACTTCCAATACCCCGGCGTCGTAATAGGTGGAACTGGGCGTAAACAGGCCGGAATCGAGGGCGGCGGCCATGGTAATGAGTTTCATTACCGAGCCGGGTTCGTGCTGCTGCTGCACGGCCGGGTTTTGCAAAACTTCCCGATCCTGCTCATAAAATTTGTACGGGTCATAACAGGGGGCGCTGGCCATGGCCAGGATGGCGCCGGTGCGCGGGTCCATGACAATGATGGAACCGCTGCGGGCGCGGTAGGTTTGCAGGGCGTTGGCCAGATGCTGCTCGACAAGATATTGCATGGAACGGTCAATGGTCAGCACCAGGTCTGCGCCCTCGTGGGCGATGACGTTGCGTTGTTCGGTGAGGGGGGAGATATTGACAACGGCCGTAGCCGCTTCCCCGGCCAGTTCTCGTTGATAATACCCCTCGACGCCGGCGCCGCCCCGGCCTTCAAAGTCCACATACCCCAACACATGGCACAGCAGTTCCCCCTGCGGGTAAAAACGGCGGGGCAAGGGGTCTATCTGAATTTCATCGGCATATTCCAAAGTACGGATGGTGTCCGCGATTTGTTCAGAGACTCGGCCAGATAGCAGCACATAAGGCGCGCCGCTCTGCAGCGCCCCCAAAATCTCATAACGCGGTTTTTGCAGAATGGTGGCCAGGTCGGTTGCCATCTTTTCGGGATTGGAGATGAGGCGCGGTGAAACGCCAATCTGGTAGTCGGCGGCATTGGCCGCCAGCACCGCGCCGTTGCGATCATAAATAATGCCCCGGTCTGGCCGGGCGATGACACGCACTTCGTTGGTGGCTTTGTCTGCCCAAACGCCGGCCTGTACCACCTGGAACAAAATGAGGCGCCCCATAATGATGATGGCGGCCAGGGCTAATCCCACGGTAATCAGGGTCAGGCGGCGTTGTTGACTTTTATTCATTGGCTTCTCCCTGAACAAAGCCGTTAATACGGCCGCGCAGCGCCAGCCAGAGTGCGTCGTTGATGGTGTCGGGCGGCGGCGGCAGGGGGGTGGCCGTTGGCTCACTGGCGATGCTGCTGTTCGCTATCGGGTAGTTGGGCACAATGATGTACTCAACATCATCTGCATTGGCAGGCACAAAACCCAATCGCGCCGCTTCCGCTTGCAGGCGGGTCAGCCGCTGTGCTTCGGCAATTTGGCGCTCCATCGCTGCATTTTCTCGCTTCAATGTTTCCATCTCCGCCTGCATCATCTGGATGCGCCGCCCCACGCTGGCCGTGCGGCTGGCCTGGCTGACGTAAATGGTGCCTACCAGCGCCGCCAGCAACAAAATGACGGCCCAGCCCAACACGGCCTGGGCCTCCGTCAGGGTGCGAAAACGGCGTAACTGGTCGCGGGAGTGGTCGCGGGAGTGTCGAGCCATCATAGCTGTAAGAGGTAATTGGGTAATTGAGTAATTGAGTAATTACCCAATTACTCAATTACTTAATTACTTAATTTCTCCACCACCCGCAGCCTTGCACTGCGGCTGCGTGGGTTTTGGGCGATTTCTACGGGTGATGCCTGGATCGCTTTTTTGGTGAGCAGGTGCAAAATGGCCGGGCCGCTGTCGGCTGTGGCCGGGTAACCGGGCGGCGGTGTGCGATCCTGGCTCAGGTGGCGGAAGGTTTGTTTGACGATGCGGTCTTCCAATGAGTGAAAGCTGATGACGGCCAACTGGCCGCCGGGGGCCAACAATTCTATGGCCGCGGCCAGCCCTTTTTCCACTTCTTCCAGTTCGTGGTTGACGGCGATGCGCAGCGCCTGGAATACCTGGGTGGCCGGGTGAATGTGTTTGGGCGTATGGATGTGGCCGGCGATGCAGTCGGCCAGTTGGGTGGTGGTGGTAAACGGCCGTGTCCCCACCACCAGCCGGGCAATTTTGCGGCTTTGCTGTTCTTCGCCATACTGCCAGAAGAGGTCGGCCAGTTCGGCTTCAGACAGGTTGTTGATCAGGTCGGCGGCCGTTTCCCCTTTGCTGGGATCAAAACGCATATCCAGTGGCCCCTCTTTCATAAAGGAAAAGCCGCGTTCGGGATCATTCAACTGCCGTGAAGAGAGTCCCAAATCCAACACAATGCCGTCCGGTTGGGCAAACCCCATGAGCGGCGCAAACTGGCCCATTTTGGCGTAGCTGGCATGGACAAAGGTGACACGGTCGCCAAAAGCAGCCAGCCGTTCCTGCGCAAAGGCCAGGGCGTGTGGGTCTTTATCGAACGCCAACACCCGCCCGGAAGGGGCTGACTGCTCCAGGATACCGGCCGTATGCCCGCCAGCGCCCACCGTGCCGTCTATGTAACGGCCGTTGCGCACCGGCAGCAGCAGCGCCAACACTTCGTGCAACAAAACGGGTTGGTGTTCGATGGCGGTCATCATGGCTTAAATTCCTAAATCTTGCCAGCGGCTGGCATCGTCCTGCCGCTCAATGGATTGGCGCACGGCCGCCCAGGCATCGGTACTCCAGAGTTCCAGATAGTGGAACATGCCGGCGATGACTACATCGCCATTGATGCCGGCGAAGTCACGCAGGTAGGGGGGCAGCAGGATGCGCCCCTGGCGGTCTGGCAGCAAGTCGGTGGCGCCGGAAAAGACGCGGCGGCGGAACATGCGCATATCTTCATCGGCCAACGGCCGTGCGGCAATCCGCTGCGCCAACTCCTGCCAGCCATCCAGCGGAAACAGCATCAGGTTCTGGTCAAAGCCGCGCGTCACCACCAGCCCCGAAGCCAGCAGACCACGAAACTTGGCCGGAATAGTCAGCCGCCCTTTTTCGTCAATGGTGTGGGTGTATTCGCCCAGGAACATTGGTAATCCGTAACCCGTGACCCGTAATCCGTGACCCGTAATCCGATAACGGGTCACGGATTACGAATTACGAGACTAGAACATATGTTTCAATTGTGCCATTTTACCATACAATTGGGTGGGTTTTTGCGCTAGTACGTCCCACAATGCCCCACTTTTTACCACAATAGGCCACAGTATACACCAAAGCCCCCTTTATGTGAAGGGTTGGCTTGAAACAAAAAACCTCCTGGTTGAATTCCAACCAGGAGGTTCTGTCGTTTTCTTCCAGAGTGGTTCAATCTTGGATATTGAACCACTCGCAGCGGCGGCGTTATTTTTCCAGATAGGGCAGGCCATCCACTGTAATGCGCCAGACATACGTGTCCTGATAACCGGCTGTGACGTGAGCGGTCAGCCGCCCCCCATAGAAGGGGACACAATCCGGGTCGTTTTGCGGGTCGCCATAGTCACAATTGGCCGTATTACCACCCGGAACTGTTACCCGGAGGGAGGGGGTTATCCACTTGTTATTACAGCTGGTGGGGTTGTCGGTTGGCACGCCCAGCACACAGTTGCGCGGTATGCCATCCGGCTCAGGCATGCCGGGCTGTAAATAACGCAGTTCCCAGTCATCGCGGGAGATAGAGTCAAAGAAAAAAATGATAGGTGGCAAGGTGTCAGTCTGGTCATAGTCAAATAATGAAACTTGAATATCTCGGCCGGCCATTTCTGGCCCCACATATACCAGCGGAATGTCTATGGGGAAAGCGAAATTGGAGTTCAACGGCAAGATGCCGGAAGCAAAGACAGCCACCCCTTTTGAACTATGCGAGCCGGGGTTGTTGAGTACGTGTAAATTCCGGGCATTCACAGCCCCCGGCACCGTGCCGACATAGC
>CAADGU010000215.1 GCA_900696625.1 uncultured Chloroflexota bacterium | reverse complement strand
TTACAATGTTCCCCATCAGTCACATTTTATTCACCCAATCACCATATAAGGAGGTTTCCCCATGATCGCTATTAGAATAGATGTTAATGGCGCGTACCAGGTGCAATGGCCTAAAAAATCGGCTGATATTTTAGCCCTGGGGCAGGCATATGTGACCCATGAGGCCAGCCTGCCGGGTGGGCAGCAGTTAGCCGCGCCCACCCTGGCCACAATGCAAGCAGCCAACACCGCCGCGCAAACGGCCCAGGCTGCCGCCGGCAGCGGCGAAGTGGCCCGCGCCGTCGCCGCCGAAAATTACCGCCAGGCCATTGCCGCCGCCAAACAACGGCTGGAAATTTCCCTGGCCCGCCTGAAAGCCAACAACATGAGCAATCTGGCAAAATTAGAAGAATGGGGGCTGGATACCGTCGCGGGCAGCAATGGCGTCAGCGTGCGCAGGCCACGCAGCGACCCGCAATGGGAAGCGTTTCTGGATGCCTATGTCACCAAAGAAAGCAGCCTGCCTGCCAATGAACAGATCACCGACCCACCGCTGGAGGAGATGGTAACGCTGAACAGCAATGTGCAGACCGCCAGAGCCGCCCGCACCGCCGGGCGCAATCAGCGTGAGGCGAATATCCAAACACGCACCGCCGAAGCGCAGCGCCTGCTGGATTTGCTGCAAGTGGCCGCCGCCGTCATGGTCATCACCCGGCACAACGGCGTGGTGACCAATGATTTGCAGGCGTGGGGGTATGCGGTCACGGCCGTGACGCCCTCGCCCGCGCCACCGGTAGAGCCACCGGTTGAAGAACTGGGGGCGTGAAACGTAATCCGTGAATCGTAATCCGTAATCCGGGAACCGTCGGATTACGGATTACGAATTACGAACTACGGTAACATTTTTCCTATGAACACATCTATAACCGAATCATCCGTTGCCGATTACATCACCCAAACCTTTCCCGGCGTGGAAACAACGACCAATTTTGGCTACATTTACCCACATACGTGCCTTGCTGGCTGAGGCTTATGCCATAGCCGAGCGGAGAAACAGCAGACGCAATAAGAAAACATGAGTAACAAAAGTAACATACCAACGCCCCCAGCGCGTGTGCTAGAATAAGTGGCACGGCCGTGAGACGAAGCACCCCACACCCTCGTCATCGCGCCAAAGGAAGTATTGGTATGACTGTAACGCAACAAACCTGGCCCCAAACGGCCCCCATCTGGCAAAACTGGCACACACAGGCGCACGAACGGCTTGACCTCGCCTTCCGCCAATCCCCCCACCTGCATTTCGACGATAACAGCCGCCTCGTCTTTTTTAGCGACATGCACCGGGGCATCAAAGACCGGTATGACTTTTTCGCGCCCAACGAAAATCTATTCCTGCACGCCCTGAGCCATTATTACCAGCAGGAGTACACCTATATTGAATTGGGGGATGGGGATGAGTTATGGTACAACGATTTTGCCCGGATTCGCCGCGCTTACGGCCGTCTCTTTGACCTGCTGCGCCAGTTCCGCGCCAGGCACCGCCTGCATCTCATCGTCGGCAACCATGACTCCCAGCGGGGCATGTTTGACCCCATGGAAAAAGAAGGCATGCCGCTGCATCAAGGGCTGGTACTGCACCATGTGCCCAGCGGCCGCCACCTGTTTGCCGTGCATGGGCACCAGGCCCACCCCAAAGGCGACCGCTATTGGTGGTTCCAACGGCCGCACAGCCGCTACGTTGTCAAATACACCCTGCCCTTCTCCGCCAGCCGCTACCACTTTTCCGAACCGGAAGATGGCCTGCGCCAACGGCAGCATCTAGCCAATTTACCCCACCGCATGAGCAGCCGGATTTTGCGAATTGCCCATCAACTCGAAGGGGCCATCCTCTCCTGGGCGCAGCAGCAGCGGCAGGCGATCATCTGCGGGCACACCCACCTCTGCGCCTTCCCGGACGCCGATCAGGCAGACCCACCCTTTTTCAACATCGGCCATTGCAGCACGCCGGGTTACATCACCGGGCTGGAAATTGCCGGGGGAGAAATGGCACTGGTAAAGTGGAAAACAAACGAAGCCGGCGCGCACCAACGAACGGTACTGCGCCAAATGGCGGTCACGGCCGTGTGGCCGTGATGCGTGATGCGTGATGCGTAAGGTCACTCTGGTCACGCATCAAGATCATCCCCCCGCAACTCACTCTCCAACGACCCCCACAATTGATTATACGCGGCAAAGCGGGCAGCGGCGGCGCGGCGGGCCGGTTCGGTGTGCATACTGGCAACCGTTTTAGCCTGCCATTCGGCGTCACGGCCGTACCGAATCAAATCATCCGTCGTCGTCGGTTTGCCCCTGGCCATCACATTGCCGGTGAAATGGAACACGGCCGTTAACCCAATCTTCGCCAGCTTATCCGCATCCCACAACACCTGCGCTTCCAAATTGTCGAGCGGCGCATCCAGCCACAACCCCATATGCGCCTCAATCGCCTGCGCTACCGCTTCAATCTTCTCCGGCGGAAAATCCGTCTTCGGCAAAAATTTACGGGCAAATTTGGCCCCTTCTTGCGGGTGTTTTTCTCTGGCCTCTTTGCGCACATCATGCAGCCAGGCCGCCGCTTCCACCACCTCCCCATCCGCGCCCGTCAATTCCGCCAGTTTCATCGCCAGAGTGACAACGGCCGTGACATGCTCCCACCGGTAATTAAACACCGGCTTGCGCTTACCAAAACGCGCCAACGCCTCCGCCTCCGTCGCATGGCGCATCACCTCCACCACCCCTTCCCGCCAGGGTTTCTTCGATTTGTTGTTGTTTGCTGGCAAAGTTTTGTATCTTTTGTAATTGGGTAATTGGGTAATTGCACTAATTACCCAATTACCCAATTACCTCTGTTTCTACCACGGCAGCCGCGTCAGCGGCGTAATGCCAAAATAGGTCTCCATAATCTGACGCACAATCGGCGCAGCCACTTCCGACCCCTGCCCCGCATTTTCCAAAACCACCACCACCGCAATTTCCGGTTCCGTCGTCACCGTACCATCCGGCCGTGTGTACGGCCCGGCCGGCGCATACCCGGCAAACCAGGCATGAGAATTACGCGGCGGGTCTTCGGCCGTACCCGTCTTCCCGGCAGAAGGTACGCTCAAGCCATTAAAAATGAATTCGGCCGTGCCCCGCCCACTGTGTGTCACATCAAACAACCCCTGCTGCAACGAAGCCAAATCTTCCGGCGAAATGGGAATCTCCCCATTCACCTGCACCGGGAACGGCTCTTCCGGCGCGCCGCCGCCCGCGCCCACGCGATCAATCAGCGTTGGCCGGTACAACACGCCGCCGTTGGCAATGGCCGAAAAAATCATGGCAATTTGCAGCGGCGTCACCTGCACATAGCCCTGCCCAATGCCCATATTCACAGCATCACCCGGCAGCCAGACTTCGCCCAATGTTTCCTCTTTCCAGGCCGGTGAGGGAATGGTGCCTGGCGATTCAGCTATCCCGGCAATACCCGTGAGCCGCCCCAGCCCCATTTGCTGCGCCACCGCCGGGAAATGGTTCGGGTCAACATTGTTCATCTCCAGGGCCGCATCATAAAAGCAAGAGTTACAAGAAACAGTGATAGCCGTCTGGTAGGAGACCGTGCCATGACCACCAGGCAGCCAGTCTACCTTGATGAAATTTGGCCCCATGCGGCTCCAGGAGCCGGTACTGGCATACACGGAGCGGGGCGTATACAGACCGCTGTTCATTGCCGCCGTAAATGTGACCACCTTGAAGAGAGAACCGGCGGGATATTGGCCCTGGGCAGCACGGTTGAGCAACGGCCGTTTGGGATCAGCAAACACTTGGGCCAATGCCGCCGCCGCATCCGGGCGCGCCGGGTCATAAATCGTGGGGTCAAAGTCCGGGTAAGAAGCCATAGCCAGAATCTTGCCCGTGTTCACGTCCATGACGATGGCCGCGCCGGCCGTGTCCAGCGGGTAGGTTTCCACGGCGTTGGCCAGGATTTGTTCAACGGCCGTTTGCAATTCCACATTGAGCGTCATGTACAGGCTGCGCGCCTGTTTGGGCGCTTTTTCGGCCACCGTGCCCACATATTGGCCGTTGGGGTCAATCACCGTCAGCGTGCCGCCCCGCTCCCCATTCAAATAATCTTCGCCCCATAATTCCAACCCGCTCAGGCCCACAATCTCATCACCACGAAAGCCCTGCGCCTTATAGCTCTCCACCACCTCCACCGGTATCGGGCCGGTGTGCCCCACCAGATGAGGGGCGACGCCGTCCTCGGCATAAAGCCGGGCCAGGCGCGGCTGTGGTTCGGCCAATCCCTGCCCAATGAAGGGCTGCAAGGCGGCCACATACTGCTGCATCACCTCTTCGGGCACATCGCCCACCGGCACATACCAGTTGGGCAGGGCGCGGGCATACATTTCCTTGATCGCTTCCGGCGTTTTGCTGAGGACCTGGCTGAGTAAGGCCAGCAGGGCCGGCTCATCTGTGATCTCGCCGGGGATAATGCCCAGGCGAATGGCGGTACCCTGATAGGCCAGGGCACGGCCGTTGGCGTCGTAAATATTGGCGCGTGACGGCACACGGTCAGCCAGCACCAGCCGGTTGCCACCGGCCAACTCTGGTAAAATCAACCCTTCGTCCCAGATGATCCCCCAACGGCCGTTTTGAAACGCCATCGGTACCCGCAGCTCACGCACAATATCCCCCACCGCAAACGTCTGCCACGTCACCCGCACCGCCATCTCCGCCTGGTTGCCCTCCTGCGCGGCGGCGAGCATCTGCGTGTAAATGGCCTGCGTCGTGGCCGTATTCATCGCCTCCTGGTAGCGGGCCACAAACGAAGCGCTGTCAATCAATGCCTGCGTTTGCGGCGTGAGCAGGCTGTACATGCCCAACAAATCACCCTGCTCCCACGCCCTAAAAAAGGCCAGAGCAATGCCGGTGGCATCCTCGGTAGTGGGGGCTTCCGTGGGGATGGGGGTATTGGTCGGTGGCGGCGGCAGAGTCACATCCCTGGCGCGGCTGTCTTGAATGGGCGGCATCGCCAACCCCTGCCCACAGGCCGCCAACCACAAAATCAGCAGGAAAAGAACGGTATGTTGTCTTTTCATAATGGCTGGCCTGGGGATTTCATCCCCATGTCGTGTCTCACAATAAGTGATTCCAGTTCCCACTGGAATTGGCTTGTCTCACGAAAAGTTGACACAGATTATCTCGCCACATAATGATTCTACCCTCTCTCCTTTCGCATTTATCTCATTAAATAGTGAAACCCGCCTAACCACCAAAACCCACAAAAAAAGCCCGGATGGGCAGGTAGCAGGTTAGCCAGGAGCCTGCTGGCTACTAATACTAATCAACCGATTAAGCGGTACACGCATTTGGGAAGCCAGCAACTCTAATTCGGCCACACCGAATTCGGTATGCCCCTTCTCCACCCTATTAACGCGGGCACGGGAACATCCTAACAGTTCGGCCGCTTCCTCCTGTGACAATCCTCGACGGCGGCGCTCGTTCCGAATGTTCTGCCCAATTTCAATTCGTCGTTTTATGAGATATGTCTGGTCTGTCATACCTTTTAACCTCATCACCTGTAATCATTCCCTTACATTTTACCATATGCCATCGCTATGAGCGATTAACGCTTGCCAAAATGTAAGGCTTCCGTTACAATTCAGAACACAAGTTCTAACCCTTTGCCTCTTTCCTTCTCAATTTTTCGATGAGAATTTACAACCTCACCTGAGTTCAGGAGGGTGGATTATGCCTGCTCGTAACATTAGAGGGATGTTTCCCTCTCTTAAAATGAAAACCCGTATCTACTTTGAATCTCTCATCGAAGCGGATTGTATTTACCTTCTGGAATTCGACCCGGCCATTAGCTTCTACCGGGAGCAGCCCCTAACCATCCATTATCAGACCAACGGCCGTGCCCGCCGCTACACTCCTGACTTTCACGCTGTCAGAAGCGGCCAGGATGTGGTTATTGAGTGCAAACCGGCCCACCAGGTCAACCGGCCAGAAAACCAGCGCAAATTCACCGCCGCCCGCGCCTGGTGCGCTCAGGAAGGGGCCATATTTGAAGTGATAACCGATGAATCCCTGCGCGAAGGGTGGCGCTTGCAGAACATCAAAGACCTGCATTATTTTGCCCGCTACACCTTCACGCCCGCCGAAAAGGAGGCAATTCAAAAAGCCATCGTCCGGTTGGGAGCCGCCGCTCTCGTAGAGGATGTTCTCACGGCCGTATCCCCCACAGCACCCCTTTACGCTATGTCGCTCATTATGCACATGGCCTGGTGGCATGAGGTCATCTTACCCCTGGATGACGCCCGCATCGGCCCAGAGACATCCATCCGTTTACCATGACCGCTCGCCGCTTTAGTACCAGCGTCCGTTTCACCTGGCAAGGGCAGACCTTCGAGATACGCCAACTGCTGCCAGGGAGCCGGATCAATATCGCCCTTGTGGATACAGGCGAGATGCAAACGGTTGGCTTTGCCGACCTGTTTCGGGCTTTGGCGCGAAACGAACTGGCTTTCACCGACCAGAAACCAAATCGGGCGGCGGAAAATCCCACCATAGACTGGTCAGACATTCCAGAGGCATATCGCCACATTGCCGCCTACCGGCTAGAGGTCATACGGCCGTTGCTGACCATCGCCAGTGACAAACGCAAAGAAGCGGTGCGCCAGAGGGTGCAGGAAGTACAGGCCGAGCAAACAGCCGCCGCCAAGTCCTTGCTCACGGCCGTTAGTGAAGCCTCTATCTATCGCTGGCTGCGATATTATGAGCAAAGCGGCCAGGATATTCGCGCTCTGCTGCCCAATCTGAAGAAGCGTGGCAACCGCAACAAGAGCCGTATCAATGAGGAAGTCAACCAGATCATTGAAACAACCATTAACGACCTGTACTACCTGCGAGAACGGCGCACGGTGAATTACATCTTGCGCGAAGTTCGCCTGCGTACTGATGAGGAAAACCGCTACCGGACACCAGAGGAGCAATTGCCGGAAGCGTCCCGGCCTACCGTTGCCCGGCGCATTGCGGCGCGAGATAAAAAGGGGGTTCTTATTGCCAAACGCGGCCGGCGTGAGGCTGATCGGGAAACCCGGCAGTATGGGCAGATGTCGTATCCCGACCTGCCCGAAGCACGAGTAGAAATAGACCATACCCAACCTGACATCATCATTGTGGATGAAGAAGATATGCTCCCTTACGGCCGTCTCACCCTTACCTACTGCCTGGACACCTTTGCCCGCTATCCGTTAGGCTTTTACCTCGGTTTTGAGCCGCCTTCTTACCTGACCGTCATGGAATGTCTTTACCACGCCATTTTGCCCAAAGGGGATGTGCGCGAACAGTATCAGACGGAACATGAGTGGCTGGCTTATGGCATCCCCTACACGCTGTTTGTAGACAACGGCCCGGAATTTATCGGCCGTGACCTGGATGACGCCTGTATGCTGCTAGGAATTAACCTGCACCGTGCCCCGGCCAGGACACCTGAGTTCAAAGCCGCCGTCGAGCGGATGTTTGGCACATTAAACACCGGCTTGCTGCACACCCTTCTGGGCACAACTTTTTCCAATATCTGGCAACGTGGGGATTACAACAGCCTCAAAACCGCCTGCATTAGCCTGGAACGGCTGACCCAAATTTTGCACATCCATCTGCTGGACATTTACGCCGAAGAATTCCACAAGGGAATTCAGGCCATTCCCGCCCGCCAATGGGAGGGGCTGACTCAAAACGGTTTCTTCCCCAGAGTGCCGCAATCGGCTGATGAATTAAGCATCTTGTTAGGACACAACTTTCACCGGGTCATTCAAGGATACGGCATTGAACACCGGGCTTTGCGCTACAACAGCCCGGCGCTGGCGCTGTTGCGGAGTGAGTTGGAAAAGAAACATATCCGGGAAGTGAAGTGCAAGATTCATCCGGGCGACATTAGCCGTATCTACGTCCATGACCCGTTTGCCAACTGCTATATTGAGGCCCCGGCGCTGGCCCAGGAATATACCAATGGATTATCCCTCTGGAAGCATGAAGTCATCCTCAATTTTGCCCGGAAGAATAGTTCCGAGGTGAACCTGGTCGCGTTAGGGCAGGCGCAGCGCAAAATTCGGGAGATCGTAGAGGCCAGCCTGAACGATGGCAAACGCCGCACCCGGCGCAAAGAGGCGCGTTGGCAGCACGGCGGCCAAACGCCCAGCCTGGCCGGAGCATCGGCACAAGCTGTGGCCGATGGTGAAACAACAGGCCAGGAGACAATGGCGGATGACGAATTTAACTTCAATCTGGAAGAATTAAAGGCGGAGGGGTGGGGAGTTCTCACATCCGGCTACCCGATTAAGGAGGGAAAGGCCAATGAATAACCGCCCCTCATCACTGGTCAGCCCCAATTCTAATGTCATTCAATATCCACAGTTCAACGACCTGTACAACTGCATCCTGAAATGCCAGGAACTTACCCGCCTGTCGGGGGAAGCAAACTGCATGGCATTGGAAGGATGCACGGGAGCCGGTAAAACCACGTTGGCGGCCACCTTTGCCAGCGCCTTCAACCGTTACGAAACGGAATCCGGCACCAAAATCCCGGTCTTTTATGTGGAGACGCCTGCGCCGGTCACGGTGAAAGGTATGGCGGCGCGGATGTTAGAAGCGATGGGCGACCCCATTGCCCATCGTGGCGCATTGTGGGCCATGAATTCCCGCCTGATTTGTTTTATCAAGGCATGTGAAGTGGAACTGGTTATTCTGGATGATATTCACCACCTGATTGAACACAACCGGGTGCTGGCCGATGTCAGTAATTGGCTTAAGGTGCTTATCAAAGAAACAAATGTGCCGTTCCTGATTGTCGGGCAGGAGGAAATGGTAGAACTTATCCTCAACGCCAACGCCCAACTTTCACGCCTGTTTGCCGAACGCCGCACCTTGCAACCATTTGAATGGAGTGCCCCAGACGGCCGTAAAGAGTTTGCCGCATTTATTCAATTTGCGCTGCTGAACCTGCGTGTGCAATTGGATGAAACCGTCAAGGTAGGCGAGATGATGTCCCGGCTGCATTACGCGACGGATGGCGTGGTGGCTAATATGATGAATCTGCTCTATTCATCGGCGCTGCTGGCAAAAGAAGAAAACGGCGACAAATTAAGGCTGCCCCTCTTAAGCCGGGCATTTGACGCCCGCCTCGCCCGCCATCTGCCGCACAAGAGCAACCCTTTCAAGCTGTCCGGGCAAGAGACATTCCAGCCACCGGCAACGAACGGCTTAATCCTGCGGGCCGAAGCCCGGCAGGGCACGGCGGATTTACCGCATAGTGTCAGTAATCGCTCCCGCGCCCGTAAAAAGAGCCAACCGAAAGCATCTGATGTTCTGACAAAAAATTAACGCCATGCCCAAACAGACACCTCTTTCCCAGCCGCTACCTCTGTTAGTTCGTTCTCCCTTATTGGCCGAAGAATCTCTGGCTTCTTACCTGGCGCGTTTAAGTTTTCTCAACGCCCATCAGGGTACGGCCCCACTGCGGCGGCTTTGCCAGGAACGGCTGACCGGCGCAGATGTTTTAGAGTGGCCTTTATTGCCTGAAACCTATGCAGTCATGGCCGGGCTAACATTAAACGAGGTGAGTGACATTTATGCCGCCACGCCGCATCGTTTTGCCACAGTCATTAGCCCACCTGATGACCCACCAGAGACGATTTGTTTAGCGGATGGCCGGGTTGTGCCCCTGTTTACCTCTGGCTTGATACAACACCATTTCTGGCCTGTTGAAGATGCCCGTTATTGTCCGGCCTGCCTGCAAGTGGCCGGTTATCATCGCCTGAGTTGGTCGTTTTGTCTGGTGGCCGTTTGTCTGGAACATCAATGTTTGCTGATACGTGGCTGCCCACATTGTCGGCGGGCTTTGCACGTCAGGCACATTGTTGAACGAAAGTGCCCAGAATGTGCTGGCGATCTATCTGGCGTAGCAGGGCAAAGTGCAGCCAGAGATAACTTTGGCCTGATGGCCCAACAATCCTTGATGGCCTGGTTGGGCTTCGCCTGCCCACCAATGATTGATGATATAGTCCCTGCCCCACCCGCCGTTTTGTACCGGCTCTTGTTTCACCTGTGCCGGGCACTGCTGGAAGTAAAATCGCCTGGTTGGTTTTACTGGCATAGAGATAACGGCCGTCCTATCAGCAATCCCAAAGAACAGCGAATTGCGCGAATTGTCGGATACAAAACAATGGAACCGGCGCAAAGCTATTTGCTGGCGGCGACGGCGTTCAAAGCCCTGATAAACTGGCCGGATGGTTTTTATGCCTTTCTGGAAGCCTATCCAATGCGCGATAGGCGTAAGCAGAGTTACACGCTGCAATCTGACTTTGGCGCAGTTTATCTACAATGCCTGGAGAAGTATTGGCGTGCCCCGGAGTTCCAATTTATACAAACTGCCTTTGACGATTACCTGATCGCCAATTTTCCGCTAACGCCCTCCGTTCTCCATTCACGCCGCTACCAGGAAACGCCAGGGCTGGCCGCCCGCTTCCCCTTTATGCCGGTGGCGGAAGCCGCCCGCTCTTTGCAAACCACTTCGGCCATTGTGGAGCGGTTAGTCCGGCGAGAAATGTTGACGGCGTATCAGCCAGACAAAGGTAAACGGCGCAGCCCGAAGAAAACAACACGCGCCTCGTTGAAGTTAGTGGGGCGCGCTGGTGTTTTGGAACTGCAATCTCGGTGGGAAACGGCCGTGCCCCTGGCTGATGCGGCAGCGGTGCTGGGCCTGTCTAAATCTGTAGTCCTTGACCTGGTGGAGATAGGCGTCCTGACGGCCGTGCGCGGCCCGGCTGTAGATGAAACCAATAGCTGGCAGTTGGAGCAAGAGAGTATCACCGACCTGCTGGAACAAATAGAGGCCAGAGCCAGGCACTATTATGACCGGGATTCGACGCCGGTTAATCTGACCTATGCGGCGCAGGTGTTGTCTCCCTATGGGTACAATGTGGCTGGGGTCATTCAATTGATGCTGGAAGATAAGATTCGCTGTTATTGGGGCTGGGGGCACGGCCGTAAACTGGCCGATTTGCGCCTCATGGTGCCGGACTTGACGGCCGTTTTGGAAGACTTAAAAACGCGGCGGCCATTTGTCACCCGCCGCCACATCGCCGAACAGATGGGGGTCAAATCGTACATCGTGGGGCGCTGGGTGAAACATGGGTTGATTCAGCAGGAGTATCGGCGGGGAGTGGGCTGGTATTTCAGCCGGGAAGTGGCGGAGCGGTTCATCCAGGGACACATTTTTTCGGATGAGGCAGCGGAAATGTTGCAGCTAACACCGTTGGTGGTGCAGAAGTGGGTGCGCAACGGCCGTTTGCACCCCGTTTCCGGCCCCGGCATTGACGGCGGCCACCGCTACCTGTTTCGGCGCGAGGAAATAGAGCGGTACAGGCCGGAAAACCGCCTGACGCTGCCCCAACTGGCAGCCGAATTAAGCATGAGCCGCGCCCAGGTATTTCAGTGGGTGAAACAGGGAAAGTTGCATCCGGTCTCCGGCCCGGAGATTGACGGCATGGGGCATTACCTGTTTTTGCGCTCGGAATTGGAGGATGGCAAAAAGAATGGATGAGCAATGGTGTGAGTTTATTGATGATATGAACCATCGTACTCGCCACATGGAGGACTTGCTCCAAGAGGGCAAGCCGTTGGGGGAAGCGGTAGAGATTGCCTTTTGCCTGGACAGGGATACGGCTAATGCTTTTGTAGGACGTATGTTTGCGGAATTGTATGCGGAGATGATGGGGTACGGACAGGGGAGTGTGTAAAATACACTCCCCCTGTCTGATCATTTTGGCTGAGAAGTTTGCGAGATTTACACAAGTAGTGAGGAATGGCTGTGTCTTACACCTGTTCCCAAGTGAGGTGATCATTGGCGTCAAAATTGTATGTAATCGAAAGTGAAGAACGTAAAGGGCTGGTCAAAATTGGTTTTACTGGCTCTGAGGTCAAAGAGCGTATTCAAAGTTATCGTGAAGGTATCTCTGATCCCTCAACTGTTCACGAAACACCGGGCAGTAAAGTCTTTGAGATGTATCTTCATAAATTCCTGGGCAACTATCGTAAATCAATTCCCATTACCTTCAAGTTTTTAGGGAACGTAGTAATTGGCCCGCGTGAGTGGTTTTGGTTAGAACCCCACGTCTTAGCAGCCACTCTTGAAGCGTTTGACCAGGAACACCCCGTAAGCGTTGACCAAGTTAAGGCAGAAAACTTGCCAATCTTCCTTTCTGGTGTGTTCTCAGCCATCCAATGGGAAGTCGCCTTTGCCAGCCCAGAGAGGCAGGCGGAAATTGCCGGCCGGGAGGAATTCATTACAGCTCTTGATAATTTTTACCGGCAGCGGACAACAGATGACAACCTGGCTTGGCCCATTGCCGGTGTTCCGGCATCGCAGCATGGGGGAAATGATGCTGTTAACTCGACAACCTACGAAGCACCACCCTATTCGGAACCAGAACCATTACAAGCCACAACAGGCGGTGGCCTTGCTAAAAGGGCGATTGATGCCATTGGTGTCAATATGCGGCCTATAATGTGCCAGGTAGTTGCACCAACAATGCACCACCGATACGCACCAACAATGCACCACCTATGCGCACCCACGATGTACCACCTCGATTAGGATTGAGGCTGGCCT
>CAADGU010000214.1 GCA_900696625.1 uncultured Chloroflexota bacterium | reverse complement strand
TCCCCGAACCGGACGCCTTCATCGGCTGGCTGCACGAATTAGGGCTAAAAACAGCGCTGAATCTGCACCCGGCGTTGGGCATACGGCCGTATGAAGAGCAATACCCGGCGCTGGCCGAACGGTTGGGCATCCCCCCTGGTGAAACCATCCCCTTCAACATCGCCGACCCCGCTTTTGCCAACGCTTACTTTGAACTGCTGCACCACCCGTATGAAAAGTTGGGCGTGGATTTCTGGTGGATGGATTGGCAGCAGGGCACCCTCAGCGACCTGCCCGGTTTAGACCCGCTCTGGTGGCTGAACCATTTGCATTTTTATGATTTGGGGCGAGAGGGGAAACGGCCGTTTATCTTCTCGCGGTGGGGTGGCCTGGGCAACCACCGCTACCCCATCGGCTTCTCCGGCGACACCTGGGTAACGTGGGAATCGCTGGCCTTCCAGCCCTACTTCACCGCCACCGCCGCCAACGTCGGTTACGGCTGGTGGAGCCACGACATTGGCGGCCATATGTTTGGCGTGGAAGACAGCGAATTGTATACCCGTTGGGTGCAGTTTGGCCTGTTTAGCCCCATTCTGCGGCTGCACAGCACCAAAAACCCGTTCCACGAACGCCGCCCCCACGCCTACGACGCCGAAACGTACCGCGTCACCAAAGAAGCGATGCAACTGCGCCACGCCTTCATCCCCTATCTCTACACCCAATCCTGGCGCAACCACACGGAACACATCTCGCCCATTCGGCCGCTCTACCACGACTACCCGAATGCCGAGGCCGCCTACCACTGCCCGCAGCAATACACCTTTGGCAGCGAACTGATCGTCGCGCCGTATGTGGAACCGGCCGACCCGGACACACGCCTCAGCCGCCAGGTACTCTGGCTGCCACCCGGCGGCTGGTATCACTTTTTCACCGGTGAATATCTGCCGGGTGATGGCTGGATTGCCCAATACGGTAATCTGGAAGACATTCCCGTGTTTGCCAGAGCAGGGGCGATTGTACCGTTGGGGCCGCAGGTGGGTTGGGGCAATGTGGGCATTCCCTCGGAACTGGATGTACATATTTTTGCGGGGGCCGACGGCCGTTTCACGCTCTATGAAGATGACGGCGAAACCACCGCTTACCAGTCTGGCGACTTTAGTTTGCTGGATTTTCAACAAACGTGGCGGGAGCGGGAAATGGAACTCCACATCGTGCCGGTTGCCGGACAAACCAGCCACCATCCGCCGGTACGCACCATCCGCCTGCACATTCACGGCGTCCGGTATCCGCTCTATGTGGCAGTGATGTTGGCCGATATGCCGTTGTCCTGCCATTTGCGGTACGACGGCCGTACCGAAACCATCCATCTCAGCGGCGTCAACCTGCCCCAAGATGCCACCCTCACCGTCACCATCGGCACAGACGAAGAAAGCCTGCTCGCCCACCGCGACCGCGCACTGGAAAAAGTGAACGCCATGCTGCACACCTTCCGGCTGGAAAGCCAGGTCAAAATGGGTATCTCACAGCAACTCGAAACGCTGCTGGCCGACCCCACCCTTTTGAAACGATTTGCGCCCTTGCTGCAACCATCTCAGGCGCGGGCGCTGTTGGAAGTGACACAGCAGGCGGGGGTACATCATGTGCGGAACACGGCCGTGCCCGACCTGCTCATCCTTTGGAATAACCACCAAAACAAATCATTTCAGTACCAGTTGAATGAATACAACACACATCGTTTTGAAATCGAAAAACGGTTTGGCGCGCAATCTGGTATCATCCCACAGTTTCAGGCGTTGGCGCCAGAACACTCGTGGCAATTGGCAGTAGATTATGCAGGGGTCACGGCCGTGACACTATCCACCTGAATGTATTAACAGCCACACCAATCTCAAGCTAATTCACAGAGAAGTACCAGCCCTGTACCCCTTCCGTCCACGGCTGCATAATACGTTTACTGGTTGTTTCAATCAGATATTTCCCCTGCCCCGAATGCACAAATACTGCCACGTGGTTGGGGGCGTAAGGCGCTAATGGATTGTCGGCGTCCATATAGACCAACTGCACATCCCAGGCAATCGGTGCAGCTTTGAGCAGGCTGGCCAACAAAATGGCGGTATCTTCACAATCACCGCCGCCAGAAAGCAGCGTTTCCAGCGGGAAACGGGGCGTCTCTTGAATTTCATACGAGTAAGTGGTGAGCTGCGCCACCAGGTGCCACATTTCATACACAAACGCCTCTTCAGATGGGGATTGGTAATAGATGTCAGCGACATAAGCCCGGAATGGTTCCGGGTCTACATAAGGCCGAAAATCCATCACCGGCCTCGTTTCGCCGGTAATCGTAACCAGATTCAACCCCTGCCAGGAGTTGAACACATTGTTCCGGGCAGCGTAACCTTTGCGCACCGATTCTTCCAACCAGGGAAAGGGGACGGACCAACGGGCAAGCGTATAATCTGATTTGTAAAAGACCATGTATATGGTCTGGTTCTCAATGAGGATGTAAGGGGGCGTCACGGCCGTTTCCGCCAAAAACTCCAATTCCGTTGCCGCCGAATTGTAATTCAGCCACAGCGTCTCATATTCCCCTTGCAATGTGTTGTATGACGTTTGCAGCGCCGCGTGTTGTCCAGACAGCGCGTTGTAATCGCTGATCAGGCTGTTATGGCTGGCCAGCAGTTCCCCATACTCTAGCTGCACTGCGGCCATTTCGCTGGACAGATCATGATAATTGCTGGTTAAACCGGCTACTTTCGCCTCCAAAGAACTTTTGGCAGTGACCAATGCCTGATTTTGCTCAACAAACGATCGGTATTCGGTCTGTAACTGATCCATTTGCCGGGCGCCCCATACAACCACCAGGCCGACCCACAAGAACAGGCCAATAGCCGCCAGCCAAAGCCACGGCCGTGAAGTAGATGCGGGCGACTCTACCGGTGTAGCAGCGGGCGGCAGCGACAATAACTGCAACCTGGTCTGGTGGGCTGCCTGACTGTGTGGCTGGCGAGCCAGCCACCGGTCACAGGCAGCCAACTGCCCTTCCCGATCTGGAAACGACACAATGTATCGTTGCCAAAGCGCTTCATTCTGAGGATCAGCCTGTATCAAGGCGACCCAAATGCGCCGGGCATCCTCAAGCCGCCCATCTTCCATCAGTGCATCCCCCCGCTGGATCAAGCGCACTGTTTGCGACATACAAACCTCCCTTTTGGCAGCAATGGCAGCACGGCCGTAGACGACCCATCCATTACATGCCCAGACCGATATTGGTTGACAACTACTGGGTTTACCAGGCAGCTACATTCTACCAGCGCCGCGATGGGTTAAATCGCCCAATTGCCTGACGGATATACCTGACAGATTGTTGCCAGATTTAGGGGAGGAGGTTACGAATTTTTTACTGAACAATGAGACAAGATCAGCGCAGAGAAGTCAGGCTTTGGCGCTGCCGTCCCTGCGCATCAAAATTGGCCGGATCGAGCCACTTTTCAAACGCCCGCTTCACAATCGGCCATTCGGTATCAATGATGGAAAACCAGGCGGTATCCCGATTGCGCCCTTTGTACATGAGCGCCTGCCGGAAGATGCCTTCAAACGTAAAACCCAGGCGCAAGGCGGCGCGGCGGGAAGCGTCATTCAGTGCATCGCACTTCCATTCATAGCGGCGGTAGCCCAGTTCGTCAAAGGCGCGGCACATCATCAGGTACATCGCTTCGGTGGCCACAACGGTCTTCTGCAAACAAGGCGCATAATTGATATGCCCCACCTCCATCACGCCGTGCGCGGGGGTAATGCGCAGGTAGCCGGCAACCCCTTCCGCCTGGCCCGATGCGTGATTGATAATGGTATAAAACAGGGGATCATCACTGCGGCTGCTTGTTTCCAGGTGGGCATAAAAGTCAGCATAGGCCGCAAAAGGGCCATAGGAAAGATACGTCCAGAGACGGCCGTCCGCATCTTCGCTGTAAGCCTGATACAACTCCTCGGCGTGGCGTGGCGGGTCAAGCGGTTCCAGGTGGCAGGTACGGCCGTGCATCGTCGTTCGCGGCGGATACGGCCGTGGCTGCCAATCTGCTACCGAAAATCCAATCGGCTGGCCTAAGTGGTTGTGTGTACTGTTGGTGGTCATTAGTCATTTGCCCTTTGTGATTGAATAATTGGGAGATTGGGAGATTACCAATCCCCCCTCACCTTATCACCCCTTCACTTGCTCAATTATACCCCGTTTGGCATCTCCCTCACTGTTGGTATAATTGCCGGTTTACCGGGGATGTGGCGGAACTGGCAGACGCGCATGACTTAGAATCATGTGCCGCAAGGCGTGTGGGTTCAAGTCCCTCCATCCCCACTGACGTTTAAGAAAGCAAAAGCGTTGCCGGCGCAACGCTTTTTTGCTGGGAAGACCCTAAGGGTTTGATAGCTTAATATAACGAGCGGCTCAAGGATAAACCCTTAGGGTCTGCATGACCATTCACATACAAAGAGGTAAACCTGTGACTCTAACAATTCATACCGAACAAGATGATCACCGTCAGTTAAAAATGACGATTGAAGTGCCCGAAGAACGAATCGAAAAACAGATGCGGGAAACGGCCCGCAAACTGGCCAAAGACATCAACCTGCCCGGATTTCGCCGGGGCAAAGCGCCCTACTCGGTGGTGGTGAACCGTGTCGGCCGTGACGCCCTACGCGCTGAAGCGGTGGAGGACATGCTACAGTCCGTTTTTGAAGAAGCCCTGGACGAAGTGAAACCAGACATCTATGCGCAGGCCCAGTTTGATGATATGGAAATGGAACCACTCGTCTTGAAGTTTACCATTCCGCTGACACCAGAGGTCACACTGGGTGACTATCGCAGTCTGCGCAAAGAGATTGAGCCGGTTAACATCACCGATAAAGCCATCGAACAGGCGCTCAAGCAGATTCGCGCCCGGTATCAGGAATTGGAAGAAGTAGACCGACCGGCGGCCGAAGGGGATATGATTGTCATTAGCGGACGCGGCGAACTCATCGTGGAAGTGGATGAGGACGAAGACGAGGAAGAGGAGGGCATGGAAACAGGGGAGACGGAGATGGACACGGCCGTGCCCCAGCCCCCCACCGCCACCGCCGAAACAGATGACGAACCTGAAGACGGTGACGATGATTTCGATGAAGACGATTTCGATGAAGATGAGTACGATGAAGATGAGGACGATGAAGACGACGATGATGTCCTCTTCGATTCAACTCGTCTGGAACTACCTCTGGACAGCGCCGAAATTTTCCCCGGTACCCCCTTCGTAGAAAACCTGGTGGGTTTGAGTGTGGGCGAAAGTAAAGATTTTACTTTTATCTTCCCTGAGGATTACGAACATGAAGAAATGGCCGGTAAAGAAGCGATGTTTAGCGTGGAAGTGCTGGAAGTAAAAAGCCGCCATCTGCCAGAACTAGATGATGAGCTGGCGCAGAAAGAAGGGCATGAAACGCTGGCCGAACTGGAAGAAGCCACCCGCGAACGCCTGCGTGAAATGGCTGAATCCCAGGCCAATAATGAACTGGTAGACAGCATGGTGCATGAAATGTTGGCAATCTCTACCCTGGCCTTTCCGCCGGCAGCTGTGGAAATGGAGATTGACGGCCGTATCTCTTCATTCAAAAACCAGGTAACGCGCTCCGGCTGGCAGTGGGATGATTATCTGAAGATGAACGCCACTTCCGAAGAGGCCATGCGTGAAGATTTCCGCGAAGCAGCCGAAGAAGCGGTGCGCCACCAACTGGTGTTGCGCCAGTTTGTCCTCAATGAAAAACTAAAAATCAAAGATGAAGATGTTGAGGCTAAAATTGATGAGCGCATCGCTGCCTTTAATGATAATGAGTTGCTGGCCAATAGTATGCGCGATTACTACAGGAAAGGGGCCGGCTTTGACATGCTCAGCGGCGAGATTCTCATGGACAAAGTAACAGAGCGGATGGTGGCTATTTACAACGGCACTGCCCCCGCTTTAGAAGAACTGGAAGCAGAGGAAACGGCCGTTGCTGAAGAAGAATCACCAACCGATGAACCAATAGAGGCCACAGACATGACAGTCACGGAGGAAACTGTTGAAGTTGTTGAGTCTGTGGTGGCAGAAACCGAATCAGAAACGGCCAAGGTTGACGTTGAGGCTGACACTGACCCGGAATAACACAAATCTAACACGACCCGGCTACACTCCTCCGACATTATTCAACCCAGGTGGCCGGCAGCCCAAACGGTTGTCGGCCACCGTCAGGAGAACTTTCCATGATGAACCTTCCAACATCCCTCGTCCCTATGGTCATTGAAACCACCGGCCGCGGGGAACGCGCTTTTGATATTTTCTCATTGCTGCTGCGGGAACGCATTATCATTTTGGGCACCCCCATCAACGACCAGATCGCCAATCTGACGGTGGCCCAAATTCTATTTCTGGCCCGTGAGGACAACACCAAACCCATCCGCATGTACATCAACAGCCCCGGCGGGCATGTGTACGCCGGTATGGCCATTTACGACACCATGCGCCAGGTGGAATGTCCGGTTTCCACGGTGGCGGTCGGTTTTACGGCCAGTTTTGGCACCGTGCTGCTGGCGGCGGGAACAAAGGGAATGCGTTATGCCCTGCCCCATGCCACCATCCACATGCACCAGCCTTTGGGCGGCGCGCAAGGGCAGGCCACCGATATTGAAATTCAGGCCAACGAAATTTTGCGCCTGCGCACCAGCATCAATGAGATTCTGGCGCACCATACCGGGCAAACCGTTACCCAGATTGCCGAGGATTTTGACCGCGACCGTTACATGACGGCCCAGGAAGCAATGCAGTATGGGCTGGTAGATGAGGTGCTGGCGCATCCAGAGCAGTAGAGATGAAGAGACTGGGAGATTGTGAAACCGCCAATCTCCCAGTCTCTTCATCTCCCAGTTCCATCTGATACCAAAGGCGTTCTGTTAACCACAGAACGCCTTTTTTGTTTGACGAATGCAGCAGCCCCAGAGAAAATGGCAGCCATGATCAGCTTTGAAATCCCCCCCGAAGTATTCAATCAATTAGAACCCTATGCCCACATTGCCCGCACCATCATGCGGCCACAGGCACGCCATTACGATGAACAGGAACACGAACGGCCGTACCCCTTCATCCACGCTATCTGGCCCCTGGAGCAGGCGCGGCGCCAACAGTTGCAAACCGGCGCCACGCAGGGAACCACCACCGATGAACCGGACATGGATGTACTGTTCTCCATCTTGCTGGCCGAACTGCTGAGTTGGGGCGACGCCGGCCAATTTTTGGCGCGGCCAGGGGGGAGGTTGGGCGGCACGGCCGTAGCAACCGCCTGGATGCCAGTATGTGCAAGGTGAAGGCAGGTACGGCCGTGGTCTTCGTCACCCAAAAAGCGGTGGAACTGCTTGGCCCGTTTGGTTACACCCGCGCCGCCCTGGTAGAAAAACTGATGCGCGACGCCAAAATCAATGACCTGTACGAAGGCACACGCCAGATCAACCTGCTCATTGTGGCGCGGGCGCTGTTGGGCTATTCGCGGCGGGAACTGAAGTAGGCAAAAGACCTGACAGGTCTTGGAGACCTGTCAGGTCCGCTGATAATAAAGAAACGAGGATTGAGAGATTAATACTGCCCAACACAACAGTTCCTCTTCCCGGAATCTCTCAATCCTCGCTGCCGAGGGGATGCAAACTTATAGATTGACGGTGGCAAGCTATCGTCAATGGCGAACAGGCGCGGCCTCATACATGGTCGCTTTAATATCCATACAATCGCGGCGCACGGTGGGGTCTACTTCGATCATGGCTGCAATTTTTTCATAACCATACAGAATGGTGGTGTGGTCCCGATTGCCCAACTTTTCGCCAATGAGGGGCAGAGAAGCGTCAGTTTCGGTGCGGGCCAGATACATCGCCATCTGGCGGGGATAAGCAACGGTGCGTTTGCGGCTGGAACCGGCCATCTCATCGGGCGTCACCCCAAAGTAGCGGCAGACCATCTCCAAGACCAGTTCAAATGTCAATTTATCCGGCCGCCGGATCAGATCGGCCATGGCCATGTTCACCAGTTCCATATCTACCGTATTGCCGGAAAGTTGGGCATAGGCCATCACTTTGTTAAACGCGCCTTCCAATTCCCGAATGTTGTTGCGTACATGCTGGGCGATGAAGTCCATAACCGCATCGGGCACATACACGCCGCACTCTTCCGCCTTCGTCTGCAAAATGGCCTTGCGCATTTCCACGTCAGGCATTTGAATGTCGGCCATCAGCCCCCACTCAAAACGAGATTGCAGCCGCTCTTCTAAGGTCATCATTGCTTTGGGTGGGCGGTCGCTGGAAATGACCACCTGTTTGCCCTGGCTGTGCAGTTCGTTGAAGGTGTGGAATAACTCTTCCTGGGTGCTTTCTTTACCGGCAATGAATTGAATGTCATCAATCATCAGCACGTCGGGTGTGCGGTAGCGTTCGCGGAATTCGGCCATCTTCTTATTACGAATGGACTGCACCAGATCGTTGGTGAAGGTCTCAGAGGGAATGTAACAAACGGTGTAACCGTCTTGCATGCATTTATGGCCGATAGCGTGCAGCAAATGGGTCTTGCCCAAACCAACGCCACCGTAAATGAAAAGGGGGTTATAGGTTTCGCCGGGGTTTTCGGCGACGGAGAGGGCAGCAGCGTGGGCCAGCCGGTTACTGGGGCCAACGACGAAGGTGGAAAAGGTGAAACGGCCGTTTAAGTTTGCCACCGTTGTCGCCGTTGTTTTGCCATTCAAGCGGCCCGTCTTGGGCGCCGAGCCGTTAGCGCCGTTAGCCGCTAGTGGCTGTGGCTGTTTGATGAGATCATCCGCCCAAACCACAAACCGTATTTCTGCGGTATGGCCAACAATGGCCGACAGTGTACGCAAAATAGTATCGCGCAGCCGATTTTCCAGCCAATCTTTAGCATAATCGTTGCGCACACCAATGACAAAAACATCGTCGTCACACGTCAACAAACAGGCGTCCTTCAACCAGGTATTGAAGGTCGCTCTGGTCATCTGAAGTTCCAGTTCTCCCAGGGTAGCTTTCCAGGCAGTTTCAGGTGTCATCGTCATTGATCCAATATGGGCAGCTTGTCATCCGGCAGATAACAGGCAGGCAGCAACACATGACCTCAAGTCACAAAGCAAATTCAATTAGTACGAGTAGGTATACGGCCGTTGCTCACAAAAATTGAAGAATTAAACGGGGATACTTCTCAACCCGACAGCGCTTCCTCTTCACCGATTCTGTGGCCCCCACCACCAACCCACCAATGCTATGTAGCGACCAATAACATTGGATAATGATTGGCTCAATGTGGTATGCAGGTATGTTTACAACGGCATACTCATTCTAGCAAAAGGATACCAGGGATGCAATGAAAAAGAGCCAATTTTGCCTTAAAAGCTGGAACATTTTTAGATTGCCGAAATCTTAAAAAATTCCAACTTTTAAGACAGGCAACTTGACAATTCACTGTACCACCCACATATAGGGGTTTGCCGGCTAATAATGCCCGTATATCTGGTATCTTTGGTGGCTGCAACGGCCGTGTCTGCCATCCGTACTTCCTCATCTTTACGCCATTGGGTGGTTTTTTCCGCCTGCTAAAGTGTCTTATTGTGTATTAGGAAAAATACGGGTCGGCAGCGCCCCACAAGCGCACGCTGCCTATATGAAAATGTAGATTTTGATCACGGCCGTTCCCAGATCACCCAGGTAAACCGATGGGCATGACGGCCGTCTGGTTCATGCACCTGCCGGAAAATTTCGCGCCATTCCGTTGGGTCAACTGCCGGAAAATAGGCGTCGCCATCAAATTCGCCGTCCACAAACGTTAGATAGAGGCGGTGCGTCAGCGGCAACGCTTCGGCATAAATTTGGGCGCCGCCACCAATGATGACTTCAGGCACATCGCCGACAGCATCTAACGCCGCTGCCAGTGAATGGGCAACCGTACAACCTTCAGCCTGGTATTGGGGGTTACGGGTGATGATGATGTTGTGACGGCCGTGCAGCGGCTTAAACTTCACCGGAATTGAATCATACGTCTTACGCCCCATAATCACCGGCTTCCCCATGGTCTGCTCCACAAACCAGCGCATATCGTCCGGCAGCCGCCAGGGCAGGCCGTTGTTCGCCCCAATCAGGCGGTTGTGATCCATAGCAACGATGAGGGAAATAATCATTGTAATTGGGTAATTGGGTAATTGGGTAATTGGCGCTTCAATTACTCAATTGCTTAATTACATCATTACACCGCTATCGGCGCTTTTATCGCCGGGTGGCATTGGTAGTTGATCAGTTCAAAATCTTCATAGCGGAAATCGAACAGGTTTTTAACGGTTGGGTTGAGGTACATGTGCGGCAATGGGTACGGCTGGCGTGAGAGCTGCAAGCGGGCCTGTTCCAGGTGGTTCAGGTAAAGGTGGGCGTCGCCAAAGGTATGCACAAAATCGCCCGGCTCGTAGCCCGTCACCTGGGCTACCATCAACGTCAGCAAGGCGTAGGAAGCGATGTTAAAGGGCACACCCAGGAAAATATCGGCGCTGCGCTGGTAAAGTTGGCAGGAGAGTTTGCCATCGGCCACGAAAAATTGGAACAGGCAGTGGCAAGGGGGCAGCGCCATCTCGTCCACATCGGCCACATTCCAGGCGGAAACGATGTGGCGGCGGGAATGGGGGTTGTGCCGCAGTTGGTGCAAGAGGTTGGCAATCTGGTCAATGGCACGGCCGTCGCGCCCCGGCCACGACCGCCACTGATAACCATACACCGGCCCCAGGTCGCCATTATCATCCGCCCACTCATCCCAAATGGTTACGCCGTTATCGCGCAGGTAGCGGATATTGGTATCGCCCTGCAAAAACCAGAGCAGCTCGTGGATGATGGAGCGAAAATGGAGTTTCTTCGTCGTCACCGCCGGAAAGCCATCGGCCAGATTAAAACGCATCTGGTAGCCAAACACGCCCATAGTGCCCACCCCCGTGCGGTCACTGCGCTCAATGCCGTTATCCAGTACATGCTGCATCAAATCCAGGTATTGTTTCATAATCATGATCCCGTACAACGCACTTTCGCAGTGCATCATACCTGACGGGAGTATAAGGCGGGTTAGGGTTGGGGAAAAGGCCCCAACCCAACTTGGTCATCCTCTGTTTGTAAGATGGTCATCTTTTGCCCCGTAAGCCCATCTACCAATGAAAAACTAACCCACCAATCATCCTCGGCCCGGGCCGTGAACAGTGGGATTTCCACCTGTTGCCAGAAAGATTCTCCTGGCCGCCAGCAGGTGGTTGGATATTGCAAATCAAACGGCTGCAACAAGGTGGCCTGCATTGCGGCCTGGCCGCCATTCACCGGAATGAAGGATAACCAATATGGTTGATCGACCTGTCCGGTTGAATGCCAATATAGCCACAATTTCAAGAGACCACCTTCGGCTGTGGGTAGCACCTGCCCGGCAAATGCCTGTAATTGCAGGGCGTCACCCAGGAAAACGGCCGTAGGCACAATCGGTTCTGGCGGTTGTTGGGTCAGCGGCGGAGCGGCTGCCGGTGGCCGAACATTAAAATCAGAGCCACCAACACGCAAAAACGCCACCATCACCAGCAACAAAACTACCTGCGGCAGCGTGAGCAAACGGCCGTCCTGCACGGCCGTTTCTTCTCGATATCGCACCAGTCCATGCGCTGCCATCAACAGCAAAAAAGGTGTGTAGTAAAGCAGAATACGCCCTGTCTCGCCACGCAACGTCCCCGAAAGAATAAGCAGTGTAAATGATAAAAATACCGCCAGAATAAATAACTCGCCAACCGTTAAGGTCTGCGCATCTCGCCAACGCTGCCAGACCATCCAAACACCCCAGCCCGCCAGCAATACCAGTGGCCAGCCCGTAAAAATAAAATAGTCATAACTGTGCAAGAATAGCCAGGGTAGATACGGCCGTTCGAGTTCAAAATGGGTTAACATAGCTGACTGGAAAATCTGGACAAAAGTAACTCCATAGAACAGATAATACACCACCCAGACCAACAGAAGCCCTAATCCAAACCACATACCCATCACCACCGGCCAATGCCAGCGGATCGCTATCAGCGCAGGTGCATCGGTCAGGCGGTGGCGGCCCACATAAAACCCCAACGCCAATACACCTGCCAGCAACCCCAAAGGCAAGAAAGCCATCGTCATAAAAGTCAACAACGATAAAAGTGTACCGGCTGCGAACACCCACACCGGCCGATTGTGCCATAGACCCCATACTAACAAGGCAACAACGGCCGTCGCCCAAAATGGAAATACCGTATTAGGAGAAGGCGAAAACATCAACACCGCCGGAATCAACGGCCACCAAAAAACAGCCCACAAGGCCGTCGGGCGACCAAACATCGCCTTGCCTAACGCATAAAGAGGCCAGCACGTCAGGCTGCTCCACAACGGCATCAAAATGCCCAACCATGAACTGGCAAACTGCGCGTTACTGTAATCATTGATGCGGTAATTGTGGCATTGTGCTGCCCGCAATATAGGCGCTAACTGGTCACTGACGGCCGTCCACTGCGCCAACACCTCATTCACCCCATAATAAACCAACACCATCCCCGGTGGTGAAATGCTCATGTGGCTAGAAAACCATTCCGAATCGCGCATAAACTGCGGCCAATGACGCAAGGTTGCCCCCATATCGTCAATGCGGGCAGCAGCATAATGCCACCCCCCTGTTTCGCCACTCACCACCACCGTATAGAGTTCAAAAAATGGATCATTGGTTACAAATAAAGCCGCCAACGTCAGGCCAATAGTACCCATCATGGCCCACACTAACAGCCAGCCCACCCGTTCCCGACGCCGCAGCCCATCCGCCACCACCAGGTAGATGATGACTCCTGCCAGCAACGGCAGCAAGCGGCTCAGGTCAGCCAGGATCGCATATGGCCAGCGCCAACCATAACCCCCGCGTAGCCCTGGCAGCCAATCCACCGCCAGCAAAAACGCCCAGAACAAACTCAACACGATGATCAACAGCAACGGCCGTGATCGCAAATTTCTCACACTTTTCTCCTCGCACAGTAACCGTCTTAAACAGCATTGATTTTGCCGATCAATATACCGACTGGTTTCTCAAAAGAGGGCAGGGGCGCCAAAAAAATCAATACAGCAGCCGCAACAGGGCCGCCTTTTCCAGACTGCCAAAGTAACCGGAAATGTCAACCGGCCCCAGCACGTCCGCCAACGCATCCGGGTCATAGCGCACGCCAACCAACCGCTGTTCCAATTCCGCCACCGGCTGCAACCCGGCAAAATCGCCATAAATGGTGATTTGCTCAATCAACCCCTTGTTCACCTCAATGCGCATATCAATTTTGCCCACTCCCTCAAAGCGATCCTGCTTACGCACATTAAAACGCGGCGAACGGCCGACATTCCACTCCCACGTCTGGTAGCGGCTGGCCGAAATCTCGTGAATCTTTTCCCAGTCGGCAGGCGTTAGTTCGTAGGTGGATACGCCTGTGTTGCCAAAAATCTCCTGTAACAACGCCTCTTTCAACTGGTGAATGTCCATATCTACCGGCAGCAACTCGCGGATATTGACCACAAAAGCGCGAATGGATTGCACCGCGTTAGAGGTGATCTCTAGCTGCCGGGGATTGAGCGCCTTGAGCAGCGTTTCCAGGTGGCTGTCAAAGAGCAGTGTGCCATGGCTGAACATACGCTGTGAGGTGGCATATTGGGCATTGCCGGAAATCTTCTTCCCGGCGGCGTAAATGTCGCTTTTGCCGCGCAGTTCGGCATCCACGCCCAACGAACGCAGCGCCCTTGCCACCGGTTCGGTGAAGCGGGCAAAGTTGTGTAGATGATCACGGCCGTTGCTCATGAAACTGAAATTCAAATTGCCCAGATCATGATACACCGCACCCCCACCGGACAGCCGCCGCACCACATGAATGTTGTGTGCCCGCACAAAATCGGTATCAATCTCCTCCAGCGTATTTTGGTTACGGCCGATAATGACCGACGGCTCATTGATATAAAACAGCAAAATCGGCTCCTCGGTCGCCACATGCCGCAGCACACACTCCTCAATTGCCAGGTTCACACGCGGGTCGGTCACACCATGATTATCCACAAAAAGCATCGTTTTACCTCTTTTGCCCCCACCAAAACAGCACCCAGATCATCACAAAGAGCGCCCCCACCGCCGCCCCCCACACCCCTTGCTGGAAAGCATGTGGCGCAAAGGTGAAGGTGATGGTGTGCTTGCCCGACGGTACCAACACCGCCCGAAATTGGGCGTTGCTGGTCACAATCTCCACCGGATCACCATCGAGCGTCGCCTGCCAGCCGGGATAGTTCGTGTCGGTGAGTTGGAGCAAAACATCACCCGGCGTGTCCACCTGAATGGCCACAAAGGTCGCCTCATATGCCTGAACTTGCACCTCGGCCGCCGCAGCAGCAGCAGGCGTTAGCTGCTTTGGCAATGGTGTGGTGAGAATGGCGGTTGTGGGTAACAAGGCCGCGTTCTCGTGTACGGCCGTGACCACATCCGCCGCTTCTACCACCACCACCTCGTCCACCACAAAAACACGGGGCAGCGCCTGCTCATTCCGGTAAATATAAACATCATTCACCTGCCCGGCCAACACAAAATTGGCCAGTTCTTCCCGGCTGGTCAACACACACACATTCAAATAATTGAGCAGGGCCCGATTTTCGCCAATCTCCGCGCCGGTCACCGGCCGCCATCCAAACGCCAGATTGACACTGCCCAGATCACCCAAAAGGTCATAATACGTTTCCAACCCCAACGGACTATAAAGTCCCGTGCTGGCTATATCCCACAGATGGGAATAATTAGCCGGCAATAGATGAAGCAAATCCTCCTGAAAGAGCACTGCCTGGGCATCTGTATGGGTGTATAAACGGCAGAGGTCTTCGCCCATTTCCTGGCGCACCAGCGCCGCCGTGGGTGACGGTGTTGTCACCCAGTCCAGAGGAGATACCCTTCGCATCCCTCCCACTGCCAGCGTAACATCCAACAATACCAGCGCCAGCAGACCAGCCGCACACCAACGCGCCACTTCCGGCCGGCGCGTGGCCTGGCACACCAGTAACCAGCCCGCCACCAGGGTAAACAGCAGCCACAATGTATCCGGCCAGACCCACATGGCATTAAGGATATTCTGGTAAAGCGCCTCAATTTTCGCCAGGTAATAATCGGCCGTTTGCAGATGGTAGCCATCGTTCACAATATAACGAAAGGTGATGTTCACCGCCAGCGCCGTTAATTGCGGTTTGAGCCAACTCAGCAGCGCATACCCCACCAGGCTGGCCAAAACAAAAAAGAGTATGGCTAATTTGAACACCCTTTCCATCCACCGATTGGCCCACCGATTGGCAACCTGTGACGCCATAACCCACAGTTGATCCCAACCCCAACCAAACAAGGTGATCAGGCCAAACTGCGCCATCAGCAAAAAACGGGAGGGCACACGAAATGAGTTCAAACCGGGAATCTCGCGGACAAGAGGAAACAGGGGGGAATACCGGCCCACAGCCAGCACGGCCGTAACCAACCCCATGACCACCAGCGGCCAAAACCAACGCGGTTTAGGTCGCCTGAAAAAAGCGCCCACGGCGACTAAAAAGGGAATGAGACCGATGTACACACCATTGCCCAGACTGGCCTGCTGCCAAAAAGATTGTGTGGTAGGGAGCAAGAATGTAAGCAACGCCAGCGGAAACAACGACTTCTCACCGGCCATCGCCCCCGCAATGCCATGTGCCCGAATAGAAAACACCGACAGTTCATACATGGGCCAAAGCTGCGGCGCAGCCAATACTGTGCCCGCCAAACAGACGAGCAGCCAGGCCGCCGCCCAACCGGCACGCTCCCGCCAGGAAAACGGCTCCACCAAAACCCGCCCGGCCACATAGACCGAACACGCCAACACCGCATAAACGGTCAATTGCGGAAAACCAGCCAGCCATTGCCCGGCCAAAACCAGAATGATCGGCCACAGGGAGAGCAATCGCTTCTGTTGGATGCTGCGTTCTGCCAGTAGAAAGAGCGCGGGCGTCCAGGCCAGCACTTCAGACATGGGCAAATTCTCGGCATATAAGGGAGTGGTCAAAACAAAAAGCAGCCCCATCAACGCCGCCGCCAACGGGCTGATCTTGAGGCAGCGCCCCCAGGCATAGGTCAAGACCAACGCCAGCAGCCCGTGAACAACCATCAGCAGGTTATAGGTGGCCGGCGTAGGCAAAATCATCAGCCCTAACAGGTGAAAAGGATATAAAACACCAGGCTGCCCATCCGCCAGATAAGGGAAACCGGATTGTAGATTGGGCGTCCAATGGGGCAGTTGACCGGCCGTCAGCGCCTGCTGGAAAGCGTCCATCGCCGGATAAAAATAGAGGATGCCGTCACTGCCCACCACAACGCCCTGCATGGTGATGAGCGGCCAACTAAGAATGCTGTAGTAAAGAGTGGCCGCCAACAAAGGCCAATGGAGCAGAAGGAGGCGACGAGATTTTGCTAACATGATTGTTATTCGCGGGTGATTCTACCCAACCAACGGAAACAGAGCCAGCAGCAGCCAGGCAAAAAAGAGGGCATTGCCCAGGCCATAGGCCCAGGGGTCGTCCACCGCCCCACCCACCAGCGCCATCAGGCCAATAACCAACGGCAGCACGGGCAGCACCAGCACCAGGAAAAAGAGGGAAGGGACAAGGAGCACGGCCGTGCCCAACCCCACCATCAGCACCACACTCTGCCCTACCCACCAGCCGATCCGCCTGCCAGTAGACGCGCCGTGCTGTGCCCGGCCCGCCGCCAGCAGCCAGGGCAAAAAGGCCAGCGCCAGCAGCGGCCAACGCAGCAGCCGCGCCGGGATGAGAAACCAGGGCAGCCACACCACCTGCGCCATCAGCCCAAAAGCCAGCCATAAAAAGG
>CAADGU010000213.1 GCA_900696625.1 uncultured Chloroflexota bacterium | reverse complement strand
CTGGAATTGGACAACGCCAATGAGGACGGCCGTGTCCGTCAGCGCCAGTGCCGCCATCCCCTCAGCCGCCGCCCGATTGGCCAGATCAAAAACAGACGCCGTGCCACTAAGCAAGGTATAATGGGAGTGAACGTGCAAATGCGTGAAAGGATTCATGTGGCGCCGATCATACCGGCAAGTGAGTGGGATGGGAAGGGTGACAAGGTGAGCAGGTGAAAGGGTGAAAGAGGGATGGTCAATCTCCCAGTCCCTCAATAATTTTCATACTTCGCATGTCATTCCAAGCGGAGTCTGCGGAGCGAGGAATCCCTCTCCTGCACAAGTAGTAGAGATTCCTCCTCGAAGACTCGTCGGAATGACACGGGGAAGTTCAGATTATTCTGTTAATGCTGTAAAAAACCAGGAGAACCTATGGAAAACAAGGTAGCTATTGTAACCGGGGGTGGCACGGGGATTGGTGAGGCGATTGCGTTGGCGTTGGCGTTGGCGGGGGCGCGGGTGGTGGTATGTGGCCGCCGGGCGGAACCGCTGGCGGAGGTGGTGGCCCAGATTCGCACCCATGGCGGCACGGCCGTGCCCGTGACGGCCGATGTGTCTGAAGTGGCGGATGTGGAGCGGGTGGTGGCCACGGCCGTAGACCGTTTTGGCACGGTAGACATCCTCATCAACAATGCGGCCATTGACGGCGGCGCGCCCATTCACCGGCACAGCATTGAGGAGTGGGATCGGGTGATGGCGATCAACCTGCGGGGGCCGTTTTTGTTTGCGCGGGCCGTGCTGCCGCTCATGCGCCAGCAGCAAAGCGGGCACATCATTAACATCAGTTCCGAGTCAGGGGTGGAGTATTATGCGGGCAATGGGGCGTATGGCGTCTCTAAACATGCGCTGAATGCGTTGGGGGAATTTATCCAGCGGGAAAACCAGGAACTCAATATCCGTGTCAATACCATTTGCCCCGGCATGGTACTCACACCCATGGCTCAAGATAGTCCCGGACTGGTTCACGACAAATGTCTGTCCCCGGAAGATATTGCCGACCTGACTATGTGGCTGCTCACCCGCCAGCCCAACCTGAAAATTGGCCTGCCGGTGTTGATTCAGACGATGGCGAATCCGTGGGGGTGAAGAGCATAATCGGTAATCGGATGACGAGTGACGAGTGACGAGTGACGGATGACAAGTGACGAGTGACGAGTGGCGAACATGATTCCATTAACGTTAGCCAAACAGTTGAAAGAGGCCGGTCTGGTGTGGCAGACGGCCGTGAATGATTTTTTTGCCATTCCTGACCGGGGTATGGACGACAAGGTGTTTGTCATTTCAGACGTGATGGTGACGATGGAACTGGTGCAGGGTTGGCCGGCGCTGACGTTTCACGGCACGGCCGAATGGGCGGCCGACCACTTGCTAACGCACGAAGCCATCTGGCTGCCCACCGAAGAGCAACTGCGGCAGAAATTGGACAAACTGTTACAGGAAGAGGAGCCGGCGTTCACCTTGCACCGGCTGGTGGACGGGTATCATTGTGAAATTGTGCAGGGGGGACGGCCGTTGCGCTTTTCGGCCAATTCAGCAGGTGAAGCCTACGCCCTCGCCCTGCACCATCTGCTATTACAGCAAACCTGACAGGTCTGGCAGACCTGTCAGGTTTCAGGCAGCCGGGTATAATTTCCACATGAGAATTTTGCAGCGTTTGGGTATCATTCCATATCTATTACTGGGTATTGGCCTGTTTATCATCGGTTTTATGGCGTTGGAGTATGTGGTCAATAACTTCTGGCCGATTGACATCAACCGGCTAGACCTGGTACGGGCTACGGCATTGGATCGGGTAGATGCACCCACCTTGCTAGAAGCGGCCAATAACGAACTGATCTTTGCTTTTCTGGCAACGATTATGGTGATGGTAACAGGGCTGACGCTGCCCTTTGCCTATTTTTTGAACAAACGGTTTGGGCAATATGCCGATCAACGGTTTGGGGCATCAACCACAGCGCCGTTTTTAGTGGTGCTGCGGCAGTCCATGGGGTTGGGTGTCTGGGCGGCATTTTGTGTCTGGCTGCAAATGAACCGCGCTTTTGGCATTGCCGCCGCGCTGCTGGTAGCCGGCGTTCTGATCTTGTTTGAACTCTTGCTACAAATCCGCACCCGCGCGGCGGCTGTCGGTAGTCCGTAATCCGTAATCGGATTTCGGCTCACGCATCACGCATCACGCATCACGCCTCCGGTGGGCGCAGGGCATAACCCACGCCCCGTTCGCTGACAATCCAGCTATCGTAGGGCACAATGGCGCGGCGCAGCCGTTTGATGAGTGTTTTCAGCCGGTCAGGGTCATCCACCAATACTTCACCCCACACGGCCGTTTCCAGATCCTCCCCATGCACCACCTGCCCGGCGTTTTGGCACAGGCAGACCAGAATGGCAAACTGTGAGGTGGTCAACGCCATCTCCTCGTTCTCGGCCCACACCTGGTGCCGCTGCTGGTCAATGACAAACGGCCCGGCCTGGATCAAACCGGTCACACTCTGGCGGCGCACAAAACGGTGCAAAATCTCGCTGGTATAGGTATAGCTGCCATTCTCATTTTGCAACAAACATTGCTGTTCCAACAAACGCAACATATCCACTGGCCCATTGGTGATCGCCAAGGTGTACTGCTCTTCGGCCGACAAATTTTGCCACAAATAACTCAGATGTGAGGCGGCTTCCACTTCAATGGCGTTGTCCAGCGTGGCAAAATCGGCCGCTGGCAGCGATGGCAAAACCATCATTGCCTGGTAGGCGTGATACCCGGCAATGTGCAGAAAAAAGGGATGTGGCCCTACCAGCCAAAGCAGGTGATCCATCAATTCTGATGAAAAGGTGTGGGCGCTACCTTGCAGGCGCTGTGTCAGCAGCCCGCGCGCCTCTTCATTCGTAAACAAACCCAGGGGCAGGGTTACAAAGATGTTAAAGAAGGGGGAACTGAGGATTTCTTCTTCGGCGGTGATGTTGAATAACGGCCGTTGGCTGGCCGTTAGATAAGCCAATCCATATTTGGTCGTCAGCCCACGCAGCCGGGCAAAGAAGTAGGGGGTCAGATGGGCATTGGCCGCCAGCAGTTCAAATTCGTCCAGCAGCACGACGACGGCCGTACCTTCCCGGCTAATTTGGTGCAGCAACCGGTCAATTGCCCGGTAGCCGCCGATGGCGTCAGCCGGGCGCGCCGCCAGCCCAACAGCTTCCGCCGCATCCATCAGCCCATCATACAAGGCCTCATACACTTCATCTGCCGGTGATTCACCAAATTCCTGGCAGTCCAGATGCACAAACAAAACCTGGGAGGCCCCCCACTGGTGCGCCTCCCGCACTTCCGGGCGCATCAGATGAATCAGCAGTGAACTCTTGCCAATCCGGCGCGGCCCAATCAGAGAAACGCTTTGCCCATTGCGGAGTAAACCCAAAATCTGGCCGATTTCAGCCTCACGTCCATGAAAAAATTCTGCCTGCCGGATAGCACCACGATGGAAAAAAGGGTTATCACTGCTCATAAACCTGCAATTTTAGTGGCAGGACGGTGTAATGACAAGGTGAAAAAGTGACAGGGAGAGGTGAGGAGGTAAAGGGGGGAGGGGGTGAAAGGGTGATCTTCCCCACAAACAAGCTAGTTTGTAGTAGGCAATTTATTGCCCAGGCGATAAATCGCCTACTACAAACACATTTACCCACCGGCCATGGCGCCGACCACCCGAAACGGTTCAGCGCCAGTCACAACCGCATCGGGCAGCAGAGTATGGGGCGGCTCGTGTGACCAATCCTGACCACAGGCAAAAAAGCGGATGAACGGCCGTCGCTCCTTCGTTACCTGATCGCGGATGGTACCCCGCAGCACCGGGTATTGCGCTTCCAGAGCATCCAAGACCGCCACCAACGTCACAGCGCCCGCCACCGATAGTGCCACTTCGCGGTCAACCTGGGCCAGGGTGCGCAAATGATGAGGCAAAACCACCCGAATCATGGCAGCGTCTGCACTTCCACCGACAGTACCGGCGGCAAATCACGGACAATCGCCGTCCAGCTATCGCCAGAATCGGCCGAGGCATACACCTGCCCGCCCGTTGTGCCAAAATAGATGCCACACGAATCCAGCGAGTCCACCGCCAACGCACTGCGCAGCACATTCACGTAACAGTCGCTTTGCGGCAGCCCATTGGTCAGCGCCTCCCACTCATCGCCGCCCGTTCGGCTGTGGTAGACCCGCAGCTTGCCATCCGGCGGGTAATGCTCCGAGTCGCTCTTGATGGGAACCACATAGATAGTTTCCGGCTCATGGGCATGAACGGCAATGGGAAAGCCAAAGTCCGTGGGCAAATTGCCGCTAATCTCGTGCCACAAATCACCGGCATTGTCGCTGCGCATCACGTCCCAATGTTTTTGCATAAATAACACTTCTGGTCGGGATGGGTGCATTGCCAGACCATGCACACAATGCCCCACATCCGCATCCGCGTCTGGCAGTTCATAAGGCGACACCAACCCCTTGTTGATGGGCAGCCAGGAGGCCCCCCCATCATCCGAACGGAAAGCGCCGGCGGCAGAGATGGCGATAAAGAGGCGGTCAGGGTTGGTTGGGTCTAAGAGAATGGTGTGCAGGCACATACCCCCAGCCCCTGGCTGCCACAAATGCCCTTTGGCCGTGCGCAAGGCGGGTAATTCCTGCCACGTCTGCCCACCATCCTGGGTGCGAAAGAGAGCGGCATCTTCCACGCCGGCGTAAACCACATCCGGGTCGGTATGCGACGGCTGCAGCAGCCAGACGCGCTTGAATTCCCAGGGATGCTGTGTGCCATCATACCATTGATGCGTACCGGGCGTGCCTTCATAAGCAAAGGCGTTGCCAACCGGTTCCCAGGTTTTGCCGCCGTCATCCGAACGCTGGATCAACTGGCCAAACCAGCCGGAAGATTGCGAAGCATACAACCGGTTTGGATCGGCAGATGAACCGTTAACATGGTAAATCTCCCAACCGGCAAAATGCGGGCCACTGATGTCCCACTTTTGGCGGTTTTCATCCGAAGTCAAAATGAATGCGCCTTTGCGCGTACCGACTAAAACTCTAACGCCACTCATTTCTGTCTCCTTTTTAATTGAGACCGGAAGGGTTTAGGAAAACCCTTCGGGTCTTGTCTACTTCCTACTTAAGTGTACATAGCGCCTGACGAATTTCGCCCAGATGATAAGCGGTGTGGGTGATCATGGCGATGGCGCCGCCTATGTGCCGTTCGCCAGGCCACACGGCCGTGTCCGCAATCAATGTTTTTATCCGATCATAACTCTCGCGCAGTGAATGCTTAATGGCTTCCCACTCTTCGGGCAAAACAGCGCCGGTCTCACGCCAGATTTTGTCCCAATCTTGCTGGTCATATTGTTGGGTGCGCACCGTATAATCCAGCACATCCAGATAAAAAGCCACATGCTTTACCTGCGCTGCCAGCGTGGCGCATTTGCCGCCGACGGGAATTGACGCTTCGGCAGCCGATATGGTAGCCAGCGTTTCAAACATGGAGGTGCCTTTGTCCAGATACAGGCCATGCACGTTGTCAAAAGTTTCATCAAGCAGCAGGTAAAGCGCCTGAGTGAAATGTTCGGTTTGAATAGAGGGGGACATATTTCTCCTTGTTGTTGTATGGGTTGTTGACAGACAAGTAGGACAATTTTAGAACAAATGTTCCTTATTGTCAATTCTTGTTATGTGTTAACCGCGAGTGGCTTTGAGGTAGTGGTACAACACGGCCGTCACCGTGGCCGGTTCGGCATCTCGTTCTTTGTTGTAGCTGCGGGTGGCGCGGCTGCGGCTGATGTGCAGGATGCGCCGGGCGCGGGTGATGCCCACGTAAAGCAGGCGCAGCCGTTCGCTGATGATGTCTATGTGGGCGGATTCGGTGGCGGTACGGCCGTGATAAATCCCCGCATCGCCCGCCATCAAATAGCGCAACTGGGCCACCGCTTCCGCCGTCGGATCGCCGCCGAGCAAGTCGCTGACACCCATGAAATAGGCGTCCAGGCTGCCGGGAATCCAGTTTCCATCCACCCCCACCATAAAAACCACATCCCATTCCAGCCCTTTGGCGCTGTGCTGGGTGCTGAGGGCAATGCGCCCTGGCTGCGGCTCGTACCCCATGTCTGCCTGGGAAGCAATGGGGAAACTGCGCCGCCCGGCGGCTACCTCGCCCAATTCGGCGGCCAGTTCCGGCAGGCGCAGTTCTGGCTGGGCATCGCGCCGGTTGCGCAAAAAGGTGGCGATCTGGTAAGCGATGGACAGGTCGCCCTCATGAATTTCGCCCCAGGCAAACAGTTCATCGCCCAGAGCTAAGGTGAGGTCGTCAATGGGCAACGGCCGTAAATCAAACAACCGCCCCACAAATTCGGCAAAACGCTCCATCGCCAGTAAATCCTCCGGCGTAGCTACCCCGGCGGGCAGCGCCGCCGCCACATCGCCCGCTTCCCAGGGGAAAAGCAGACGCTCCGGCTGGTGGACGCTTTTGAGCAGGGTATGGAACTGCGCCAGCCGTTCCTCCGGCAGCAGCGCCGCTGGATGGCCCAATTTATGCAGGCTGGCATGGGCGCTGACCATCGCCCGCAAATCGAGTGGATCGGCCAGGATGGCCAGGACGGCGTGCATGGCGGCGGCAATTTCCCGTTCACGGGTGCCGCCGCGCAGCAGGTTATCATAGTCCGCGTCCAGTTCATCTAGCTGTTCGGCCATCAGGTAGCCCAGGTTGTTGGTGGGCACCAGGATGGCCACGGTGTGGTCAGGATGTTGGCGCACGTGGCTTAGCGCCTTTTGGGCCACGCCGGGCAGCTCTTCATCTTCGCGGTGGCGGTAAACAGTGATGCGGATGTCCGCCTGGCTGTCTGGCGGGTTGGGTTGGGCATCGCCGGGCGGCGTGGGTTCGATGTGCTGGCGGCGGAAGGTGTGGGCGCGCACTTCGGGCACGGGATGTTTGTCCATAACCCAATCGAGCATGGTGTTGGCGGCGCCGATGATAAAGGGGGCGCTGCGCCCACTGTTGGGCAGGGGCAGGGCCAGCACATCGTCCCGGTCTATGAACTCGTTGAAAAAGCGGGGGTGGGCGGCGGTGAAGGTGCTGGTGATCGCCTGGTTGGGGTCGCCCACGCGCACCCAGTTACCGTCTGGCCCGGTGAGCGTTTCCAGCAAAATTTCTTGCAGCGGGATGCTGTCCTGGGCTTCGTCTTCCAGCACGTAGGGCCAGCGGGTGCGCAGTGTTTCTACCAGCCCGGCGCGATGATGCAGCAAGTCGGCCGCCTGCCAGATCAGGTCGTCAAAGTCCAGCGCGCCCTGGCGGGAGAGGATGGTCTGGTAACGGCCGTAGATGCCGGCGAGCATGTGGAGAAGAGGAGATTGAGAGATTGGGAGATTTAGAGATTCAGTCTCCCCATCTCCCAATCTCTCAATAATCTGATCGGGGCGGTAGCGTTCATTTTTGGCGGCGCT
>CAADGU010000212.1 GCA_900696625.1 uncultured Chloroflexota bacterium | reverse complement strand
TTCTAGGGGAGACGCCGCCGGATGAGGCTGTTTTTTACTGTGGTTCCGGGGTGAGCGCCTGCGTGAACATTTTGGCGATGGCGCATAGTGGATTGGGTTACGGCCGTCTCTACGTTGGTTCCTGGAGCGAGTGGAGCCGCCGGGAAGAGAATCCGGTGGCTGTTGGTGGAGAGCCGTAATCGGTAATCCGTAACCCAAAGTCGGATGTCCGAAATCTGATTACGGGTAATGGGCTTCGGCTTATGGATTACGGCATTATTCTACCAGGACAGCCCCCGTGAGTTCAGGTAAATGAAAATTGGGCGGCCATTTGGTGTCTTTGTTGTAACGCGCTTCTCTTAAATCTGTGCCTGCCAGTTTGGCGCTGCTCAGATCACATCCTCGTAAATCGGTAAAATGCAGCCGGGCTTTGCTGAAATTACAATCTTTCAAGTTCGCGCCCTGCAAACTGACTTTCCCCAGGTAGGCTTCTGTGAGATCCGCGTTTTCCAGATTGGCTCTTTTGAGCGAGGCCATAAATAGTTTGGCTTTTTTCAGGGAGGCATTGGTCAGATTTGCCTCTACCAGCGTTGCTCTCTCCAATGACGTGCCATCCAGGGTGGCATTTTGCATATTTGCCTTTTTAAGATTGACATCGTTCATTTTCGCGCCGCTGAGGTTAATGCCGCTCAAGTCCATCTTCGATAGGTTCTCGCCATTGAGAATGATGCGGTCTGAGCCAACGACGCCGGCTGTTTGTTCAATCTGGCTGCGCCGGTCGTTGCCTTTTTTTTGGTCTTTTTGTTCTGGGGTTTCCACGAATATACCAGGAATATGTGACGGTAAGGGGGTGTTTTCGGTTTGTGGGACTTCTGAACTCATGCTGGTTTCCTCGGTGATGTGATGGTCAATTTGTATCACGAGTTATGTGATCGTGGCAAGCAGCCTGGGGTTTCTATTCCCAGGTGACTTCACAAGCTGGGCTTTACAGGATTTCATGGGGTTCGGCGTGACGAGTGACGAGTGATGCGTGTGGTCTCTCTGGTCATGCATCACTCGTCACGCATCACAGCCTGCCCTGAGTTCCCAAAGAGCCGCTGCCCACAAGCTGATCTGGTTTGTCATGGTTGGCGGTGGCTGTTATAATTTCGCCCGCAACGCCAGCTTAGCTCAGTCGGTAGAGCGACGCACTCGTAATGCGTAGGTCAAGGGTTCGACTCCCTTAGCTGGCTTGGCATGAAGGTCAGCTTTAGGCTGGCCTTTTTGTTTATAAGCTAGTAGAGGATGGCATCAACATGAGCAAGAATAAGCCGGTAGTGTTTGGGGTGGCGGGGGGCACGGCGTCGGGTAAGACGACGGTGGCGCGGACGATTTTAACGGCCGTTGGCCAATCCCAGATCGCCTATTTGCCCCATGACGCTTACTATAAAGATCGCCCCGACCTCTCGTTTGCGGAGCGGGCCGCGGTGAATTATGACCATCCCAATTCGTTGGAGACCAAGCTGCTCATCCAGCATATCAAGCAGCTGCTGGCGGGAGAGTCGGTAGCGGTGCCGGTGTATGATTTTACGCTGCACCGGCGAACGGAGGAGACAGTGTTGGTGTCGCCCTGCCCAATTATTCTGGTGGATGGGATTTTGATTTTTACGCGGCGGAAACTGCGTGACTTGATGGACATCAAACTGTTTGTGGATACGGACGCCGATGTGCGTTTTATTCGGCGTTTGCAACGGGACATGAACGAGCGCGGCCGTTCGCTGGATTCGGTAATTGCTCAATATCTGGAGACGGTACGGCCGATGCACATCAAGTTTGTAGAGCCAAGTAAACGGTTTGCCGATGTGATTTTGCCGAATGGGGGGATGAACGAGGTGGCCATTGCTATGGTGGTATCGCGGTTGCAGGCACTGTTGGCGGAACGGCCGTAGCCCGTGACCCGTAATCCGAAGTCCGATTACGGGTCACGGGTTACGAAATTTGGCGGTAAAGGTTGAGGGTGGCAACGGCCGTGTCCCGCCAGGTGAATTTTTGCGCCTGGGCCAGCGATTTTTGCCGGTATTCGGCTATGAGCGCGGGATTCTGCAGAAAGTGATTGATTTGGTTGGTGATGTCGCTCGTGTCATGGGGATTGGTGTAGAGGGCGGCGTCTGCGGCGACTTCGGGCAGGCTGGAAATGTTGCTGGTGATCACGGCCGTACCACATGCCATCGCCTCGATTACTGGCAGGCCAAACCCCTCATACAAACTGGGAAATATAAAAAAGTGGGCGCCGCTGTATAAAGCGGGCAGGTCGGCGTCGGTCACCGGGCCAATAAAACGGATGGTTTCGCCTGCCCCTAACTGCTGTGCCCGTTCTCTGGCTTCCGGGTAACGGCCGTCCCAGGCGCCGGCAATGATTAAGGTAACGTTGGTGGTGCGGACGGCCGTCCACGCCTCCACCAGCCGCACCAGATTTTTGTGCGGTTTGTTGATTCCCAGATACAGCACATAGTGGGCGGGAAGCTGGTATTGTGCCCGTATCCGTTCTACTTCGGCGCTGGGTTGTGGCGTAAAACGCGGGTCTGGGGCCAGGGGCACGGCCGTGATGTGTGCTGGCCTGATAGCATACCGTTCCAGGACATCCTGCCGGGTAGCATTTGAATCCACAATCAGGTGGTCGGCGCTGCGTAAGGCCAGCCGGGTGGTCAGTTCAGACAGCAGCCGCTTCCAGGCCGGAAAATAGGCGGGAAAGAGTTGGGGGATGAGATCATGCACGGTGAGAATGGTGGGCAGGCGGGGGCGATAGGGCATCAGATAAAAGGGGCTGTGGTATGCAGCCGCGCCATGCTGCCGCAGCAGCCGGGGGATTTGCCATTGTTGGGACAGGTTGAAAGGGGAAACGGCCGTAATGATCTGTCGCACCTGCGCCTGAGGTGGCGGCAAAGGCCAGGGCGACGGCCGTGACCCATCCACCAACAGCGCCAGTTCTTCACCGGCCTGCAATTCCACCGCCATCGCCCGCGCCAGATTGCTGACATAGCGGCCAATGCCAGGAAAATGCTCAGTGGCGGTTCGGGCGTCTAAAAAGTAGCGCATATCGAATCGCAATTGGGTAATTGGGCGTTAAATTACCCAATTGCCCAGTTACCCAATTACCTCATCACCCCACGCCGCATCACCTCACCGACCTCCCGGACAGTGCGTTGGATGGTGAAGTGGTTTTCGGCGCGAATACGGCCGTTGCCCCCCATGTGCCGCCGTTTTTCGCCATCGGCCAATAAGGAGATAACGGCCTCTGCCAGCGCCGGGATGTCGCCGGGTGGGGTGAGCAGACCCGTCGCACTATCCTGCACAATTTCTGGCAGCGCGCCGTGTGCAAAGGCGACTATCGGTCTACCCATCGCCATCGCCTCAATGTTTACCAGGCCAAATGGCTCTGGTTCACCCGGATGCACAAAAATGTCCAGAGCCGCCAGTGGCGGGCGTACATCGTCGAGCATACCGGTAAAAATGACCTGACCGGCAATGCCCAATTCCCGCGCCAGATGGTTTACCTGTCGGGCATAATCGTCCTCTACAGCAAAGTTTGCCCCCCCCACTACCACAAAATACACATCTGGCTGCTGCTGCAAAATGTGTGCGGCCATGTGCAAGAATGGAAGTTGGCCCTTCCACGGCCGTAAGCGCCCCACCATGCCCACCAATGGCGCATCTTCAGGAATACCATATTGAGCGCGAAACGGCCGTCCATCCAGCCCCGGATCAAATTTATTCACTTCAATGCCATTGTGGAC
>CAADGU010000211.1 GCA_900696625.1 uncultured Chloroflexota bacterium | reverse complement strand
GTCTGGGCCTAACTCAGCCAGTACACCGGCGCGTTCTAGCAGCAGGCGCACCCGATCATCCATCGAGGTTAGCAACACATCGCCACCGCCATGACGCTGGCGGTGTATGATCTCACGAATCACTTCCACACCGGTGGCGTCAACCAGCGGCACACCACGAATAGACAAAATCAAGGTGGTATTGGCCGTATCGTGGCTTTCTACAAATTCCACCAGCCGCCGCGCCGCCGCAAAAAAGAGCGGCCCGCTTAAATAATAGACGGCAACGTCCTGGCCCGGATGCACAAACTGGTGGCCTACGGCCGTCAGTCGCTCCACTTCCACCGGCTTGCGTGAAATTTGCAGTTCGCTCATCTGCGCCATAAAAATGAGCGTGCTGATGCCAAAACCGATCAAGATTGCCTGCGTCAAATCCAGCACGACGGTGGCTACCAGGGTAATGAAGAAGGCAATAAGGGCATGTTTCAGGCGGTGATCCACGTAAAAGCGAATGGTGTGCCATTCGTTCATGCGCCAGGCAGTTACCAACAGCACACCCGCCAACGCCGCCAGCGGCACCTGCCCAATAATCCCGGCCAATAGCAGCGCCGCCAGCAGTAATAAAACCCCATGCAGCATAGGTACCACACGGGTGACGCCGCCGCTTTTAATGTTGACGCTGGTGCGGGCGATGGCGGCTGTAGCCGGCACACCGCCAAACAACGGAATGATGAGATTGCCGATACCCTGGGCAATTAACTCCATGTTGTTGTTCAGGCGAATGCCGGTCATATTACCAGCGACTGCGCCACAGAGCAGGCTTTCGATGGCGCCGAGGGCGGCAATGGACATGGCCGGCACAATCAGGTTGCTGAGGTCAGCCCAGGGAATTTGGCTGAGAGAAAGCCGATTTTCTAACAAGATGGTGCGTGGAATGGCGCCGATAACGGGTACATCCCAATGGGTGATGACAACGATGAGCGTAGCCACGATGATGCCTAAGAGAGATCCGGGCAGCCGCTGCCCGAACTTGAAGCGCGGCCAGACGATCATGATCACCACTACCAGCGTTGCCAGCAGCATGGCTTCTGGGTTGGGGGTGATGCCGTGTTCGGTGTAGTAGCGCAGCTTTTCCACCACGTTTTCGGCGGGTGGGGTTTTGATGCCCAGGAAGTTGTCAAGCTGGCCCAGGGCGATGATGATGGCAATGCCGCTGGTGAAGCCGGAGATGACCGGTGCGGGAATGAGGGCGACGACGCGCCCCAGGCGGAAGATGCCGAGCAGGGTCAGCATGATGCCGGCCAGCACGGCCGCCAGCCACATACCTTGTAACCCATACCGGCTGACCAGAACGATGAGTACGGCGGACATGGCCCCGGTGGGGCCTGAAATCTGGTAAGGCGCCCCGCCCAACAACCCAATGACGAGGCCGGCGAGTACGGCCGTGACCAACCCCGCCGCCGCATCTGCCCCCGAAGCCACCCCAAACGCCAACGCCAACGGCAATGACACGGCGGCGACGGTAATCCCCGCCAGTACATCTTTTTGCAGCTTATCCCGGTTATAATTGGCGAACTCACGCTGCCACATGCGCGGCCACTCTTGAATCATCATATGGTCCTCTATTCAGCAGTGATTTTTGGCGCCCGGCACGTTGTCCCAAAAAAACACGCCTGTGGCGTGCCATCCTGTTGTCCAGATTGGGTCGCTTGTCGGTTCGTCAGAACCGGCATTGTAAGCCCATCGCCCTGTCCAGGCAAGTTAAAAAAGAGTGGTTATAATCTGGTGGCTGGTACTAGCCACCAGCCACAAAGGAGATGATCATGTACCAACCATCTGAAACGCGATATGACACCATGCCATACAAACGCTGTGGCCGCAGCGGGTTAAAGCTGCCGCTCATTTCTCTGGGTCTGTGGCACAATTTTGGCGGGGTAGATACGCTGGCCAACGGCCGTGCCATGCTGCGCCGTGCCTTTGATTTGGGCATTACCCACTTCGACCTGGCCAATAATTACGGGCCGCCGCCAGGCTCCGCCGAGGAGATGTTCGGTCACATTTTCCGGCACGATTTTGCCCCCTACCGGGATGAACTTATCATCTCCACGAAAGCTGGTTATGATATGTGGCCGGGGCCATACGGCGAATGGGGGTCACGCAAATATCTCATTGCCAGCCTGGATCAAAGCCTGAAACGGATGGGGCTAGAATATGTGGACATCTTCTACAGCCACCGCTTCGACCCAGACACACCGCTAGAAGAAACGATGGGCGCGCTTGATTATGCCGTGCGCAGCGGCCGCGCCCTCTATGTGGGCATCTCTTCCTATAACAGTGAACAGACCCGCCGCGCTGCCCATATTTTGCGTGAATTGGGTACGCCTTGCCTTATTCACCAACCTTCCTACAGTATGTTCAACCGATGGGTGGAAGCGGATGGTTTGCTGGATACGCTGACCGACGAGGGGATTGGCTGTATCGTCTTTTCGTCGCTGGCACAGGGATTGTTGACGGACAGGTATCTGCATGGCATTCCTGACGATTCACGGGTGCGGCGTTCCGGCGTTTTCCTGAACGAGAGCCATATTACCCCAGAGCGGGTTGACCAGATACGCCGTCTGAACGAAATTGCCCAGGCACGCGGGCAGACGATGGCGCAGTTGGCGGTGGCCTGGGTGCTGCGGCAGCCGGCGGTCACTTCTGCCCTGCTGGGCGCCAGCCGCCCCAGCCAGATTGAGGACATTGTGGGTGTTGTTAATCATCTCTCGTTTACGCCGGATGAATTGCAACAAATCGAGGCAATTTTGCAGGATTAGGTCGTTAAGGAGTGTCAGGCACAGGGCATTTCTGCCGGGGATGACCAAAACGGTTTTGCCCTGTGTCCGGCACTAATCATACGGGTAAAGAATGCGGCCACAGCTGCCGCAGTATGCTTTTTTCCCCTCTCTGGCTTCTTTTATGTTGTTGGCCGAGACGGTCATGCGGCAGCCCAGGCACATGTCCACGCGCAGCCGAGTCACGGCCGTGCCCCCCTTTTTCTTTGCCAGTTGTTCATACTCTTTCAACGAGGCGGCGTCTACCACGCTGGCCTGCTCCTGCCGCCGCTGCAGCAGCCGGTTCAGGCGTATTGCCAGTTCCGTTTTTTCCGCTTCTAGCTCCACAGACTCTTTTTGCCAGCGCGTTTCAGCCGCGGCGGCGGTGGTGGTGGCTTCATTCTTTTCCGCTTCCGCTTCTTCCATGAGCAGCATCAGTTCCAAAATCTGATCTTCGACTCCGGCGGCGCGCTGGTTTAACGACCCAATTTCGTGCTGTAAATCGG
>CAADGU010000210.1 GCA_900696625.1 uncultured Chloroflexota bacterium | reverse complement strand
TAGTTGCCGCGCCAATTTGTGGTGGTTGTAAAGGCGATTGGACTCACCGCCCAGCCAGAACCATTTCCCCGATAAGCGGCTGAAGCGTTACTACGGCAATCCCAATTGGTCATTTGAGAGACAAATTTGTAACTCTGTAATGTGGGAGTATTTCCCGTATTACCGTCCAGTTTTACGTACAGTGTGACAGCATCATAGGCAGTTAGTTCACCGGTGGGCGAGGTGTCACACCACAACCGGCGATCAATAATATGGACAAACACCTCCAGGTACTCATCTGTATAAGCCATTCGTGCATCGGCATAATTCGTGGTGGGGCTAACCTGGCCGAACCATAGCAGTGTATAGTCAGGGTAAGTGTTGTCATCTCCTTGCCCCCAATAGGGAACGTTTATTTTGCGGGTGTTTGATTGGGTTTGGGCATCAATTTTTTGATCTGGCGTTTGTGCTATTGTTGTAAGCACAATCAATACGGATAATATTGACCCTATTGTTCTGTATTTATGTTGAATTTGAAACCATGTCAATCTTAAGAATGTAAACATATTCTGTTATTCCTTGATTGTTGAATTTTTAGATAGTGTTGAACGATATAGTATCGTGCAAAAGCGTGCAATTCTGGTGAACATACGAACTTCAGGTCAAACAGTAGTCAAGAGTCCTCTGGTAAAATGGGTAGTAAGGATGTGCCAGGTCACCCTGATACTTTTTGTTGCCTACCAGGAGATTTCTGCCCAACAACCGCATACCTGGCAGCCACAACAAACAATACCGGATTATCACCCGATGACTAATCCACCGTTAATGATCGCTGACCAGAATAGAACAGTTCACGCCTTTTCCTCACAATGGTTTGTGGATAAAGGCGAATGGATGCGGGCTATTGTTTACAATTATTGGACGATGAATGAGGGATGGAGTACACCAATAGACATTATTTTGTCGCCGCACAAAAGTGATGCTCGTGTCACCGGAGTTTATCTGGAACCCCAAACCGGTGTCTTTCATCTCACTTTTTGGGGTGGCGACGGTACGGATGCCAATATTTATTATACCAAAGCGCGATTGGCTGAGGCCGGCCGGGCATCAGCCTGGTCTACCCCGATTGTGGTGGGGGAAAACGCGGGCGATCCGGAATTGGCAGCTATTACAGGAGACGAAAACGGTAACCTTGCCATCATTTACAGTGGCCGCAGACAGGGGAATGGTTTATATACCATTTATTCTGATGATGGAGGTGAGACGTGGTCTAATCCTGACCCATCATTCTTGACCTTTAGCGATAATTTCCCAGTTATACTTAACCTATCGCTAGGCGCATCTGGTTTGACGCATGTTGTATGGGATGTGAGAGATACCGGGGGTAATGGCAGGCAGATTAATTTTTCCAGTTTGGATATGCAACAGAGGCGTTGGAGTCGGCCAAAAGTGCTGGCAGAGGTGAATACTGGTTATGGTGTTCTCAATCCGACCATTATCGAATCTAGCGGCGAATTATTTGTTGCTTTTAGTGGCATCACGATGATGCAATCAAGTGATGGGGGGGAATCCTGGACAGAACCGGCAACTCCCTTTTCGCTTACCGGGGTGAATGGGGTCATGTCTTTTGTTATTGACAGCAGCCAGGTTTTGCACTTGCTTTGGTCGCAGCGCATCACCGGCAGCCCTGATATACACGGGGCCTGGCATAGTGTCTGGCAAGACGGCCGTTGGTCTACACCGGAACCCATCGTCTCTGGGCCAGCCATTCAAGATCTAACTGGTGACAATGCCTTTGATCCTTTTGATGTTCGGGCCATTATCAGTCAGGGCAACACATTACTGGTTACCTGGCGTTCCGATCCTGGCTTAAAGGGGAATGGGGTCTGGTATTCTTACGCGCAACTGGACGCTCCCGAGCTGCCTGTGGTTGTCTATGTACCCTCATCAGAACCAGTGTCTATGCCAACGGCTACGGCCGTGCCATCATCCGACGATCTTTTGCCATCAACTGATGTTTCGACTGCTCCAGTCCCCCTTAATGTAAGTCAGCCGTCGGGGTTGTTTTTCTTTGAAAACCCTGCGGGGATTGTGGTAGTAGGCCTTGTTCCAGTGGCTTTCGTGCTACTTCTTATCTTGAGTCGGGCTTTTTATCTTTCCAATTTTCGCCGCTAAACGGCCGTTAGTGTGTTTGTGCTAGGGATAGAAAGCGGGTTGTTTGTCTAAAATTAAAAGCAATTTTCGGTAACATAAATGCTGTTACCAGATCACTTCATGGAGAGTCTTAGTGAAAACTCACGTCAAGTTTGAGAATGTAACCAAACAATATAACCTGGGCCTGACCAGGACCAGCCTGCCATCAATCATATCGGGTTGGCTCCAACGGTCATTAAGACAAGATGCTTCCAGTGGGGTTCAGAGCCGTTCATTCCTGGCGCTCGAAGATGTTAATTTTGAATTGCGACCGGGCGAATCTTTGGCCCTTGTCGGGGCAAACGGCGCCGGGAAAACGACAATCCTGAAATTGTTAGCCAACATCACCAAACCAACCAGCGGGTCTATTTATATGGATGGGCACTTGTCGGCCTTAATTGAGTTAGGCGCCGGTTTCCACCCAGACCTCACCGGTAGAGAAAACATCTTTTTGAACGGCACAATTTTAGGCCTGAGCCGCAAGCAAATAGCCAGCCAATTTGATGAAATTGTAGATTTTTCAGAGCTTGAACAGTTTATTGATACGCCGGTTAAGCGATATTCATCGGGCATGACGGTCCGATTGGGTTTTGCTGTTGCCTCCTGTATCAATCCAGAAATCTTGCTGGTGGATGAGGTTCTGGCTGTTGGCGACGCTGCATTTCAACAAAAGTGTATGCACCGCATTCGGGACCTTATTGGAAAGGGAACCAGCATCATCTTTGTTTCACATAATTTCTACCTGATTCAGGCTGTTTGTAATCGTGCCCTCTATCTTGAGAAAGGTAAGGTGAAAAATCAGGGCAGCCCTAAAGAAATTATTGCCTTGTATGAACAAGACCTTCACCAAAAGCGGACAGCCAAACTGGAGAATCTGGCCCATGCTTCTGACGACGAAACCGGTGATGTGGAAATCACCAGGGTAGATGTGTATGGCACGCAAAGTACTGAGTCTGGAAGTCTGGTTAATAATCAGCCAGTCCAGATTCAAATTCATTACAATGCTTACAAACCATTGGGGAAAGTCCATGTATCCGTCTTTATCCGGCGTTCGGATGGGTTAACCTGCTGTATGCTGCGAACCAAGCTAGATAATTTTGAACTGTCACTGGATCGTGGTCAAGGTACCGTTTCATTGTATTTGGAGCCACTCCAACTGATCACAGGTACCTATTACGCCGAGGCATGGTTCTTAAATGAGAGCGACTCTATCGGTATTGTGACCCGCGCCGGGCGGTCAGATTGGTTCTCCGTAAAGGGTTCTGTATTAAGTTATACTGACGACAGCGGTGTGTTCGAACCGCATACCCGTTGGAGCCATCAGCCCTATTTGCCTTCTTCTGGCAACGGCACCTTTGCCGAAACGCAACCGGTCATGACACAGCTTACCTGATCAAGCAGTCAATTATACCTGTACCTGATCGGTATATTTCTAGCCATTAATCAAACTTAAAGAAGATATAAAATGTTAATTCAAGCCAGACAACTCTATCAATCGAGGGACCTTCTCTCTTCCTGGACAGGACGCAACATTCGTGCCAGATATCAACAATCTGCGCTCGGCTGGTTGTGGGCAATTTTTCAACCGGCCGCGCAGGTCGCCATATTTTCGATCATATTTACCCGAATTGTACCGGTGGATACAGGTGATATTCCGTACCCGGTTTTTTCTTATGTGGCAATTGTGCCCTGGACATTGCTGGCATCGTCCCTGACAGACATGTCGCAATCTATCGTGACTAATATGGGATTGGTGACAAAGATATATTTTCCCCGAGAAATCCTGCCTGTGGCGGCTATGCTGGCGCGCCTGATGGATTTTGGCATAGCGCTGGGATTATTGTTTATCCTTATGGTAATTTTTCGGGTGCCCTTTTTCCCGCCGGCGCTGATTTTTTTACCACTTATTCTGATCATTCAGCTATTTCTGATTGTGGGTATTGGTTTGGGAATGTCAGCAGCAAATGTGTTCTTTCGAGATGTCCAGTCGCTGTTAGCTTTAGGGCTTCAACTGTGGTTTTATGCTTCCCCCATCATCTATCCAATCTCAATGGTGCCGGAGCGATTGCGGTCTCTTTACTTCTTAAACCCTATGGCTGGCATACTTGAGTCTTATCGTGACATCCTGATATACCAACGATTACCAGGGCCTTATTTAATCCAATCAGCCGTTATAACGATGATCATTTTTGTGATCGGAACCTGGTTTTTTAAGCGGGTGGAGTTCAGATTTGCGGACATTATATAGGCGATAATGATGAAGCACCCCCAAGTGAGTATTATTACACCTGTGTATAATGGGGCGGATTTTTTAGCTGAGACAATTCAGAGTGTGCTTGCCCAGACTTATCCACACTTTGAATTCATTTTAGTGGATGATGTCTCCCCAGATGATTCGGCGACTGTGGCCCAGCAGTTTAATGATTCTCGCCTGAAATATATTAAACATCGAGAAAACCTGGGGGCGGATAGAGCCAGACTCACCGGTTTGCAGGCTTCATCTGGGGAGATTATTGCATTTTTGGATCAAGATGATTTTTTACATCCGGAAAAGCTCCAGGTTCATGTTGATTACCTTAAGAGTCATCCTGATGTTGGGTTTACTTATAACGGCCGTTTCGAACTAAATTTCTCCGAAAAAACAATCCGAGATATCTGGCATCCGCCTCAAGAAATCAGTTTGGCAGACCTCGTACTCTGGTTCCCCCTTTCGCCCAGTGATGTAGTTCTCAGACGAGATTGGGCGTTGCAAATGGACCTGGCTAAAGGGAGTCGTGGCGCCGAAATCCTTCACTTTAGCCACCTGTTCATGGCCGGCTGCAAATTTGCCAATGTAGGTCGGGCGCTTAATTATCGTCGGCATCATTCGGGACGAGTCATTAGAAATCTGGCCGGCGCTTGTGAATCCGAACTAAACAATCAGATCAAAATTTTTGACGACGAACGTTGTCCGCCGGAAGTTGTGGCTTTACGCCCCATTGCCCACGCTAATATGTGTATGTATTGGGGCTATATGGCATATGCCCAAAATGAAATTGGTTTGGGTAAGCAATTTCTGCAAGAGGCGGTGCGATTAAAAACATCTATTCTGAAAGGACAACCAGGTGAATTGGTTGCCAACCTGTTAACAAATTGCATTGCCGATGAACGCCTGAGTCACGAACGTTTGCTGCGAAACATTTTCTCACAGCTTCCTCCGGAGGCCGCTTCCATTGGCGAGCAGTTGCCCTGGGCAGTCGCTCAGGGTTATCTGTTAAAAGGGACGCGCGCCGTAATTTGGGATCGTCCCGCGGATGCAGAGAAGTGTTTTGTGGAAGCGTCCCGATTAAATGCTCAGATTGACGAAGCTTACATGAGTACGGTTAGTTATCATCTGCTAGATTATGAAACAGAATTTGGCCCGGAAGCATCACAGATTAAGTTGCGTGCCCTGGCCTCACATCTGCACAGCCTGGCTACAAATGCCCGCATTTCGCAGTTGGTTAGCTATTATTGGGTCAATCGTGCTTTTCAGCGGTATGACCGACAAGCGTATTCAGAAGTGCCAGCGGCAATACTTCAGGCTGTGGTCAATAACCCCAGGTATATGACAAATCGTGGCGTAATTTCCACTCTCATTCGCTCTGTAAAGGGCCTCAGCCCCAGGTAGACGTTAGTCAACGTCAGCTTAAAGCCACAAAGCCAGCCAGATTCCAATATATCGCGTAAATGCATCTTAAACTTGGGAGATTGATGAAGATGGACGAAAGTGGTCGTCTTAACGTTGTTTTGTTTGCCTTGACAGGATTTGGAAATACCGTTCTAAAAGCATTGTTGGCCGAAAATAGGGTCAATGTAAAAGCAGTTTTTACGGTTAAATACGATAACCCTTTCCCTTACTATGAGGAAGAACCATTGCTCACATTATGCGAGCAAAATCAGGTGCGCTGTTATCATGGGATAAAGGTGAGTAGTGAGGGGGGCATGGCCCTGCTGCAAGACCTGGCGCCAGACCTTATTCTTGTGGCTACGTTCAAGCAAATCCTGAAAACAAACGTCTTGTCTTTGCCAAAACTGGGTGTTGTGAACTTGCATCCCTCTCTGCTGCCGCAATATCGTGGCCCTTGCCCTTCCAATGCAGCCCTGCTCAATGGGGACACGATAACGGGTATAACAGCCCATTATATTACTGAAGGGTTGGATGAAGGCGACATCCTATTCCAGCGAAAAATAGATATTGGCAATGTGGAAAATGATGGTCAGCTGAGGTGGAAATTGGCACAACTGGCGGGCGAAATGGTGCCAGAGCTTCTGCAACTTTTCACCGGTTTTGTGCGGCCTGTTGGTATACCACAAGACCATTCACAGGCTACGGACGCGCCAAAGCCAACGGCCGTAGACGGCTACCTGGAACTGGCTAATAGCATCCAGGAAGTCCAAAGGAAAGTAAGGGCCTTAAATCCACTGCCGGGCGTAAGCATACTTGTAGGTCAGCAGCGTATCCTAGTGGATAGGTTTGAGATGCGCCCAGGAAGCTATGAAAGGGGTGTTCGTGAAAATGCTGCTTTCATAGACTGGACAATAAATTCCCAGACGATCAGATTATTCAAAAAACTTAATTGAGTCCACAGCGTTGCCCAAAAATGAGAACCAACGATGAAAAAGGTAGCCGTAATTCAATCAAACTACATCCCCTGGAAAGGGTATTTTGACATTATCCATGATGTCGATCAGTTTATTTTTTACGATGATGTGCAATATACCAAAAATAGTTGGCGCAATCGCAATAAAATCAAGACAGTTCATGGCCCACAATGGTTAACCGTACCGGTTGGCTCTTCAGAGCAAAGGTTAATTTGTGAAGTCGAATTGCAAAATTCGCATTGGCCTAAAAAGCACTGGGCTACACTCCAACAAGCGTATTCAAAAACACCATACTTCAATCTATATTGTTCCTTTTTTGAACACCTTTTCACCCAGGTAAATTGGACAAACTTGTCTGAGCTAAATCAATATCTTATTAAGTCCATTAGTAGCGAGTTCTTAGGTATCAAAACAGAGTTCAGGGATTCACGAGAATTTAGCCCTGCTGGCAAGAAACAGGATCGTTTACTTGACTTATTACAGAAGGTAGAAGCAACCGTGTATGTATCTGGGCCTGCTGCCCAGGATTATCTCGATGAACAGCGATTTATAAATGTTGGGATTGAGCTGATATATAAGGACTATTCTGGTTATCCTGAATATAAGCAGCAGTTCCCACCTTTTGACCATGCTGTTTCAATTTTAGACTTGTTATTTAACTGTGGCCCGGCAGCACCTGATTACATTTGGGGGTGGCGCGAAAGGGCATTACCAGTAGAAGGGTAAACATTGTCGCTGAGGTAGCTCATGAAGAATGAAAAAATGTATGACATAGATTTTAATCGGCCAACAATTGTAGGTAAGGAACTGTTTTACATTTCACAAGCCATCCATGAAGGCCATTCTGCCGGGGATGCAGCCTTTACCAAAAAGTGCCATGCTTATTTGGAACAGGCGCTTCAAGTGCCCCGTGTTCTTTTAACAACTTCCTGTACCCACGCTTTGGAAATGAGTGCATTGCTTCTGGACATACAACCTGGGGATGAGGTAATTGTGCCTTCCTTCACATTTGTCAGCACGCCCAATGCATTTGTCTTGCGGGGCGCCAAACCGGTGTTTGTGGATATCCGTCCTGACACGCTCAATATGGACGAAACCAAACTTGAACAGTTGATTACCGAACGGACGCGCGCTATTGTGCCTGTTCACTATGCCGGCGTGGGATGCGAGATGGATACAATTTGTGCCATTGCCAGCAAGTACAACATCCCCATTGTTGAGGACAATGCTCACGGTCTATTTGGTAAGTACAAGGGCCGCTACCTGGGTACCTTTGGCACGTTTGCCACTCAAAGTTTTCACGAAACCAAGAACTTTATTTGTGGTGAAGGTGGGGCGCTGATCATTAACGATTCTCGCTGCATTGAGCGCGCCGAGATTATTCGGGAGAAGGGCACAAACCGCAGTCGTTTCTTTCGTGGTCAGGTAGATAAATATACATGGGTTGATATTGGCTCCAGTTTCCTGATCTCTGACTTGCTGGCTGCTTTCTTATACGCTCAACTGGAAGCGCGTGATGAGATTCAAGCCAAGCGACAGAAAATCTGGCACTATTACAACGATCACCTTCAGGATTGGGCTGAGGGTAAGGGTGTGCAACTTCCCACTGTGCCGGCGCATTGTGAACAGTCCTACCATATGTTTTATATGCTGCTTCCCTCGTTGGAGTATCGTCAAGCTTTGATCAGTCACTTGAAGGCGCGGGGCATTCTTGCTGTATTTCATTATCTACCGCTTAATCTGTCAGACATGGGACGGAAATATGGGGGGCGGGCGGGCGACTGCCCTGTGACAGAGGATGTGAGTGACCGCTTATTGCGTTTGCCATTTTATAATGACCTGGAGGAAGCCGATCTGGCGTGTGTCGTACAGGCAATTAAGGAATTTGACCCTTGGTATTCCCCATTGGCTTCTTGAGTGTGCTGTAAGGGCAAACAGGCTCTTGGTGTGCTAGTAGAGGAGGGTATCATGTATAGGCACTTGAACAAACAAGTTGGTGTTGTTCTGGTAGTCGCGCTGTTTATGATTGTGTTTTTAAGTGGTGGGAAATATGCATCTGTCCAGGCAGATGACCCCATTCCTGACTACATCAATCAGGTTAATTCGGCAAATCTGGTTGCTGTGGCATCTGACCTGGTAACACTGTACGGCCCACGCCGGGAGGACAATTTTCGCCCTTTTATAAATGCCAACTGTACTTATGGCAGCACAGTCTATCCGAAAAGCACAATCGAGATGTCTGCTGACTATATCAAGGCGCGGTTTGAGGCAATGGGTTACCCACCAGAGGCTATCACCATGGAGCAGTTGCCAGGTGGCGCCGGGCACAACGTTTATGTAACTAAGGTGGGTAGTGCTTATCCCAATGTCTATATCGAGTTCAGTGGACATTATGATACGGTACCTGAATCGCCTGGTGGGAATGATAATGCTTCTGGCACTACGGCCGTGATCGAACTGGCGCGTGTTCTTAAGGATTATCCCAATCGTTACTCGATGCGGTTCATCCTCTGGGCCGCCGAGGAATATAGTGTTCAACGTGGTTCAGCTTACTACGGCTCAACCTATCACGTTCAACAAGCCCTGGCTCGTGGGGAACAAATCAAAGCCGGGTTAGTTATGGACCATATTGGCTGGCCTTATCCGGACGACCCCACCGGTTATATGAATCAGGTGTCTTATAATGGCGCTGAGGCGCAACGGATTGCCAGTCTCTTCAATCAGGTAAGATCAGATTATGGCATTGTCATTGGCTTTGGGATGGATAGTGGCGTTCAGAACTCAGATGAACATTCTTATTGGGATTATGGGCTGACGGCCGTTAGCAGTGGCGGCGGCTGGCTCTATTACCGTCCCCATTACCATAGCTGTGGTGATACGGTTTCAAACATTGACTTCACCAATGTTTTGCGTGTAACACAGCAGAACCTCGCCGTCGGCCTTAAGCTGGATACCGAAGTTGCCGGGGCGACGAGTACACCCACACATACAGTAACAGGAACCCCCCCCACTCCCATCCCGACTAATACACCAGGCCCATCCACCCCGACTAACACCCCGATTCCCGGAATGGAGTTCCCATCCACGGGTGAGATAGATAATTTTAACCAGCCTGATGAATCGTTGGGTGGCAACTGGTCTGGTATTGTAGCGGGTTATAGCATCACTTCTAATCAATTACGGGTCAGTAATTCGGGTGAGCAGGACATTTACTGGAACGGCTCTTCGTTTGGGGCTGACCAGGAAGCATTTGTCACCATCAGTACCATTGGTGTGGGCAGTGTTGAAATAGGGTTAGCTCTCAAATCTCAGAGCAGCAGCAGTTATAGTCCTGGTCTGATTGATGTGTTGTATGATCCAGGTTCACAGCAGGTTCAGGTCTGGACGTTTCATTCTACACAAGGTTGGATTCAACACGGCAGTCATATTCCGGCAACTTTTATCAATGGGGATCAATTTGGTGTCCGGGCTAGAGCCAATGGGCAGGTGGAAGTCTATAAGAATGGCAGCTTGATAGGGTCCAGAACTGTAACCGCCTGGCCTTATTACACTCAGGGTGGTTATATTGGTTTGTTTATGCTTAGCGCCAGTGGCACTGTTTTAGACAATTTTGGTGGTGGGATGATGGGAACATTGCCTACCTCAACACCTTCCCCAATACCACCAACAACCACATCCATGCCAACGGAAACGCCAATACCGCCGACGGCAACCAACACGTCAACCAATACACCGCTGCCGCCGACGGCTACATCCACGCCAACGGAAACGCCAATACCGCCAACGGCAACCAATACACCGCTACCGCCGACGGCCACATCCACGCCAACGGAAACGCCAATACCGCCAACGGCAACCAACACCCCGACAAACACGCCGCAGCCGCCGACGGCCACATCCACGCCAACAGAAACGCCAATACCGCCAACGGCAACCAACACGCCGACAAACACGCCGCTGCCGCCGATGGCTACATCCACGCCAACGGAAACGCCAATACCGCCAACGGCAACCAACACCCCGACAAACACGCCGCTGCCGCCGACGGCTACATCCACGCCAACGGAAACGCCAATACCGCCAACGGCAACCAACACCCCGACAAACACGCCGCTGCCGCCAACAGCTACATCAACACCTACTAATACGCCAACGCCTGGTTCTGATTTTCCGGCTACAGGGATATTAGATGACTTTAACCGGGCAAATGGGATATTGGGCAATAACTGGTCAGGTAAGACAGCAGGTTATACCATTGCTGCTAACCAATTGATAGTCAGCAGCACGGGTGAGCAGGACGTATACTGGAATAGCTCTCTGTTAGGGGCAGACCAGGAAGTTTTTGTCACTTTAACTGCGATAAACTTGAACAGCACTGAAATTGGACTGGGGCTGAAGTCCCAAAGCAGCAGCAGTTTTGCGCCTGGAATTATTGACGTATTGTATAATCCGGCCGGCAATCTGGTGCAGGTTTGGACATACCAATCATCACAAGGGTGGGTGCAGCGTGGCGCCAGTATTCCCGTAACTTTTGTGAATGGGGATCAGTTTGGGGCACGCGCCAAAGCGAATGGGCAGGTTGAAGTCTATCGAAATGGTACTTTGATAGGGGTTCGAGATGTAACAGCCTGGTCATATTTTACTCAGGGTGGTTACATTGGTCTGTTCATGTACAGTGCAAACAATACCGTGTTGGACAATTTCGGCGGTGGTACTATGGATGCCTTGCCAACTGCAACTGCTTCTCCCACAGCGCTTACAGCTTCGCCAACGCCGACGCAAACGCCACTGCCACCAACACCGACTTCCACAAGCATACCGTTGTCACCAACACCTGCTCCCACAAGCACACCGACGTCCTCAGGTGAGGTAATCTATGTCAGTTCAACCAACAATGGTACGGTTGGTGGCGTAGCCTTTAATGATGAGGATATTCTGGCATATGATACGGCAACTGGTTTGTGGTCCATGTACTTTGATGGTTCAGACGTTGGTATAACCGGGGATGTGAACGCTTTTTATGTGTTGCCTGACGGCGACCTCTTACTCAGTCTTGATGCTGCGGCTACCGTTGGCAGCCTGGGCAGTGTGGATGACTCCGACATTATTCGTTTCACGCCAACATCTTTAGGAGACAATACCTCTGGCACCTTTTCATGGTATCTTGTTGGCGCATCTGTGGGCTTAACGACAAACAACGAGGACATTGATGCCATTGACTTCACCGCGGATGGCAGGTTAGTTGTCAGTACAATTGGGGCGTTTAGCGTCACGGGAGCATCTGGTAGTGGTGAAGACCTGATGGCCCTTAACGCAAATGGCAATGGGTGGACGTTGTATTTTGACGGCTCCGATGTAGGTCTTAGCAACACGACCTCTGAGTGGATAAACGGCGCCTGGACTGATCATGGGGCTAACCAGATATACCTGACCACGGCCAGCACATTTTCGGTAGCGGGCGTCAGTGGGAATGGGGCCGATATCTTCATCTGTACACCTATCACTTTGGGAGCGACAACGTCGTGTACGTTTAGCTCTTATTGGATTGGCTCAGCGTATGGTTTTACCGGTCAGGTTGTGGATGGGCTGCATATCGTAAAATAAGAGGATGGTCTGGTTAGCAGGTGACAAGTCAGTGCGCGTGTGTGCATAGTGTGAGTAACTCGGTAAACTGATTATCTTGATGGAAATGGTTGGTAAATGAAAGTTTGTATGGTGCTTTATGATCCGCAGGAGTTTGGCGGATTAGAAGAATATGCCACGACGTTGGCTGTGGGGCTGAAACAGCAAGGCCAGGAGGTGAGCGTCTTGTCCATGACCTGGGCGCCGCCGGATAACCAGTATTTCCGCCGGTTGCGGGAAAATGGGGTGACCATTGTGCAGATACCCAAATGGTTGTCATGGCCGGCATCTCACTGGCCGACGAAAGTGAGAATTCTGACCGTCGTCATGTGGGTTTTGTTTCCTGTGACTTTGCTGTTGGCTGCCGGTTTGTGGTTGCGCCGGCGGGGGTCCTGGCGTGAGACTTATACCAGTACTCACGGCCGTCTAAGCGGCGAAATTTTCCAACGATTTATTGCCGAAAACCGGCGTGAACCGTTAGCGCGGCTGCTGCTCAACTGGTGGCGTCTTCGTTGGCGACCGGATGTGCTGCACATCCAGGGGTACACCAGCACGCTTCTTTTTGCCATTGAATGGGCAGCCGCCAAAAAAGTCCCCGTCGTTTATGAAGAGCATCAGACGCCTGATGCCCAGTTTGATTGGTGGAAAGGGTTCCAGCAGAGTATTAACAAGGCAACCACAGTCGTGGCTGTGTCTGAAGAAAGTGCGCGTGCCCTGCGGACGGTTTGTGGTGTGACCCGGCCGATTGTAGTCAGAAGCCCCCTTTTGCCGGACCCAATGGCTTCCGGTTGGAAGCCAGATAACAGGTTAGCACAGGGGGATGAACCTATTCGTGTCTCGACTGTGGCCCGGCTGGTGGTGGCTAAGGGGCTGACTTATTTGCTTGAGACCATTGTGCAGGTCAGATCAACCCATCCGACGGTCCAGTTCAGGGTGCATGGCGATGGGGTGCTGCGCCAGGAGTTGCTGGCGCAGGCAGAGCAGCTTGGTTTAGACGGGCAGGCTATTTTTGTGGGCGCTTTTACCAGCCGTGATGAACTTTCCCGCATTATGAGTGAAACGGACATTTTTGTGATGTCTTCGATACTTGAAGGGCAGCCTTTGGGTGTGGTGGAGGCGATGGCTTACGGCCGTGCCATTGTAACGACCGCAGTAGGTGGAATCCCCGAAATAATCGAAGATGGCGCAAACGGTCTGTTATGCGAGCCGAAAAACCCGGCACGTCTGGCCGAAAAAATTCGCCTGTTAATTGAAGACCCTGTTTTGCGAACCGGGTTGGGTCAGGCGGCGCGCCTGTCTTATGAGCGCGGACCTTTCCAACCCGTTGCCGTCAGTGACCATTTTATCTCCATCTACAGCGAAGCCATTCAGCAAGAGCAGGGGAAAAATGCGGAACAGCCAGGTTTTATCGGATCGGTATCCGGCTAGGCAATCTTGCACCGGGGGCCGCTGACTTGGGAACAGACCTGCGCCTGGGGGCGATACCTTTATGACTGTGAGAATAGAAATTTGATGTGAAGGAGCAATACAAAGTTGATCGTCGCCAATGCATCTACTCAATCGCTGCGGATTGCGATGTGCCCCCCGGAGTTGGAGCCGTTACGACAGGCTATGAGTGGGGGACGACCAGACGCCACCTACATTATTCAAGGATATGTAGCCAAAGGGTTAAAGTCTTTTGGGCATCAGGTCACTTTTATTATTCCCCATTTTCTGGACAAGGTTGTGTGTACCGATGATCTGCGTGAATTGGAATTAGCGCCGCGGTCATGGTCTGGCAGCCGTTGGTTTAGCCTTTTAGAAAAAGCAACCTGGCGTATACAACGCTGGCTGCGTGTGCCCTATTTGAACGTGTTCTTAAATTATCGTCTTTATGATGCCTGTATCCATTGTTTACCCGGCTACGATATTGTCTATGAACGGAATGGGCTTTACCGGAATGGGGTAGCCAGGGCGTGTAAGCGGCTTAAAATTCCTTACGTGTTGTATTTCGAGGCTGATGACATTCTGGAACACGATTATATGGGCAAGCCGATTACCGGCTTGCTGCGTTGGCGGGCCAAAGCGACAGCTCAATTCAATTTGAACACGGCCGATTGCATCATTTGTGTATCTGAACCGGCAAAGAAACACCTGGTTTCACAGTGGCATGTGTCACCGGAGAAAGTGGTTGTCTTCTCCAATGTGGCTGATGTTCATCGTTTCCGGCCTGATCCGGTAGCAAGAGCCGAAGTACGTGCCGCCTTGGGCTTGGGCGATGAGCCGTTAGCTATTTTTGTGGGCAATTTTTTTGAGTGGCATGATGTCACAACATTGCTGAAGGCTTTGGCATTGCTACAGGAAAAGATGCCTGAAGTTCATCTTGTTCTGGTTGGTGATGGGGATCGCCGCCAGGCGATGGAGCAGTTAGCTAAGGAACTGGGCCTGGAGCAAGTGGTGCATTTTACGGGGTTGCTGCCACATGAGCAGGTGCCCCGGTTTTTAGCTGCGGCCGATGTGGCCGTGGTTCCTTATCCGCCATTGGGGGAGGATTTGTGGTTATCCCCATTGAAGTTGTATGAGTATATGGCGGCGGGCACGGCCGTGATCGCTTCGGCCGTCGGGCAGTTAACCAAAGTCATTCAGAATGGTCAAAATGGGTTGCTGGCGCCACCGGGTGATGTTTCCGCAATGGCATTGGCTCTGCAACAATTGCTGCAAGACCCAGCGTTATGCACACGGCTTGGCCGCCAGGCTCGTCAAGATGCCGAGCAAAAACATTCATGGGAAAATTATCTTTCCCGCCTTGAACGTCTATTCATGGCCCTTATCACCGGCCAACCCGTTGACCAAATTTAAGCAGAGATTTCCAGTGTATGTCTTTGCAAAAGGTTGTTTTCCTCAGTAAAAATTTCTGCATCAAGTACCTTTTTCCTATGAGAACGATCACGATAATGAATTAGAGTAGGCTCCGGTACCCTGCAGGGCCAAAAAGGTAAGTTGCGCTGTTAACGAACCTATCACCACCACCCGGCGCCCCACTAATCCTACTGCTAATCAAATCTAAGGAAAAAGGGCTATGATGAAGAAGTTAATTTCAAGTGCAAATTTAATAAAATGGAAATTTCATAAAATTGGTTCTCTCACAAAACAACATGAGATGCCTGATCTCGCTAAAGGATTGTTCTTTGTTGTTGTCCTGTTTGTTTTTACAACTGTTTTGCAAACCGCTGGTGGCGTCAGGGCGGAGCGTCCCGAAACTATCAATGGCAGTAATCCGGTATTTTTACCCGTTGTCATCACCGGCCAGGATGAAGCGTGGCCTATGCTGGCGGCTAATCCCCAGCGCACTTCCTGGACGCCAGAGGAAGTGCGAGGTGGGTTGAATGTTGCCTGGTACCGGCCCATTGAACCCTATATCCCCTATAAAATTCAACCGATTGCCGCCAACGGTAAAGTGTATATCTCCACTGCACGTGGGTTGTATGCGTTTGATGCCAATAATGGGGCGTTGGCGTGGGTATATGCCACAGAAGTTCCTTTGGGTCATTCACCGACTATTGCCACAGTCAACGGCCGTAACGTTGCCTTTGTGGGCGGTTATGACCGCATCATCCACGCTATTGACGCTGATTCCGGTCAGGCGATACCCGGCTACTCGCCTTATCTGGCCGGCGCCGGTTTTGAAACCAACCCGCTGGTTGTTAACAACATCATCTACGCCGGAAACCGGGATGGCTATTTTTATGCGCTCAATGCCACCACCGGTGGCCTGATCTGGCGCTATAAAACGGACGGGCCTATTCTGTACTCGGCCGCCTACAAAAATGGCGTGGTATACTTCGCCTCAAACGATGCCCGTGCCTACGCCCTTAATGCACAAACCGGTTCACTGGTCTGGCGCTCGCAGCCATTACCTGGTTCCGGTTTCCATTCTTATTGGCCGGTCATCTACACGCATCCTGCCACCCAAAAGGATTACGTTATCTTTACCGGCGGTGAAAATTATGTGACAGATACCCAAAATAGTTTCTTCCTGCCGCATGTGGAGAATGGTGAGTTATTTAATGGGATCCCTGTCGGTAATGTGATCGGCCCAATCAGTAACAACATTAGCGGCGATTGGGTGCCGGGTACGGCCGTGATGAATGCCAGCCGTATAACAAATTATTACGAAACTGAACCCTGGCGGCGCACAGTTTTTGTGCTGGATAGCACTAATGGTCAGGAATTTGCCTTTGATTCTGATGGCGATGGACAGCTTGAATATGCTCCTTTCACCTGGGGCGCTGTCACCCATGCCGGCAATAAATATCCGCCGGTTATCAACGGTGTTGATGGGGTCTATTATCAGGCTACGGCTTACTTTTCCGGTGGTTGGATCTCACGCAGTGGCCCTGTCGGTTGGAAGTTTGGTACACAATATATCAGTCGTGTCCATACCGGTAATGGGCCAGGCGCTAACAATGGCCACGCCAGTGATGAGCCGATGGCTTATGCCTCAGGTGGCCGGCTGATTTATTGGAACCTTTGCTGTGATCGAGAATCCGGCGCATACGATGTCACCAAACCAATGGGTCAGTCCAATAGAGATTGGTACTATTTTGGGTATAATTTGGCCAGCAACTCGCTCGCTCCCGGCTATCAACAAATGTATAACGCCGGTAATTCCACGGCATACAACCATCCAGATGGGTGGCAGATTTATAGCGGTCGTTACCAGAGCCAAAATGGGATATACGGTAAACATGGGACGACGCAATCGCCACCTATTCCTTACCAGGGCAAGATATTCATGCTTCGTGGTAATGCGCTGCTGGCCTTTAGCCCCAACGGAACCAATCCACAGACGCCACTTCCTCTGGCTACCATTGTGCCAACGCAAAGCAGCGTGCCTTTGCCGACAAAGCCAGAGTTGACCCAAAGGCTGGAAACAGAAATACAAAAGATGATAGAGGCTGGCCCTCTGCGCCCAGGGTATCACTCGGCCGGGTTTATTGATCTGTATGCAAATGGTGGGTATGTTGATCAACGCACCTTAGGTGAACTATCCGACTATTTCCAAAACCCTGCTGACACGGTTTATACACTGCTGTTGGCCTACCCTCATCTATCCTCCGCCACGCAGCAGCAAGTGAAGACTTACTTGCAAGACTATTACGGCCCTGGGAAGATTCACGATTTCACCAGAATTGTTCACATTGGCTGGGGATCAGGCGCGCCGCGAGAATTAAACATTATTCCGCCAGAGGCCCAGGATCATTGGGGAACGCCATACACATCCCCTTATGACCCATCCACAGAGCCTATTTGTGGCTGGTGTGGCTATTGGCAGCACTTTCCGCCCTTCTCGTTCTATGCCGCCTGGCAATATGCCAAAATTGTAGGTAACAATAACCAGACTTTTGCGAAGAATATATTCGACCAGATGAGCAGTAAACTGGAAGCGCCCTTGAGTGATCAGGCGTTTATAGCGAAACCCTACTGGCTTAACCAATACATTGCCGGGTACCAAGGGTATATTGAACTGCGACAATTGGCCGGGTATGCTCCCAATCAAACGGCCGTGACCAGATACCAGAATATGCTGAACCTGCGAGTCAATACATTTTCTAAAGATACCCCCTATCCTCCTCTAGGGGTTGGTGGTAATGATTGGGAAATGAGCTACCATAACAGTTATGCCGTTGCCAGAAATTTCATGTTTTTGACGCCGGAGCTAGGTGACTACCTGAATCAGCACATCAACAACCAGGTGCAAACGGCCGTTGACGAGTATGAATATGTAGCCCCTTACTGGTTTGTGGCCAAGTTCGATGCCTCCTATGGTGAAGGAACCTTCCAGCACCTTTACGATCCACCGGCGCTCTTCCAGGCCAAGGCGTATATCCTGAATGAGCCATACAACGAACTGGTGAAGTGGCTGGATGCACCTGCCTTTTATCGGGGGGATTTGTTTTATATTCAGAATTTGGTTGCTGCCCTGGAAGCCAGTCAGTAAGTTAGTAAGCATTTAGAAATACACTAATGAAAGGCTTTAGCCGGAATAAAGTATATTCACCGGCTAAAGCCTTCTCTTTGTAAATCACCAGATTGGTTGTGTAAGATTTACGATGAAATCCAAAGAAGTAGTCCTTTGAGGTAGCGTGATGCGGTCAGAACTCGTTAGTGTGATCATGCCGGCGTTTAATGCGGAATTATATATTGCCGAAGCGATAGAGAGCCTGCTGCGCCAAAGCTACACTGATTGGGAACTGATCATTGTAAACGATGGGTCTACAGACGGGACGGCCGTTATCGCCTCCCAATATTCTGATGCACGAATCAAAATTGTGCATCAGCCAAACCAGGGCGAGGCAGCGGCGCGCAATACAGCCTTGGCGACGGCTGAAGGCGAATTTCTGGCCTTCTTAGACGCAGACGACCTCTATTTGCCAGAACACCTGGCCATCACGGTGCGTTATCTACAAACACATCCAGATATTGGGGGTGTATATGCAGATGGCTTTTACTGTGATAGTTCTGGCAACCAGATACAAACCCTGTCCAGCAGGCGGCGTGGCCCTTTTCAGGGGTGGATTTTTGAAGAGGTAGTGCGAGGGTCAGACGTATTTGGGCCGCCGCTATGTGTGGTTCTGCGCCGGGCGCCCATTTTGCAGCATCAATTGGTGTATGACACCAACATCGTCATTGGGCCAGACTGGGAATTTTTCATGCGCTATGCTGAAGTGACCTCCTTTGCTTATATTGACGAATATACCTGCCTGTATCGGGTACACCAATCAAACATAACTACCCAAATAAAGTCCGACAGACGGGCTTTGGAACTGGCAAAATGCCGGCTAAGCGCCATCAAGCTGCCAGGTTTTAAGGACTGTTCCGTAGAAATACAGGGACAGGTGTTTTATGATCTACTGGTCAATCTCTTGCGCACTTCCCCAGAACGGCAGGCGGAAATTACGACATGGCCTGAATTTGTGGCCCTACCCCCAGAGAAACAGGCCTGGGTACTGCGTATGATGGCCAGCAAGGCCGTGTTACGGGGTGAGCAACATGATTACATTAGAGACTGGTTCCGCCGCTCTTCGGAACTTGATCCTGGTGACCGGCGCAGTGTCATGGTATCCACTTTGTATCGCATAAGCCCACGTTTTTGCCGGCGCATCCTGCAAGCGCGAACGATGAAGGAAGTAGACCTATATTACTTGCCGCCTTTTGCTGACATTCAGCCCGTTCAACCTTCATAGAAGGGCTGGAATAATATCAACTCTCTGTCAGGTAATAGACCAATGCGCATTGCTCTCTTTCATAATGCACCAAGTGGCGGCGCCAAGCGGGCTATCCAGGAATGGACAATGCGCCTGGCGGCCAAACACGACCTGGCCGTGTATACGATGAGTACGGCCGATCACGAATTTTGTGATTTGCGCCCCTATGTCAATCAGCATAAGGTGTTTCCGTACCAGCCACGCACCCTGTTTACCAGCCCATTGGGCCGCTTGAACCAGCTTCAGCGGTGGCGTGACCTGGGAGACCTGATAAAACTCAATCGCCAGATTGCGGAAAAGATTGACAGCGGCGCTTATGATGTGCTTTTTGCTCATACGTGCCAGTTTTCGGTTATCCCGTCCGTCCTGCAATATAGTAAGACACCTGCTGTCTATTACCTGCATGAGCCATTTGGCCGGGAGTTTCATCGTGAAATTTCCCGGCCCTATCATCGCCCCAACCGGTTTCGAGGGGCGATTGACTCTGTGGATCCGTTGATTAAACTTTATCAAAATCGCCTCTATGAGTTGCAGAAAGAAAGCGTGAAGCGGACGCCTCTGTTACTGGCAAATTCTCAATTCACGCAAAACCATATGCGACAGGAATTTTCAGTGGAGACACCTGTTTCCCATTATGGCGTGAATTTGCAGGGCTTCCGCCTCTTGCCGGCCGAGCCGAAGGAAGATTATATTGTCTCCGTGGGGGAACTTTCACCGCGTAAGGGATTTGACTTTTTGATTGAGAGCCTGGGTCATGTACCCCTAAAAGATCGGCCCAAATTGCGTATAGCCTGTAACAGCATCATCCCGGAAGAAAGGGATTTTGTGGAGTCTTTAGCTAGAGAGCGTCAGGTGATGTTGGAAGTTGCCACGAACCTCAATATGGAGCAGTTAGCGGTTTTGTATAATCGGGCCAGATTTTGTGTTTATGCCCCTGTTCAAGAACCGTTTGGGCTGGTTCCGGTGGAGGCGATGGCGTGTGGGATTCCGGTGATTGGGGTGCGGGAAGGTGGTGTGCAGGAAAGTGTGGTGCATGGGCGGACGGGATTGTTGGTTCACCGAGATCCCCGGTTGTTCGCTGAAGCCATTGAGTTTCTGCTGCACAATCCGGATGAGGTGGTGGCATACGGCCGTCAGGCCAGAGAACACGTGTTACAGCAGTGGAGCTGGGAAAAATCGGTTGAAAAGCTGGAGTATTACCTGGCCGAGTGCGCCAACAGGCAAGTTGCCAGCCATAATTCCAATTAATATTTTTGCTTGAAAACAGGTTGTTATTTATCGTTTGTCAAACTGAGGGAATAAAGGTATGAGTACTATTTTAGTAACCGGCGGCGCCGGGTTTATTGGTTCACACGTTGCCGATGCACTTCTTCAGCGTGGGCATCGCGTGATTGTGCTGGATGATTTGAGCGGCGGTTTCACCGATAATGTGCCGGCCGGGGCCACATTTGTACAGGGCAGTATTAACGATGTGCAACTGGTTGACGCCCTTTTTCACCGGGAACGGTTCGATTACGTCTATCATCTGGCTGCTTACGCGGCAGAGGGGTTGAGCTACTTCATCAAGCGGTTTAATTATCAGAACAACCTGATCGGCAGCGTAAATTTGATCAATGCCGCCGTAAATACCGGCGTGAAATGTTTTGTGTTTACTTCCTCCATTGCCGTTTATGGCGCCAGCCCAGAACTGCCCATGACTGAAGAAACGCCGCCGCATCCCGAAGACCCTTATGGCGTTGCCAAATTAGCAGTCGAACAGGATTTGAAGGTCAGTAAAGATATGTTCGACCTGAATTACATTATCTTTCGCCCGCATAATGTCTACGGCGAAAAACAGAACATCGGCGATAAATACCGGAATGTGGTGGGCATCTTTATGAACCAAATCCTGCAAGGAAAGCCCATGACGGTTTTTGGTGACGGGACGCAAACGCGCGCTTTCAGCTACATTGGCGATATGGCGCCGATTATGGCTGATGCCATTCAAGTGCCGGAAGCCTACAATCAGGTCTTTAATATCGGCGCGGATCGGCCGTATACCATCAATGAGTTGGTGGAGCATGTGGCGCAGGCGATGGGCGTTGCGCCGCAGGTTACTTACCTGCCGGCGCGCAATGAGGTGTTGAATGCCTTTTCTTCCCATGAGAAGGTGGATAGGATTTTTGGGCAACGGCCGTTACACACTTTGGATGAAGGCTTACACCGTATGGCTGACTGGGTGAAAACACATGGCGCCCGCCAGAGCCAGGAATTTGATCGCATAGAAGTCAGCAAAAATTTCCCCAAAGCCTGGCTTCAGCCAGCATCCGCGTCTTCCTAATTTCGATTACGCCCAACTTCGTTGGGTATGAAGCTGGGCTTTTCTTCACCGGAGAATTTTCGTGCCAACCTTTCCTGTTGTAGCCATTGTAATTCTGAATTGGAACAATGCTGACGACACGCTTGCATGTTTGGAATCTGTTTCCGATCTTGATTATCCCAACTGCTATACATTGGTTGTGGATAATGGTTCAATTGATGATTCAGTTGAGAGAATAAGGCTAAACTACCCCACCGTTGAAATCCTGGAAACTGGTGACAATCTTGGCTATGCTGCCGGTAACAATGCCGGTATCAGGTATGCAATGCAAAAAGGGGCGGACTATGTTTTTGTGCTTAACAACGACACACTATTAGAGCCGACCATGTTACAAAAACTGGTGCGGTTTGCCGAGACTCATCCCAAAGCAGGTGTCGTGGGACCAACAATGTATTGCATTGAGCCGCAGGGGATACTGTATGCTGCTGGCAGCTTTATAAATTGGCACAAGGGCGAAACCTGGAACCGGGGTATTTATCAACCAGCAGCACAGTACAAATATCTGCAACAGCCCGAAAAGGTTGATTTTATAACAGGCTGTGGAGTATTGGCGCGAAGGGAACTTGTAGAGGCAGTTGGTGGCTTAAGCCCTATGTATTTTCTTAATTATGAAGATGTGGAATGGTGTGAGCGGGCGCGCCGCCACGGTTATGAAGTGTGGTACGTTCCGGAGGCGGTGATGTGGCATAAGGATTCAGCATCATTTAAGCAGGGTTCGCCTGCCCACAATTATTATTTAACTCGGAATGCCCTTCTGTTTTTCTATCAGAACGCACCGCGGCGTTTGCGTTGGTTTGTTGTCACACGCCTCATATTTAATTCGCTGCGCACAATTGTTGCCTGGTCATTCAAATCAAAGTACCGCAATGATTTTTTCTGGCGAAAGCGAAAGGCTAATTTATTCGCCCTGCGCGATTTTTTTCTGGGGCGCTTCTTTAAAATGGGGCCGGATGTAGCCAGGGTTTGCTATCCGAATCAAGAATGATGGCTAAATAAGTTGCTCATTCATTATTGTTCTCGTGCTTTGTGTGGGAGCGCCTTCTGGGACGCTCTGCGTCGAACTGCTCATTCCACGCAGAGCGTGGAACGAGGTTAGGTGGTAGGCTTCGTCAGGTCGTAATAAGCGCAGAAAGGCGCTGGCTGCAAAATGAGCAACCAGGAACCATTTATGTCTCATCCATTAGTTGTGACCGTTATCTTGAATACGAACCGCCGCGATGATACATTGGCCTGTCTTGAGTCGTTACTGCAAAGTGACTATCCCAATTTACAGACAATTGTGTTGGATAATCACTCGACTGACGGCTCGGTGGAGGCCCTTCAGTCCGCTTTCCCCCAGGTTACAATTATCCAGTTGACCGAAAATTTGGGTTATGCCGGCAATAACAATGTGGGTATCCGCACGGCCGTTGCCCAGGATGCAGCTTGGGTATTTGTGCTTAACGAAGACACCATCCTGGCGCCGGACTGCCTGACGAACATGATTGCCGTTGGCGAAAGTGACCCGCAAATTGGCATTTTAGGGCCGCTGGTGTACCACCACGATGAACCCAATATCATTCAGAGCGCGGGCGGGGTATTCGGCCCTTATTGGGAATCAATTCATCTGGCACAGAATGAACCCGATCAGGGACAGTTTGATCAGCCTCATAAAGTGGGTTGGATTTCGGGATGTGGCATTTTGGTTCGCCGCGGCGTCATTGAGCAGGTGGGCATGATTGACGAGCGGTACTTCTATTATTGGGAGGAAACCGAATGGTGTTTACGCGCCGGTAACAATGGTTGGCGCGTGGTGAATGTACCCCAGGCAAAGATGTGGCACAAAGGCGTCCAACGTGATTACCATCCCAAACCTTCGGTGACATATTATGGCACACGCAATCGGCTGCTGACCATGGCCAAACATCATGCTCCTTTGAAGGTCCAGGTGTTTGCCTGGCTGCAATTGTTACGCACTTTAACCAGTTGGACCGTGAAACCTAAATGGCGGTCTAAACGTGAACATCGTAACGCCATGTGGCGCGGCATGGTAGATTTTTTGCAGCATCGCTGGGGGCAGATGCCGCAGTAGGTTCGCCGGTCGTATGCGCATTCTATTTTTGTCTGGCTGGTATCCTGAGCCGCCCAACAATGGCTCTAAATTGAGAATCCTCAATTTGTTGCGTGGACTGGCGCAGCACCATGAAGTCACCCTTTTGAGTTTTAGCGATGACGCCCAGGTTGATGTGTCTACCTCTGAATTGCGCACATTGTGCCCGCAAATTGAAATTGTCCCGGCCAATCAGTTTATCGCCGCAGGCTGGCGCGCCCGGCTTGGTTTTTTTAGTCTGACGCCGCGTTCCGTCCTGGCGACCCGTTCGGCAGAGATGGAAAAACGGCTGGCGCAATTGTTGGCAAACGGCCGTTAC
>CAADGU010000209.1 GCA_900696625.1 uncultured Chloroflexota bacterium | reverse complement strand
TGGGCCAGCTTTTCTTCCACGGCCGTCAGGTTGGGCACGGCCGTCATCGCTTCTTGCAAGGTGGTACGGCCGTCGGCTAACGTCGGTTCCTGCTCCAACCGCCCCCACGTCAGCCCTGGGGCGCGGAAAATGGAGCCATCGGCCAGCGGCAGTTCCCCGGCGATCAGCTTCATCAGCGTGGATTTGCCCACGCCGTTTGGCCCCACCAGCCCAATGCGCTGCCCGGTCTGCACTTCCCAGCTAATGCCCTGGAAAATAACCCGCCCCGCCAGATTCACCGCTACGTTATCTACATTCAGTATGATTTCAGCCATCATTAACTCTCCTTGTATGAAGTGGCTGGTTGCTGGTGGTTGGTGGCTGGTATAAACCCCTAGCCACCAGCTACTAACCACCAGCCACCACCAGATCAAAAAAAGCCGAGGGGTGGCCTCGGCTTTTCTTACAAATTCTTCCTAAAAAGGTAAATGAGTTTACATAAAGTTCTAATCCGAGGCGCGTGGAACTGACCTCAGCGTGAAGCAACCTAAAGATGATGTGCGGACGATCTGTCCCGTGTAGCCGGATAAGAATAACATGATGCGCCAAGTGTATCGCAGACGGCCGTAGCGCGCCAAAATTCGTCATCCGTGACCCGTATTCCGTGAGCCGTGCCTCCTCTAATCGCCCTGATAATTTTGATTGACCAGATACAAGCCCATAAGTATAATGTTTGCTGTTCAGGTTGTTTGATGTCATAGTGCTGTGCAGGTGGTTGAAGTGCTAACCAACCCTCATTCAGGCAAATCCCACCTACACCAGGAGGAAAATGTCCATGATACGCAGTTTGTTATTGAGACGTCGAATCGGTGTTTTATTGTTCATATCCCTCATAGCCGGGCTGTTTACCGGGCAAACAATGAGCCAACCAGCGATACCACCGGGGCCAGCGGCGCCGCCCAGCCCAGCCACTCATCTCATTTTTGTGAATTTCCCTGGGGGGGGGGCGTAACCACTCAACTTTATCCCCTGAACAATAGCAGTATGCCTGAACTATCTCAGGCTGCTCCACTTTATAGCCAGCCAGACCCACCCCGTTGCCAGACTGACGCTGTTTATACCGCTCCTACCGGCGTCACCTTCCTCTTGCAATACAACTGTGAAGATACCCTCTTTGCCCGGCTTTTCCATCAATCTGGCGAGATTAACCATGATATCCTACTTCCCCAGGGCTATTTTATGAACTGGTCCCCTGATGGTAACTGGCTGCTTTTCCGCGACGTCGAAACAGGTCACGTATGGCTTATTCCGGTGGCCGGCGGCGACTGGCAGTTGCTCCCGTTGCCATTGGGTAGTTATACGGCCGTCTTCACCCCCGACGGGCAAAACGTGCTGGTTGCTGCCAGCGCAGGGTTGGGTTTGGGCAGTGAGCTTGGTTTGCTCAACCTGGCGGAGGGCAAGTTTATCCCCTGGCAGAGTTTTCCCAACCAGATAGTCGCTCATCCGGCCTGGTCGCCTGATGGCAGCCATCTGGCCTATGTCCTCCTGCCGGACACCAACATCCCCTTTATTTTGGGTGAACTCTGGCTGGCTGATCCGGCTGGTGGTGCGCCACTGACCCTGTTAGCTGCCGTTGACGCCGGGCACGGCTACCCACCCCGCTGGTCGCCCGATGGAAACAGCCTGGTTTACGTTCACCGCGAAAACCCGGATGACATCCGGGCTAACACAGATCCATTGGCCTTGCGCAGCAACCTGTACCGGGTGAGCATCAATGGCGACGTGGTCGCCCTCATCACCCAATTTGCAGACAGTCTGGTATATGACGCCACCTGGTCGGCCGATGGCATCCTGGCCTTCACTGTAGACGACGCGGTCTGGACATGGACACCAGGCGAGACGCCCATTCAGGTCAGCCCACCTGGTATTTACCGTCATCCCGCCTGGCTGTCCGCCGCTCCCTAAACCAATAACCGATTACCGTTCACCGATTAACGATTACCGTAAACGGAGGCTAAAATGAGCAAACGACCGATTTTGCTGAGTCTAATTTTCTCACTCTGGTTGGTGATGGCCGCCTGCACACCCACGCCGGAAACGGCCGTTACGATACCCGCCACCCGTCTGGTTGCCAGCAGCACGCCGCACCCGAACATTTCCACTAACGGTTCATCAGCTACCACCACGCCATTGGCGGCCGATATCCAGGCTACCCAGCTCGCGCTGCTGGCGGAAGCCACCCCCATCCCCACAATGGTCACATTATCCATCGAGGACATCCTGGCGACGCAAACAGCCAGGCCCCCCTTGCCTACTACTTCACCCTCGGCAACTCCGACGCTTCGACCTACGCTCACCCCTTATCCCGGCCCTACATGGCGTATCCTTTTCCAGGCTGTGCCCTGTCCAAGCCCAAATGTTACATGTGATGACAGCCTGTTTATGAGTCAGACATCCCAATGGTATGTAGTTGAGAGTGATGGCTCTAACCTGGTTGCATTAGAAGATACAGGAACCTTCCTGGCTGATATGTGGGGTTATCCATACCTGTCACCCGATGGTACACAACTGGCTTATCTGACCCGCTCTGAAGTGGATAATGAACTACATGTCACGTTAGCAGAAGTTCACAATGGAAACGTAATTGACCTGGGGCCTTTGTCTGGACGATTTCAAGACCTCAGGTTCCTATCGGAAACAGGTTGTTTAGCAATATATACCTCACCTGGGTGGGAAAGCAGGCCCACGGTTGAAACGCTCACCGTAACAAAGATATGTACTTCTGTTGATCCACAGGTTCTGGAAACGATTGATTTCCCGGATTTACGGCCTGCTCTCAACCAATATCACGTTTCTCCTGAGGGAGATGCCATCCTGATTACCACTCGGAGTATAAGTGGTGTTCCAGAGATTTATATTTATGAATTTGGTGGCCAACAGCCACCTCAGTTGTTGTTTTCAGCAGAAGATGAGACATGGTTTAGTAGTGGGCCAATACGTTGGCAGCCGAATGGGCAAAAGGTGGAATTTTTCCTGGAACACGGTGAACCAGATGGGTTAATACAAATTCTATTGCATACGATTGATCGAAAGGGAGTAAGGGATGATAACTCTCTTGAGCTAAAACTGCCATTCAGCATCAATGGGGATTGGTCGCCTGATGGCCGGGAAATCGCTTTCTTCGGCATGTCTGATTATACGCCAGAGACAAGCGGCATTTATATCCTCGATTTAGAAACCGGCGAGTGGCGGCAAATTCTTTCGGAATTCTATAATAGCGCACCACTTATTCAAAACTGGCAAGCAGACGTACCTTGAAAACCTAAAATCTCTACATGGAGGGAAAACAAATGTCCGGAAAATTTATGATAACCACGCTAATACTATGTGTAGTCGTTGTATTTCTATTGGGTTTACAAAAGCCGCCTATTGCCGCGGCCCAGATAGCGCCACTATTTTTGAAGGCGCCTTTTGCTGGTACCAAAACGGTTTCCACCGTGTTTGATCATGCGTATCCCGTTTATGCCTTGGAGGTTGACCCTCCCTATAACGGTAACAACCGTACCGTCATCCACCGCGACGGGACAGAGTGGCCCAGTGTTTTTCCCGCCCCATGTGTTGGTTATAGTGGTCACCCTGGAATTGATTATGATATGGTTTATGACTATGTCTTGGCTTCGCATGGCGGTCAGGTTGTTGAAGCCGGGTGGCAAAATCCACAAAATCGCCGCCAAGACCTGGGGTTGCGAGTCGAGATACAGGTAACAAACAGCACAGGTATATATAAAACGAGGTATGGACATCTCAGTACGTTAATGGTTGCCAAAAACCAATTGGTGTCTCAGGGAAAAGTTATTGCTATTAGTGGTAATACGGGTAATAGCACTGGCCCTCACTTGCATTTTGAGGTGCGAAAACAACATGGTCCTAATACCAACACGTTTCATCCAGTAAACCCTTATGGATGGGGTGGTGTTGCTCTGGATCCCTGGGAGAATGCAGAAGGGCCGGGCAGCCGCCCGGCCAGCGTTAACCTGTGGCAAAACCCGCCCAGCATCAACCTGACTACTGGCTGTCCAATTAAAATGTATGCTTCGGGCATACCGCTAACGCCTGGGAACGATCCGCCTTTGAACCCGGATTTAACCAACCCTGTCCGGCGGGTGATAGATGATTCTAACGCCGCACGTTTTGAGCTTTCGCCTGATCCCTGGATGACTTATACCCCTTGCTTTCCGCCGGCCTGTTATCTCTTCACTTCGCGCTATACCCAAACGGCCAATGCTTATGCTCAATGGAGAATGCTGGTTCATGATCTGGTCGTGGGGCAATATGACGTTTATGCCTATATCCCCAACAATCATGCCAACGCCGATCTGGCTTATTATGAGATTCACCACAATAACAAAGTCCACAGCGCGGCTATTGATCAGAGCCGGTTTAACAAACCAACTTACCCGCCTACCTGGGCCTACCTGGGGCGGTATGACTTTACCGATGGCATTAACACGATAGCCCAGAAAGTGAGGGTTTATCACGAGGGGGCAACGGGGGAAGAGCTGGCGGCCGACGCCATAGCCCTGGTGCTGGCGGATGGGCATCCTGATCTAAATGTGCCTGTTGCCCAATCCAGCGATGACGCCGGCCGCTTTGGGCAAAATTGCCAGTTGGCCGGTGTAACTTTCCCGGAAATTTACCTGGGGCGTTGTGTGGACGGTACAGATGTGGTGAGCGGTTTTCGTTATAGCAATATCCCCATTCCGGCCAACGCCACCATTACACGGGCACATCTTCAGTTTGTGGTGAATGGGAATTATGATCAGGAACTGCGCCTGCGCTTTTATGGCGAGAGTAACCCGGAATCACCCCCGTTTAGCAACAATAACCTGCCAGAAAACCGTCCGCTGACAAACGCCTGGAGTGCCTGGACTATACCGGCTATTGATCCGTGGGTGTATTTCCAGACCCGGTATAGCCCAGATGTGAAGTTGGTGGTGCAGGAGATTGTAAATTTGCCGGGCTGGGGACTGGGAGAGCCGGCGCTAACTTTTATTATCCAACCGGCGCCGGACTTTAACGGTAATGTGTATCGCCGGGTGATGGCGTATGACCGCAGTGGAACTCCTCCTCCACCACCGGGCGCGTATGCAGCGCGGTTGTTAGTCTGGTATGTTTGTTCGGGTGCGCCATGCCCGGTTCAGTAACATGGTTTTCCGGCTATGGAACTGGCGATTGCAGAAAGGGCAAACAGGGGTCGGCGTCGTAACCCAGGGTGACGCGGTAATCGGCGGCGCCGGTAGTGGGTGACTGGATGATGTCTTCTGGCCGGCGGTGGAAGAGCCAGCTTAGCGGGGTGGCGTCTGCCCCTTTGAGGTTGGGGCCAAAATATTCGATAGTGGTGCGGGTGGGGGTTTCGGCTGCGGCCACATACTGCGGCGTAAACCCATACCAGGCCAGATTATCGGCCATTTGCCGGTAGAGAATGTAATCGGCCGTCACCACTTCCACGGTGAGCGACGGCCGTACCGCCCGATTCAGCGCCGATGGTTCCATCAGCCGCCGCAGGGTGGGTTCCGCCTCCGCCCATTGCAGCAGTTGCACCGAACTACCGGCTGGGTCTCGCCAGGACTTGAAAGCAGCATAGGGCAGCGTCAGATGGCGCACGCCGTTGGCTTCCACGGCCGGGGCCAGCGCCGCCAGTTCCAGCATCACCGGCAGGGGAATGTCCGTCTCCACATGCTGCCGGTAAGCGTTCCACAAATTGGGCAGCTGCGGCAGCATCTCCAGCGCCAGCCCCTGGCGGAAAATGGCTTGCAGCACCCGCTGCTGGCGTAGGCCGCGCTCAAAATCATTGGTGGTGCGCCGCGAGCGGGCAAACCAGAGCGCCAGGTCGCCGTCCATTGGCTGGATGCCCGGTTCTAGGGTGAACAATTCCCAATTCTCCTCCACCTCTGGGTCGAGTTCCGGCGAGATGAGCCGCCAGTCGGTCAGCGGGCAGTTGACCACCATATCAATGCCGCCCACGATGTCTACGGCCGTCTTGAACCCATCAAACCCAATGCGCGCATAATAATCCACCGGGATGCCCAGGTTATAGGCGATGGTGTCCTTGATCAGCCCGCCGCCCGCGCCGGGGTAATCGCTGCCATGCCCGTGCGGCAGCGCCAGGTTGATGCGCGTCATGCGCCAGCCGGGAATGACCACGTACAGGTCACGCGGCAGGCTGAGCATCGTCGCCGTTTTGTTTTCGCGGTCAATGGAGACCAGGATGAGGCTGTCGGTGCGCCCGCCTTGTGGCGTGGTCACGTCATTGCCCAACAGGATGATGTTGGTCACGTGGTCGGGTTTGACGAAGAGGGGGATGGGCGTGGGCACGGCCGTGCCCGGCGGATGGGCGGTGGCGTCTATGGTGGCATAGGGGGTGGCGGCGGGGGAAGGGGTGAGAGAGGCCGTGGGTGATGCAGGGGGTGAGGGGGTGAGGGGATGAGCAGGTGAGGAGGTGAGAGAGGCGATAGGGGATGTGGGGGTGAGAGTGGCGAGATCGCTGGGGTGAGCAGGCGAAGGAGTGACAGAAGGTGACAGGGTGACAAAAGCCGTTGGAGAGGCAACGGCCGTGTCTGCGGCAATTTGTGTTGATAGTGGGGTAGGTGTATCTGGCACGGAAGTTGCCTGTATAGTCGGGCTGGTTGAGCAGCCGGATAAGAACATAAATACACTCCCTATCGCCAGCAAAATGTCAGCCCGAATCTTCATCATCAATCACTTTGGGATAAACTTCATCCACTTCCCTTAGCTCATTATTATCAGATTGCCACCAGAACCGTAGACGTACCTGACCAGTAAAAATATACCAATATCCCTCAATCAAATAAGCTGCCAAAATGATACCTAACAATCCCCAACATAGCGCGGCCCGCTCCTGAAACAGCAAGCCCAAGAGGAAAAGTACCCCCAGTGTAATCTTGTTGGTAACATATTTCCTAAAGAAGCTAGGCTTTTTTTGTTCAAGCACCCCCCCTTTATGAACCACACGCGCTTGAATACCCAACACCACAAAGAAAAGGATTAGAAGGATGATCACTACCCCGTATATCTGGCTCATCTTATACCTCCATTGAATTAGCATATCTGCTCTGATAGTTGGGCAGGATGAAAATAAGATGGTGATAGGATTAACTTATAGCTCGCATTATACTTGTTAATGGCGATTGGAAAACCAGATAACAGGATATTGACTATGCTGCAAAAAGAGACAGACGTCATTATTGTTGGTTCCGGGCCAGGCGGGGCGACGGTGGCGCGGGAATTGGCCCGGTCGAACGCCGGGCTGGGGATCACGCTGCTGGAACACGGCCGTGACTGGCGCACTTCCCCCCTCTATGGCACCTACCCCGGCGGCATGATGTATACCGACAAAGCCTCCTTCCTGACCACGCAGGAGGGGCTGAGCATTGTGCGGCCGCTGCTGGTGGGCGGGGCGACGAGTATGTATTGTGGTTGTGCGGCACGGCCGTTGCCCTGGTGGAATGTTCGCTACGGCATTGACCTGGACGCCACCACCGACCAGACCATGGCCGAACTGCACATCGCCCCCCTGCCGCCCGCCTTGCGCGGTACAGCTTCCACCCGCATCGCCGCCGCTGCTGCCGACCTGGGGCTGGATTGGCAGCCGCAAGAGAAGTTCATGCAGCCAGAACGGGCAGGCGACTTTACCTGCGGCGCGACCTGTATGCTTGGCTGCCGCTGCGGGGCCAAATGGAACGCGGCCGAATATGTAGACGAGGCGGTGCAAAACGGCATTGATTTGTGGACGGGGGCAAAGGTGGAGCGAGTGTTGGTGAATGGTGGCACGGCCGTTGGTGTGTGGGGCAAATGGCGCGGTAAAGCGTTTGCCATCTATGCGCCGGTTGTCGTATTGGCGGCGGGTGGTATTGGCACGCCGCTCATTTTGCAGCACACCGGGTTAACCGCTGCCGGGCAGGGCATGACCATGGACACCACCGTCATGGTCTATGGTCTGGCCCCGTTCAAAGGTATCGGGAACGAACCGCCCATGACCTGGAGCTATGCCGATGATGACCTGGGCGTGCTGTTCTCCACGCTCATTGACCCCTGGCTCAATTACCCCATCGTTATGCTGCGCAAAGGGCCGGCCTACCCGCTCACCTGGCATCGCTGGGGGCGCACGTTGGGGGTGATGATCAAGCTCAAGGATGAGATCAGTGGTTATGTGCGGGCACAAAAACGGGGGTTTACGGTGAGTAAAGGGTTAACCGACCATGACCGGCAGCGGTTGGCCGCCGCTGAAGCCGTCGCCGGGCGCATTTTGCGGCAGGCGGGCTGTGACCCGCACACCATCTTCACCACCCCACTGCGCGGCACCCACCCCTCCGGCACGGTACGCTTAGGCGAGATGCTCACGGCCGATTTGGAGACAGAAATTCGCAATCTCTACGTTTGCGATGCCAGCGTCTTCCCCGAAGCCCTGGCCCGCCCCACTGTGCTGACCATCATTGCTTTAGGTAAACGGTTGGCGGCGCAGCTACTGCGGAAGCAATCCACAGATTCCACAGATGGCACAGATTATGATGCATCTGCGTAATCTTTGATGTATTGGTGATGGATACAGATGCAATTCAGGAGCGGTTAGGGCAGTTTCCCCGGCTGCATTACGGCCGTACCCCCACCCCGCTCGAACCACTCCCCAACCTCACCCGGCAGTTGGGCGGCCCGCAGTTATGGATCAAACGGGATGATGGGTATGGCCCTGGCATGGGCGGCAACAAGGGGCGCAAGCTGGAGTTCCTGATGGCGGAAGCACAGCAACAGGGTAAACACAAAGTCGTCACCTTTGGTGGGTTGCAATCGAACCATGCGCGGATGACGGCGGCGGCCTGTGCGGCGTTGGGGTTGGAGACACACCTGTTTTTCTTTGCCAGACGGCCGTCTACCCTCCCTGGTAATCTTCTCCTTGACACTCTCTTTAACGCCCGCCTCCACTTTATCCCCTTTGGCGGCGGCGGCGACGCCAGCCTGACGCTGGAACAGACCAACCGGCTGGTGCGCTGGCTTTCGTGGGCGATGGTGGGGCGCAATTATTTCATGCCGGTAGGTGGGCACACCGTCACCGGCTGTCTGGGCTATGTGGCGGCGGCGCTGGAACTGGCGGTACAGGTAGCGGCGCTAGAGTTGGCGGCGGACAAAGTGGTGGTGGTCACGGCCGTGGGTACCGGCGGCACCCTCGCCGGACTGATGGCCGGATTACGCTTGATTGGCTCGCCCATCCAACTGCTGGGCCTTGACATTGGCAAACTGTGGAAAACATTCCCCGCCAGCATTGCCCGGCTGGCCGGGGATTTGTGCGCGGTTTTGGGTGAGAGCCACACCTTCCACCCGGCTAACGTGCCCATGATCGCCGAAACGTATGCCGGGCCGGGTTACAGCGTGATGACGGCGGGCACGGCCGTTGCCATTCACACCCTGGCCCAAAGCGAAGGCATCATCCTGGACCCCGTCTATACCGGCAAAACCTTCGCCGGTCTGCTCGATCTCATTGGTAACGGCCGTTTCTCCCCCGACACCCACCTCATTTTCCTGCACACCGGTGGCCTGCCGGGCCTGTGGGCCTACGGCGAGCAGGTGAGGGGGTGAGGGGGTGACTTGTTCACCTGCTCACCCTTTCACCTGCTCACCCGCTCCTCTTCAATTGTACCCGCTGACTTTGCACTGCACTAATTGTGATGCTGTTTTGCACTGGTTTTAGTGTGAAATAGGGAGTACCGATCCCGTACAATTCGGACTATTTTTCTTGCCACTCAGCAAGCCATGTTTCCCAAGCGTCTAATGTCGCCGACGTAATTACTTCTGTTTCCCATTCCCGTGCCATCCACTTGTGGTAAGAACAAAAAACCAAGTCACCATTGCGAAAAACTCGCAAGGTTGGGTAATACATGGCCTCAATTAACTCAGCCGCTTCTTCTTTATGCGCCGGATTACGCCGGATGTCGTATGGCACACTGGTCATTACCCATTCCTCGCGCCAGAGATCGTATTCTTCGAGCGAATCCGGTTGGCGTTCCAGGTGGTCTACCCCTTCGGTGAAATTAAATTCCACATGGTTGGCTCCATGCTCCGCACAAAATTGACTGACCAGATCGGCATAGTGATGAAGTCGGCGCAATAATTCGTCAGTCAAAGTAACGATACATACGCCATCTTCAAAATCATCATCATAGTTTTTGAGGCGCATCATAATGGTCGGCCAACCGACTGCGGCCGAATCAGTTGCTCCTGTGTTTACCATCTCATATTGGGTGTTGGTGTTCATCAATCAGTCCTCCACTTCAAAGCCATGTCTATCTTTGTTAAGCCACATGCAGATTATTATAATCGTCATGTGCCTTGTTTTTATCAATCACGTCCTGGACATGACTACTCAATACGATCCAAATGCTCCACATAGACTGGGCCAATAATCTGGATGTCGCTGGCGCGGATGTTCTCAACCTCCCTGTCCCATTCCTGCGCCAGGTGGCGTTTGGCCTGAGCCTTTGACAGCTTGCCATCGCCAGTGGTCACAAACAGATAATTCTCGTTTCCACTGTCATTGTAGGTAATTAGGAAAAAGACTCTTTCTGGCTCCAGTACATCGCTTTGTTCAGCAGGTAGACCCACACCAGCGGGATTAAAGCGTGGGTATGTGATGACGGCCGGGCACATTTGTACCTGCCCATTGTGAAAGTACATGCGCCACATGTCGCTGCCTTCCTGCCCTTCCCCATCCAGAATAAAGATGAAATCGGGATGCTGCTGGCTAAGGGCGATCATATCCTCTTCAAATTCGTCCCAATTCAAGAAATCCAATGAACTGCCGTCTTCATCAAAGGCCCGTTCAGCATTCTCATTCTCTTCACGGAACTGAGCAATAATCGCCCGCCCCACTTCGGGGGCAGCGGCCACCAGTTGTGGTTCATAAGAAAGAGGTTGACCGGCCGGATTTTGGCTGCGCAGTTGCGCAATCACTAACTCATAAGCTGTTTCGTATGCCATGATTATCTCCTTTCACTATAGTGGTAGTGTTACTAATTAAACCCCTTTTGAACGGTGAATAGTGAACTACAAATCTTCAACCATAGCCGCCACTCGCTGTTTGTCTGGGTGCAGGTATCGCGCCGTCGTGGTGAGGTTCTCATGCCCCAGTATTTGGGAGAGCGTGGCTAAATCTATCTGAGCCTGTTGCAGGGCGCGTGTAGCAAAGGTATGACGGAGAACGTGCGGGGTCACTGGCGTCTTGATGCCCGCCTTTATGCTGGCGTTGCTGACAAGACGCTGCACATCACGCGAGGAAAGGCTGGCTCCAGATTGGCTGACAAAAAGCCATTGTTGGGCGAACCTGGGCTGTCGTTGCAGATACGCCGCCAGGTCAGACCGCGCCTCCCGACTCAGCGGCACGGTTCTTTCTTTAAGGCCCTTGCCGTACCGCACCACCACCTGACCCTTACGCTCACTCAGTTCCACGTCAGTCGTCTGTAGGGAGACAATCTCACTCACCCGAAGACCAGCTCTGACCATCAGGCTGACGATAGCCACATTCCGTTTATCCAGCCAATGATCGCCATCAAGCGCCACCAGTAATCGCCCTATTTCACGGCCGTTGAGCGGCTCGACAGGTGGTTCTACTTTTTTCATGCCTTTGACTGCAAGTGAACGGCCGTGATGACGCATCAGACCCCGCAGCGCCGCCAATCGTTGATTCACGGATGCAGCACTGAGCCGTTTGACATTGATAAGATAGGAACGCCATTCGCGGGCTTCTTCGGCCGTTAAAAGACTGACATCCGGTTCCTCGGCATAAGCCCCCACATACCAGTCGTGAAATTGTTGCAAGGAAATCTGGTATGCCTGATGGGTGGTAGGCGTGTTGAGGGTTTGCAGATAAGGTGCCACCTGGTCTGTGAACATGGGCTTTCCTGATGAAAAAAGATTATGCGACGCGGTTCAGGGCCGATAACAGGCGCATTTGTAGCAAAAAATGGGCTGAATCGGCGGCTTCATGTCGCATAATGTAACTTATGCGACGATATTATACGACGAAAAATCATCCTTCTGTGCGATCATGAGGTATAGATTTCAAAAGTTTCAATCTTTTTCGTACAAGTGAGTAGCAACGAACTTCCCACTTGTGAAAACCAACTGCGATACATAGGAGCAACACTGGCTCTGAAATGGCATATTTTTCGTTAGTTGCAATCCATTTCATCGCTTTGGTATCTACCAGGCTTGGTTCTGAATTGAAGGGATGGGAGTGCCACTCCCCAATGTAATCATATTTGCCACCAGAATCTTGCACTGCGGCCTCAAGAACTTGCTGGCTAAACTCGCCATCTCTTTTGAATCTAGCAGGGGTATGATGGGCCGTTGGGCCAGGGCCAGTAGCCTTTTGGATTATTACTTTGCCATGATCAACTTTTCCAATCAGAATTCCCCCCGTCTCATTTGGAAAATGATGGGCGCTTTCCGAAACAACGAACCTAAACGCTTCATCTGAAATCTTGTAGGATTTTATCATGCTCCACAGATCAAACAGTTTGTATACCGCTTATTGTTCCAGAAATGGAAACCAGAAGAGCCAAGAGGATAGGTGTCTACCTCAGGCAAAGGAGAATTCACTATTATTCCTAAGTTGCTTCCGTCATGCGTACCTTGCAGAAAAGTGATAAGCTGCCGTGCACCAAAATTGGCGACGGCCTCTACATCAAGAGCTGCTGCTTCTTCTGTGACCGAACCACAACCGTCTTCAATAAAATTCTCATCAAAGCTGGCTGGAATGGTTGGGAACTCATCTTCTGCCCAAACCTCCCGATGGCTCAGATAGCATCCGAAACAAGGTGCTTGATCTTCGAATCGCATAATGATACGACCGACTCTAGCCCGGCGATATGCCGTAATGAAGGCAATCGGCTGATTCTGCGCGACACAAATTTCGTTCAGATAGATCGAGAAATTAGTGTTGGCAGTAGCATCTATTACCAAGTCACAGCTGTTGATATAGTCAATCAGTCTGGTCTTGGCCCAGGTTGCTTCAAAACATTCAATGTAACAATCCGGGTTGTGATATTGGATGACATGTTGTACGGCCGTTGTCTTGCGAAAGCCAACATAAGACAAGCCACAAATATGGCGCATTGCATTTCCCGGCATCACGTAATCTTTGTCAATTAGTCGTAATTCCCCTACTCCTGCTTTAGCCAAAAGTAATGCTACACTGCCCCCTAACGCTCCAACACCAAATATGGCGATACGCTTTGAAGTAAGACTACCACTCAAATAAGCCGAACGCCTTAGCAGCGCCTCTTTGCTTGCTGGAGCAGTCTGAAAGCTATGAACGGTTACATGACGCATATTTTGGAGGGATGACCATTTATACCTCTCGCCTTTTCTTTTCGGAAATTGGCCCCACAAGAAAAGCCATCTGGTTTCATTTAGATGATCTGGGTAGCCTATGGCGAGGGGGAATCCTGTGCCAGACGTTTTTACACCGACTACAGTTTTGCACTTCTCAATAGACCAGCCTGATGGCTCTTGCATCAGTTCATCAATCTGAGAGAGAACTTTGTCTAATCTGTTTGAAGGAACAAAAGGTTCAGGCACCCGAAACCACTTGCCCTTATATCTTGTAGGGTTTGAACCCAGTCCAATCTTGTCAGCGAGACGAAACTCCGGTTCACTCTGCTCCGCAATACTACTAGCAATATGAGGGGTGCTGGCAAATTTCTTTGAGCGCCATAATACAAACTGACCATCCGAGATGTCAGATGATGGTATCCAATCTTCACCAATAATAACCGTTCCAATTCTATCAAGGTATAAATGGAGATCAGGAACTTGTGAATCAATAGGCCAGGTATTGGTATGGTAATAATAAAACCAATCTGAGATTCGGTTGAGTAGTTTGTGGGCTGTATAATCTGGTTTCCACCCTGTTTCTGAATCCCAAAGACAGAGAGTTGGTTGATCGCCCGGATTGAGATGCCAGCTCTGGGCCAGGGGTGGATCATCTTTTGAAAAAACAACAGGGAGACGATATGGGAAACCCTCAAGCAGACCGATAGTTATTACATGTTCGGCCGTTTCTCCCTTCCCATTCTCATCATTATTCCACTCTATGGAAACGCGCCCAGTCCAATATGTTTTGCCTTCATCTGGCTTAAACCCGTCATCCTGCAATCGAAGACAAAAAGATTTCAGGTAATTGTCCATGAGTTACAAATCAGGCAAAGGGTGGTGCTTCTCGCACATCACTTCTACTTTTCTGTTTGCGATTACTTTCTTCTAAATCTTCAGGCAAGGGGAAGCAAATGACATCACAATCATCACCAAAAACACGCCTTAAAGTTTTTGCGCTTTTAGTCAAATCTTCCTCTGCTTCTTCCATTGCTTGCTCAATGATTTCAAGATGGGAATGTAATTTTTTAAGTACCTTTTGTGCTTGTTCTCTTGTCTTGGCAATTGGGATCATGTGCGGCGACGAATCAGATACATCGGGCACCTCTGGAATATCAGGGTAGCTTGGCAGGTTTTCGGGGTCGGGCCATTCATCGCAAATGTGCTTGAACAGATCGTGAACAGCATCAATCCAATGTTGTGCTGAGGGATTATGATGTTTAGCCGTTAAACATTCCAAGATGAATCCTTTTGGTGTTTTTTGTCGCTGGTAGTTTGCCCTTTTCCAGGCTTTGAAGATTTTAACGAGGGGTTTGTAATTGTGACGATCACTAATAACTGTACTACGATTATTGCGCCTCACGCCGTCGGAAAGTTGTGTGTTTGGGTATGTATTAAACCATTGACTCGATTCACAGTCAGAAATTGTCATTGGGTCTATATCTGTGCCACTTTGGATACGCACTGGAACAATATCCATTGTTAGCTCTGGCAAGTCATTCTCACTGTCTTCAGGCAAGATGACATGAATTGAGCGCCTGGCCTTTTTTGTACCGGCGGCCCGATCAGTACGTTCGATTGCTTCTCGCGTCAGTCGGAGCAAACATTCCTGCTCTGTTTCTTCATCTTTCTTTCGTTCCCATAAATCGGTCAATGAAAAAGTGGTTTTGATAATAACATCAACATCTTTAATGCCGAAAATAGTCGTATCCCGCCCGTAAGAGCCTGAAAGCATCGTGTTCGCTACAAAAGGGCCGTATTCCTTGTCAGCTTCCAGGTCTTCACGAAGGGGGCCGTGGGATTCAGCCGCTCTTTTTACGGCTTGAGGCGATGGTTCAATTCGATGGAGATACTCTTTGAACAGATCATCCATTGTAGTCATTATCTTTACTCCTCAGCACCAGACTTTACGCTAAAGTAAAAGCAAACTGATACGAATAGCGGTTATTGTTAAACCAGTACAAGTGGATACGACCACATGCCAAAAGTCTTTGTCCTATCAAAACACACAGCGCAGAAGGTAGTCGCAGAAATAGGTGTGTGTCGGATATTCCACGTTCAGTAAACTCACGCATACGATTGCCAATCCAGTTGGCATATGCAATTGCTACGGCTTCATCTATTCCTGTGTCATTATTGTTGAGTGGCAAATTTACCTCAAGCCACAGATCGGCTGATAGTACTTGTGTCTGAACAAAATGTTCGACCGTAGTGTGAATGGAGGAGCCGCTAGTAAGTTCCAGGATCGCTGAACGGGAATTACTTGCTCCACGTCTATGCCATATTTCTCTTATTTCGGTTTCAACAGGTTTCCCATCGGATAACCATAAGTATTTTGTCTCACTCCTTCCCATTCTGCGTGCCCAAACCCCAATCGTCGCTACTCGTAAATTAAAGTAGAAGCCAAGAGCAATGGAGGCAGGCAGCGGGAGACTACAGTCAATTTGTAGGCGCGTACTTTCTTTCAAGCCACATAATTGTGTTGTAATAACTTTCAAAGCTGGTACAAAGAGTTCATTCCAGTCCTGAACTGAGGGATGACGTTCTGTGTCCAAATGTGACTGCCAATCTATATCTAATAGCGCACTGGCCGGTGAGTTTGGTCTAGTCCTTGTAGATATGTTAACTGTGCGAATTCTACTCCGACGTGTGTACCCATAGTCAAATACGGTAAAAAACACCTGATTTGAAATCTCATCTTGACGCAGAGCCGAATCTAATAGTAGAAATCTGTCGGACAGTCCCCCCATTGCCTCCAGTTGGTGAAGCAATCGCTCCCCCTGATCAAGCGGTGCCAGAATAACAAAAGGGCATGATGATTCTAGCAGTCGTGTAAGACTGATTAAATCGGCGACAAGCCGAAGTTGTTCAATCCCTTCTTTAGTCTCGTCAATTCTCTCGATTTGACAGACTAATCCGTCAGGTAGCTGATCGCTGTAGGCCACTGCTTTTGCTTCAACAGGTGTAGTTACATGTTTGATCGTTTGAATGCCCCGAAACCGCAAGCCAAGTTCGAGAGGAGTGACATCTGGTGAAAAGGGATAATTGATTGAATAAACCTGCAAGGGACGATCAATGAGCCTGGTAAGAACATCCAGATTAGTTAAGCTGGCGATCTGTTCATAATAATACTTTGCAAAAATGGATGGGTATGTCCCGATGCGTCGCTCAATTTGGGGCCAAAACCAGATTTCTACAGCGAATCCCCCACTACTAACTTCTTGTGCTGAGATGTTATCAACCATTATTTGAAGTTTGTTATCTTTGGGAGTATCAGTGGCGATGATCAGTTTGCTTAACTTGTGAGGAAAGCCTCGTGCCTCCTTTACTTCGCTCATTATCTCGGTTTTGCTTAACTGCTTTTGTGATGGTCGCAACTTACACTGTACACCGTAAAATGCTCCATCCAACCAGGCCGGTTGACCGTAAATATCTACTCCCTTTTGTGGTTGCCCCCGTCGGCCGTTTCGTTCTGTCCGAGGATCATTCCATTCTAAGACACAGATGTCTCGAAGGAGTTCTTCAAACTCATCCTCGTCTTTCAGTCGCAAGTAGCTGGTGTTATACAATGATGGCATTACATTCCCCACTTTGTTAGCCCAAAAGTTCTATGCTTGATGCAAGTATTGTTGAAATTACACAACAAGTCAAATAAGAAATCCGTAAGAATTCTTGATGTGAATTTACTCTGGTCAAAGGTGCATGAGTTCTATTGTCAATCTACTTCATCTGTTTCTGCCCCATAACCCAGCAAGCACATCATGTCCTCAACGGCCGTATGCGCCAGATGCAGTGGAAACGGCCGAATCGTGTTCCCCCCATCCCATGCAGGTGAAAAACGCAGATAGTGGGCGGCGCGACACCAGCCCAGTGGATCATCATCAGACTGCAAAAAGAAAGGGACAAACTCTATAGCTGTCTGGTGCCGGAAGCCGACACTGCCGCCAAAATCCGATTTTGCCAGGTTCCTGCCCTTTGGCTTGTTTTGCTGATGGCGACTGGCTGTCTTGGGTAAGCGGCCAATAGAGAGATAGTGGATAAATTCATCACCAGCGTAAATGTCCCTAAACCCTGCCCCAAAGACCGAGGTAATTTCCTCAGTGGTTTCTATGCTATGCCAATCGCCGTGTTGTGTGGACACATATTGGGGCGTTTCCCCTTTAGAACCCACTTCACGTATACGCATCAGTCGTAACCTGGGAAGATCAGGTAATTTATAGATTTTGTTGTAGCCGGGAGTATCGGCAAAATCTAGCTCATCGTGTTTCATACGATCATTCGCCAATTGTGATAATAACTTGGTTGAACGCCAGCTTATGGCGTCCACTAGAGCGAGCGTGGGTGATTTAGTCCCAGTCAATATATCTGCTGCAAAGATTTTTTGATTTTGTGCCGTTTCATATGGGGCGTTCGCCAGGAATGTTTTGCCTATGGCAAGAGTAGCATCAAGGTAGGCCCGCCATCCCTTTCCGTCATTCAAACGTCCTTCGACTTGACCATCCGGTAATAATCGTACAGCCCAGGCAAAATTCATACCTTTCCGTGTATTCGTTCGATTGGCCTGCCGACGATAGAGCGCAACGGCCGTTAACTGTCCCGCTATATTTTCTGGTAAACCAGCCATCCGATAAAGGTCTGCGGGCAGGCCAAACAAGGCCCCTGTCTGCCGCAGGAGCAGGTCTGCCACCGCGTTCTGAATACGACCCTTGTCACGGTCGCTCAGTTTAGCTGTCGGTTTGATAGGGTTAATCATTTGCGACGCAATGTTCAAATTGACACACGATTGGCGTACAGCCCCCTTGATGTCCTGGCGGTCTGAGGACATTTCCCCAATTTCAACTAGAGCCAAGTGATACCCACGTTGAGGGCGGTATGATGACAGAAATTCTTGCCATTTTGCTGACTTGTCTTGAAGAGCCAGCTTGCGTCGCTTTATATCTGAGGCGGTATCCCAATCTATTTCGTTGCCTAAATCGCCACTCAACTCTGTAAGAATAATTTGGATTCTTTCGGGTGCTGCTTCACCTTCCGACAAACACAGCAGATCGCGGACACCTTGAAGAAGGGCATGTTGTGTTGTTGTGGTAGATGCACAAATGGTGATCTGGAGAGGTTGACCACGCAAGGCACGGCGCAGTGCCTCCAAGACCATTTGCTGCATTTGCAAACGCCCGTCTTCACTGCTATGGGACTTCTTTAAGTCTTGGGCAGTGCGCATGAAAATAGGGCGTTTGCTTTTTCGCACCTCTTGATCGGCCGCTAATGCCAAACTTGGTGAAGCAACACGTTGCAGTAAAGAGGCAACTTCCCCCACAACTGCGCTCCGCTCCCCTAAACTGTAACCTGTTTTGACCCCATGTGTACGACCAGGGCCGATCCCATATTTCATCCCTTCGGCATAAATCACGTAGTATTCGTCGCCGTCATGTTGACGATGGTGGTCTGGTTGGGCGAAAATTTCATCAGGTTGAACCAATTCACGCGCTTTGAGAACTTGCAGCAACTCTGGCACACCTTTTTGCCACCGGAAACCGCCCGGTTTCCCAGATACGGTAACCACTACCAGATTGCCACTTCGCTCCCAACCTGTTAATCGCGGTTTATCTGTGCCAATGAGCAAGGACACGTCACGGCCGTAATTGACTTTGCTGATGGGTCTGTCCGCATACCGCTGGCAACGCACATAAAGATGCAGCCAACGGGGAGCATTGCGCCCGGCTTGGGTCTGGATGCGAAATTCTAGTTTATAGGCAAAGGTGCCCTCACCAGGTCTGCCATAATCATCAAGATACTCGGAGGATTGTGGTTCGCTGACGATGACAAACCCATTTCGATCATGGGCCAAACGCCATTTGACAGGGGTATCGAAAATCATAGACGTTTGCTCATTCAACAACGAGCAAATAAGACTGGGTATGGCGCGATAACTTAACCCGGCATCTCTATTCGGCGATTGCCACAATTCGTAGGCGCTTACTACCTGCCAATCTGCCTCTGGTGTCTCAAGGCTACCCATCAATTCTTCATACAGATACCGCCCTGAACCATCAATTTCTTTTTTGAAAGCCGATGCAACCCATTGACTTAACCAGGGTTGGATAACCGTCGTCAGGTCATCGAGCGACGGCCGTAACTCCGGTTGTTCACCTATGACTACCATCTGTCTTATATTGATTCCCCTTTCTGCGTCCCACTGTCTTTCAAACGCATGGGTCAGCGTTGGCGTTAGTAGCAAAAGTACATCGTTTAGAGTGCGCCAGGTAGGATACTCGTTGTCCCATATTTTCCCGTTGCTTCTGATCTGCTTTATTCCGTCAAGAAAACGATAGATCGCATCCGTAAATGGAAATTCCAGGACGCTGACCTGAAAATCACGCAGCGCTTCCTCATTCAGACGAAATCGGGCCGGTAAGATTGGTGCTTGTGGTGTAGGCATAACTTTTCTCCCATTAAAAACTGTAATCAAAGTTCTCGGTGTTGGCTAACGCGATGGTAAGTGACTGATACAATGTTTCACCAATTGCATCCTCTGTATATTGCTGTAATACATGAATGACAGCAGCTAATAAACTGGTTTGTGGTGTGGCTGGCTCGCGTTTCTCCGCATAACCCGGCGCCCAGGCAACATCCACGAAAAAGCCATAAAACGGAACGCCGCCGCGCAGGAGGCGACCACACGCCTGGATAATGATGCCGGCCGTTGTTGCCGCCAAATCCAACCTTTCTTCCTCATTCAGTTGCCGGTAGGTACTGCGCTGCTCCACCTGGCGCCACTGCTGGCTGGCGGCGTGACGCAATGCCAACCCTTTTTCGTAGAGCGTGCCTGCTTGCCAGGCTGAGAATTGCTCGTCTAGGCACCAGTTCATGGTTTTGAAGTTGAGTTCTCGCACAATTGCCTGTGTGTCGTGTGGATGAGGCATGGGGCGGGTCAGAAAATAGATAGCCCCAAAAGCCGCTTTATCGGCTTTGTTGAGGATGTTGTAACCCCGTCCAATTGCCTGCAAGGGGGCAACCAAAACTTTGCCACCTGTTTCGCAAAATTGCTCTATGTTTAGCCGTTGTAGAGATGATGGCCCCATGACTTCATCATCCCCCTCATCGGTATTACGCACCAACGCATAGACCTGATCCTTCCAATCCCCGGCATAGCGACAAATCTCTTTAGCTACAGTATCGGCCTGGTCATAAGAGTTGACCAACAACAGCAGCCGGGCACGGTCTTGCCATAATTCGTCATTATTGGCTGTCAATTCGTTCAACATCTCAAGTAAATGATTGCGGCCCGACCCCACACCCATCAGACGGCGTATGATCTGCCGCAGTTGGCCCTTTTTGTCGGAATGACCAGAAACTCGCAACGGACGAAGGTTGCGATCCGCATCCTCAATATATTGCGGCAGGAAAGTAAACCGGCTTTGCCTAATGGCGGCCGTCATCTCTTCGGCCGCTTGCAGGATGCCCTGAGGCCGGGCGTGGAATTCTTCAAAATGCCACCGGGATGAATCTGGTAGCCAGGATGTGCCGGACATCGCCAGAACATGTGGCCCCGGTTGACCATCTACGGCCGTGCGTAATTCATGGTAATGGCGCACATACCAGCGTCCCAGACTGTTGTAGCCAAACATGGAGAGGCGGCTGCCCCTGGTTGACCGCTCTTGTGCGACCGGCCCGTCTCCATCGGGCAACAAATCTTGGGAGAAGTAGGAGCCAAACAATTTCCCTGTTGGCGGCACGGGCAACAAGCGGGTCAGGTGGCGTGGGGCGCGATAGGTTGGCTGGGGCGTGGTGGTGGCCTCGTGTTGTTCCCATTCATAGAAAACGGCCCGCATATTGCGATCTAAAATGGCGACTTGTAGGGCAAAATCCAGACGTTGAGCCAATGTGTCCAGATCATCGGGACGGGGTTCTTCGCCCGGTGGACGGCGAGATTTTTGTTGCCGGTCTTCCCATTCCTGGCGCTGTGTTTGTAAGGCCAGCGCCGTCGTTGACCAGTCTGGTACAAACGCCTCGATCCAGGCAGCGCAATCGGCCAGCCGTTCAGGGTGTTGCAGTGAATCGCCTACCGCAATCAGACGCCGCGCCAGATCAGCCAGCCGGTGAACGGGATCATGCTGCGGATCGGCCGTCTGGGGCAGTTGCAGAAAGTCATCAGCAATAAAGCCCTTGAAAATCTCAAATAGCTGACCAGCCTTTTCCACCTGGGCTGGATCATCCTCTTGTTGTGCGTAATCAGGCAGCGCCAGCAAACGACGCGACAGCTTAAAGAACAGGCTTAAGGCCGAGAAGTAGTTGCGCTGAATCCATTGCGGCAAAAGCTGTATCTGCGTCAACTGGCTGAGGATACTGGCTCCGGCGTCAACGGCGTGCCGTTCAGCTTTGCGCCAACGGCGATCCGCGCCAGAACGTGCCCGGTTGCTACGCCAGGTATCGGCCACATTTATATCCAGTTCGTCCAATACGCCGCCGCTTTGCGAATCAAATAGTTTGACTTCGGGGGCCAGCAAATTGTCAAACCATTCCTGGACGGTATCTACTTCGTCAAACACCACAAGATCAGACTGTTCATAAATCAGATCGCCCAGTTTGATTCGTCTGGCGTCAACCTGAACAGGTACGCTGGCTACGCCCAATGCGCCAGGCGTGGTAATCCAGATAGAGGCCGTTGGCATATCACGATAATTTTGCTGCGCCGGGCAGACGGAGAACAAGGGGCAACTGTAACGGCCGCGTGATTTTTTGGCCTTACTCTCCGGTTCCAGCAGACTTTCGCAGGGTTCACGGCCGACTGCAACTGGAACGGGGAACTCATCTGCTTTAACGTACCCTTGTAAAGGGCAGGTGGTACTGAGCCAGCGTAACCCGGTGTGATCTGGATGAAAGTCGCGGGCATGATACAGTTGCCGCAAGTGCTGGTCGCGGGTGGTACGCCCCAACAAGGCGACGGCTACTGGACTATCGTGACTTACGGCCAGGAGTTGGTTGAACTTATCCGCCAGGCTTAAAGCCGTCATCGTATCGCCTACCACCAGCGTAATACGTCTGTCTGTTTGGGTGGCAATGTGGGCCGCCAACAGGCTCATTAAAGTGGATTTGCCTGATCCAACCATGCCAACCAGATGGGTCATGCCATTAAATTCCAGCGGATGTGCGTTTACTGCGCCCAATGAGCCATCCGCATTGACGACGGCATGGCGGACAAATTGCTCGGCCCGTTTTACCCAATTGGGTTTTTGTTCTTTTTCATCCAGGAGATGGGCGGCTGCCTGAATTTCCAGATGGGTGACGGTCAACGGCCGTCTCTCACGAGGAGAAAAGGATGATGCTGGCCGATCTAACAGCGTGGTTGTTAACGCTGCGGGCAGCGTCACCGCTGCCTCCTGGCGGCCATCAGGCGTATCTATAACGAAGAAAACAGCCTGTCCAAGTGGCGCTGGTGGAAGGACTTGTTGGCGGTAGGGCAAACGGCCGTCGAGCGTTTCATCATAGACGACTAACCGCTCCCCGTAGCTGCCGTCTATCCGGGCATTATCCACCAGTTGCCGATCCAGATTCTCGCTGTTTACCCGGTAGGCGCGCCAATGTTCGGGCACATAACTGTAATCGCGTAAAGCATCTTCCCAGCCAAACCGGCTGTGGAAGGGCAACAATAACCGGGCATTGGCGACCATGCGTTTCTGTTCAACCGTGAACCGTTTTAGACGAGGGTCAGGAATGGGTAAACCACTGAGCAGCACCCACAAAACTGTGACAGGTTCATCCCGCAAATCCAGCTTTTCCAGCAAGCGTAAACCCAGTTCCACCTGCAACAATGTGGTTTCCCGGCCACGTAACTCATTCGTACCGTCCATCTGAGATATTTTGTCGCGTAGTTTCCTATACCAATTCGTGTCGTACATGGCCTCCTCCTCAACGCTTTTTGATTCTGACTTGTACTGCGTCCAGAAACTCCTGTTCAGTGAGAATAGTGATATTTGGGGGCAGCTTCCCGGCAGCCTTTTTCACTTTGGCGAGATATTGCATATCGGTTGCGTGGTGATCGGTGCGATAGAAAGGCACCACGTAAAAGCCTTGCTGCCAGCGTAAGGCTGGCTCGGCGTCATACAGGGTATCAGTGGCAATTTTGCGGCCCAACTGCTGTGGGTTTTTATAATCCTTCACGTCTACGGCCCATGTTTCACCATCGTTAAAACGCAGTTGCAAATCATATCGATCTACGCCCGGCCACAGCGCAACGGCCACGTGATTGTGATAAGGTTCGCTGTTGAGGGTGTCAAACAGGGCAATCTCACACAAACCGGGGATGCAGGTGCGGGCATGAATACTCCATTTCAGGGCCATGAGGTCTGCTTCTGGCCGAAGTGGTTGTCGCCCGCCGTAGTCCGGGTAGAGACGGCCGCAAACGCCTGGTTTGGCGCAGCGGGCACGGCCGTCGCGCCACCGTAACAGTCCGCCACAATGAGGACACAACCAGTAGTGCCCTTCGTGCATGAACAACGGTTTGTCAACGGCCGGTTCATACATCTTTTGCATGAGCGTCAGGTCAACATCACGGATTGTTCCCAGGTGGCGAATGAGCGCCGCGTTGCTGGTATACGGATGCTCGATCAAAAAGCGGCGCACTTTTTCATATGCCTGTTGTGCCCGTTCCGGCTGTTGGTGGTATAGCTCGCGCAGCCCTTCCAACAGGGTTTGGACAAGCTGATTATCTAAAATGGCTTCCAACTGGGAAACGGCCGTTGCCGCCGTCACCGGCAACTCGGCCAGATACTCCACGATCTGCTCATCTACGCGATCATCGTAAAGCAGGGGGTAATCACCGTCTAGTTCAGCAGGCAACGCCCCTTCCGGCCACCACTGGTTGAGCGGCCGGTGAAAAAGCTGCCACACGGCCGTCATCGTTCCCGGTGGCTCTTTGCCCTGCTCCAAATAATGCCCGGCCAGGCGATTGAACCCCTGTTGCAACGTGGGCGGGTAGGGGTAGCCATACTCCTGTTTTTCATAGGCCAGCAGGCCAACGGCCAGATAGATCAATAAATCGTTGTTCATCTTGTAACCAACCTCTTAGCTCTTGCGTTTCACCAATCAAACGATGTACAATACATAATACAACACGAGAGTGAGTTGTGCAATAGGATATACACTGTTTCATACGTGAAACGTTTTGAGGTGAACAATGACAAGTTACGTTGATAGTCAGCAGTTAGCCATTATGGTACGCACAAAACGAGGTGAGGCCGGTTTACGACAGGTCGCCCAAGAAATCGGCGATATTAGCCCTTCCACGTTATCCCGTGTAGAGAATGGCAAACTGCCGGACATGGATACTTATTTACGGCTTTGCGATTGGCTGGAAGTTGATCCCGCACATTTCTTTAAGAATACCAGCGAAGCAGACAATCCACAACTGGATACACCCGACCTGATTGAAGTTCATTTACGGGCAGACAGAGAACTAGACCAGGAGACGGCGACGGCCCTGGCGACGATGGTGAAGGCCGCTTACCGGGCAGTACGGGCTGGTAAAATTCCGCAATCATCATAACCAACCTCTATAGACGACCACCACTTTTGGGTTAGAGTACACCGGGTAACAAAATGAGCATCCTGGATCAGATGAGCGTAGATGAGCAGACAAAGAGACGTATCTGGCACATGGCTCAGACCATTGGAGAACTCCAACGGGAAAAAGGAGAGGTATGGATTCGTTGGGAAGCGGTCGCCAAACGTCAGGAAGGCTCAGAAGAATTGGCTGATTTGCTCAAATCGTTAGCTGACTTACCTGAAGCCAGGCCCTTCTTTCAGATAGCGCGTAACGGCCGTGTTGTCAACTTAACTGAAAAAGGGAAGTGGCTGGCCCAAGATGTCGCCACAAGCCCTGTACCTCTTACTGAACAGGTGGCGACAATTGTCAAGCGGTATGCAGGCCGCCTTGAGAGATTACGATTCCTGATCAAGAATATCTACAGCGTGGGGAAGACAAAAAAGAAATATGTTCATGCTGTTGAGGTTGAATTAGGCGACACACTTATTCCGAATGAAGCGCCTGTTGTTGTTGCTTCATACGGATATGGGACATGGGTCAACGGCCGTATTGTGGGTCAAGATAGTGAAAATAATCTTCTTTACGTTTCGCTAGAAAATAGCATCGAACAAGCGCAATTGCCGTTGCAGTTATACATAGATCGCGCTTTCCTATTGAACCAACTGGCTGAATCAATCCAGAAACTAAACCAGATACCCCCCCTGGGCCAGGTCTTCTTTGCGCCAGATACAAAAACTAGTTACATCATTGCTAACGAAGATTCTGGCCGCGTGGCGCTTATGCTCGCTGCCGCAGCTACTCCCTGGACTCGTTTTCTGTGGGGGCCACCAGGTGCCGGTAAAACATTCTGCCTTGCCAGTCTTATGCTTCGTTTAATCAAACAACAACCTCAAGGCCGGATTCTTTTGGTCGCCCCCTCGAATGTGGCCGTAGACGTAGCCTTGTCTCAACTGGTGAGCCAACTTGAAAATAGCGAACATCGTGGTTTGCTTTCGCAGCGGCGCATACTGCGATATGGTTATCCTCGTAAGGCAGAGATTCTTTCGCGCTCGGAGTTACTGGGGTCAATGGAGCAAGAGACAGTCAGTTCCCAAATTTCCTGGCTGGCAAGCACCATTCAAGCCGCAACCAAAGGAGAAGAAGTCCAAGAGGAGCGGCTGGCTCTCATGCGCGCCGAACTGCTAGAACTTCAAGAACAACTCAAAGATTTAGTGCTGTCCCATATGCAGCAATGTCTGGTTGTGGCGACCACAACCACCCAAGCCTACATGCCAACCAGCCCCATTATTGCACAATCATGGGATACGGTGCTGGTTGATGAGGTCACAATGGTACCCCCGGCTGTGTGTCTCTATTTAAGTTCGCTGGCGAAGCAGCGATTTTTGTTGGCTGGAGACCCTCGCCAACTTGGGCCGGTGTACGAGGAAGGGCCAGCCCCCGATGAAGAAACAGATTATTGGATGGGCTATGACGCTTATGATTTTGCCCAATTGTCCATTGGGAAAGGTGACAGAAGACATATTCAGATTGAAGATAAACGCCTGGCGCGAATTACAAGTCAGCGACGCTGCATTTCGGACATTTGGAGTGTGATCCAACACCTTTATCCAGAGGTCTACAACGCAGTAGATGAATCTCGCGTCGGACAATTACGCTTCTTACCACCGGCCGAAGGTCAGGGCGTCTTTATTCTGAACATGGGGAAATCTGATACGAATGTAGGTTGTGAAAGGGCTTCCAAAAGCTGGCAAAACCGAACATCGGCTTTCCTGGGAGTGATTTTCGCCCAGATTATATTAGAGAGAGCTGCGTCACAAGGCAGTAACATTTCCATTGCCATCATTACCCCATACCGGGCGCAATACAAGCTAATAAAAGAAGAGTTAAAGAATAGAGGTATGAAGCAACACGTTGAGGTAGGAACAATCCATCAATTTCAGGGCAGCGAAGCCGACGTGGTGATATTTGATATTGTGGATGGCCCTGGGCGCGAGAATTTGGGGAAGTTACTACGTGGCGATGCGGGCATCAGGTTAGTCAATGTCGCTATATCCAGGGCACGGGGCAAGTTGATAATTTTGGCGGATGTGAACTGGTGTCGCCATGCTATGCAACGGGATGACAATACCCTCTTATGGGATGTTGTGGTGGGAAAAACCAGTATGGTCTAAACGGCGATGAATACGACGGGAGTTGAATTCAGGCAGTGGTGCGAGAATGAGGCTGTGCATTGGCGGCGGAAGCTGGGTTTGTATGCTTATGACCCCTTACCGGCCGACCGGCTGGCCGCGCATTTGCACATTCCCTTGTTAGCCCCTGATGCCATCCCGGATTTTGACGCGACCATGATTATGGCATTGGTGACCACAGGGGATAGCGGCTGGTCGGCCGTCACCATTCCCGTGCCTGAACATTCACCCATTATCATCTATAATCCCAGCCACACGGCCGTACGCCATGAAGCGAACCTGATGCACGAATTGGCGCATCTGCTTCTGGGCCACCGGCCCATCCTGATCCAGACTGACCTGCCTATTTTACGCCAGAGTTATCATCCTGAAGATGAAGAACAGGCAACTTATCTGGGCGGCTGCCTGCAAATTACACGCCCCGGTCTGGATTGGGCCATCGGCAAGGAGATGCCCCGCGAGGAAATAGCCCGCCATTTCGGGGCGAGCGCAGAAATGGTGCAATACCGGCTGAATATGACCGGCCGCCACCAGGCACCTGGACTATGAAATCATGTGGACTGTGAAACAAGCAGAACGCTCTTAACCAGTAGAACGCTGGCTCCCCTCATTGCATTTCATCCCAGAAATGTTTGGCGGCCAGACTATACAGATCGGCCGCCAGTTGACACAGTTGGCTAGGAGAGTAGGTGTTGATAATTAGCTGGCATTATTACCTACCCGCAGGAGTATGGGTGGCACCATCCAACTACTCCGAAAAAAGTTCCCCCATACTCCGCTTCATTCCCCCTATAATAAATTGCCCTTCTTCATAAGCGGATATACTGGCAATCATCTTTTGTTGTTCATCTGTAAGCTTAAACCATTCGCCTGCCTGCCTGACCCCATGCAACCGGTGGTGCAGCGATTCTTCGGCCGCTGCTGCATTGTCCGCTTTGAAAACATGGACTATCTTCAACTTATGAGGGCTGGCTGTTTGCATACTGGCTAAACGTCCCTTCGGATCATTTGACTTACCGATTTTGTAAAAGTTGGTGCGCCCCATGCGAATGAGATAAACGTAATCGGTATTATCCTTTGGCTGGCTGGCGAGTTTTGATCGACGCGGTATCCTGTCTGTGCTGAATTTGGGGGGAGGCCAATCAAACCCATCTACAGAGACATAGCTGTCCGGTTTGCGCCAATAACGTTCTGACTTAACTGCCAGGTTGCCTTCATCATTAAATCGTTCAATGAATCGAGTGTAAACGGCATCTTCCCTATCAAAATGACAATTCCATCCTATCGTTTTGCGCCCACGCTTCTTTACTCCAGAAAAATAAAAGAAGTGTTCCTGCCGCTCGTTTGCATTGAAGGCCGGAAGGCAAGGTAAGCGAAAGGACACTGGTTTATACTCCTCCCAAATTTGCCGCTGCCATCCCTCGCCTAATCTTTTGCGCAAGCTGTGTTGACGGCCGTTTACCCATTGGTAGTTGAGGGTAGTTGTGAACACAAACTTGACTCCGCACCGAAAATAACGTACCTGGGGGTGGGGCGCATGGTCTTTATAGATAACATCATACGCTTTCTTGCCGTTTAGCTTAACCGTTCCCCTATCAACCCCCAAACCCGTCATGTGATGCAATTCGCCGGCTACATCTGCCATGATAGACGCTGCTTCCTCGATCTGTTCATCTGCTGTCTGCCCTGTTAAGTTTCGCAAGGGGAATACACGCCGGGTCACTTGTTCCCAATTGTCGAAGATAGCCAATGTGATGGAAACATCATATGGTGACGGGTGGGCATAAATGAATTCTGTCATGGTATGCACCTGGCGCAACGGCCGTCCCCCCTCATTCCCCTGCTGATTGACCCTCCGCCTTATGCCAGCAGTCCATAAATTCGTTTTTAGGGTAAAAGTGGAAAGAAGGCACGTGCAATATCAGGTATCGAGCCACATCTGTAAACGCTTTATCAAATCAGTCATCAACAAAATATAAGCAGCATCAATGACAAACTTTTCTCCGTTCCTGTCTGTGATAATTACTTTGTACGGAGACCGTGCTGGTTCCGGCGTATGATTTCTTACCTCAACTGATAACTGCTGCCATTCATCCCGCGTGAAACCATTGGTTTCATATTGTTTAAGTTGAATTTGTAAATCATGTTCAAATCGTTGCTGCCAGGATTTGAGAGCCGCTAAAACATGACCTTCTTCAACTTCATAGAGTATCTTGCCCAACAAACGATATTCACGCTCCAATGCAATCTGTTCATGGCGTTTTCGTAGCTTGCCTTCATCCGCCAAAATTTGTTTAACAATATTAAAGCGTTCTTGTACAAATTCTCGTTCTGCTGACACGACAACTTTCTCAACAACTACTTGCGTTCGTACTCCTCATAACCCAAAGTAGAATAGGATTTTACCAGGCTGCTGCTGGCAACATTCTCTGCTTTTAGTGTCACCATCCCCGTCAAATCTTTGGTGAAGCGACCAATCATAGAATTTACTGTCATTTTGCCATACTTGCCCTGGCCGCTGTAATGAACCACAAGATGTTCATACCGCTCCAACCAGGCCGAGTTGTTCTCGATAGCCAAAAACACCTGGTCAATGACATCAGTAGGATGGGGTGAATGGAAGGTATGCAAGACATCTTGTACCAGCTCTTTAATCGGCCAGGAATCAAGTCCCTCATCATCTTTATCAACTCTGGCTGATTTTGGCTTTGTAGGTGTTTCGTCTATCTGAATGTTGGCCCAGATACGTGCCTGCATAGGAATGCTGACGGTTTGCACACGGCCGTTATCATACAAAATTGTCATCTGCTCATCTTCCAGAGCTAAAACCTCATAAGCTCCGTTCCGATTGCGATACCGTCTACCAACTTCAAAGGGATTGTCCATTATTTGTCATGCTCCTTGCCAACCGGCCGTTACCATCCCCATCACCCATCATAATCATACCGAAACAACTCGTTCACCAGAAAACTTTTTACCTCTGGCTGATTGGTAAAATCGCGGTAGAAGTCGGTGCGGGTATAGATGTACTTTTGCACGGCCGTGACCAGCATCTTCTCAAAGGCAATCCGCGCATTTTGGCGGTCTGAGTTGGCTTTGGCCTGTTGATACTCCTCGCTGCTGGCTACCTCTTCCGCCAAATCCTGAAAAATATCCCGTGTCACCTTTTCATCACTGCCCCAGGTCGTATTGCCAAAACGCTGGTTAAAATCGGCAATAATATGGCTCAACAAATCCAGTTCCGGCACATAACGGCCGCCGCCAATCTCCGTCGGGATGGGGTCAATTTCCTTATCTCCTTCCAACAGGATATGCACCGTCGCTTCATGCTCCACCCGGTAGCTATCCAAATCCACACTCTCCAAAATTCCCTTCAAATAATCAGGATCATCCGGTGCCGGCAGCTTGGTCAGCAGCAGCTTGAGGAAGGTTTTCAGGCTCTCCATGTCGGCATCCACGAAGGGCAGGATTTGCGCTAAAAACTGGTAGAGGCGCACAAAGGATTTGGCTTTGGTCTTGAAATCAATCTGCTCATCTTCATCCAGCTTATCCCGGTAAATGAGGGCGCTGGCATCCAGGAAGGGATCAAGTGTGTCCCGTTCGGCTCCGCGTATGAAGAGGGACATAAAGGCTTGCACCTGTTCCGCCGAGTAGACCTGGAAGGCATCCAGTGCATCTTGCAAATCATTGAGGCGGTCAAAGTCGGCCCCTTCGCTCAGAATGGTGGTCTGGTAAAACGGGTCAAACGCTTTTTGGATGGCATCGGCGCTGTTGACAAAATCCAGCACAAAGGTATCCGTTTTGTCGGAGTGGGAACGGTTGAGGCGGGAGATGGTTTGCACCGCTTTCACGTCCGACAGCACCTTATCCACATACATCGTATGTAGCAGGGGTTGGTCATAACCCGTCTGGTATTTTTCGGCCACGATCAGGAAGCGGTATTCATCATTTTCAAACACCTCTTCGATGTCGCGGCTGGGGAAGCCGTTGAGACTGGCTTCATCATACGCTTGCCCCTTGTGGTTTTTGCTGCCGGAAAAGGCCACAATCGCTTTGTAGGGGGAGTTGATTTCTTGCAGATAGGCTTGAAAGGCCCAAAAGTATTCGATGGCGTTGATGATGCCGCCCGTCACCACCATCGCTTTGGCCTGCCCGCCGATTTTCTTCGGTTTGATCACCTCATCAAAGAAATGGTGAATCATGATTTCCGCTTTTTGGCGGATGCTGTCGGGATGACCCTCCACATAGTGGCGCAGCCGCTTATTGGCCCGTTTGCTGTCAAATTGGGGATCGTCGGTCACTTTTTTGAGGATTTTGTAATAGCTCTTGTAGGTGGTGTAATTTTCCAGCACATCCAGGATAAAACCTTCTTCGATGGCCTGTTTCATGGTGTAGACGTGGAAGGGGTAATATTTGCCGGTGAGTGGATGCGCCACGCCAAAGGTTTGCAGGGTTCTGTTTTTGGGGGTGGCGGTGAAGGCAAAGTAGCTGGCGTTGTGCAGCATCTTCTGGTTTTTCACCAGGGCGTTGATCAAATCTTCGTCATCTTCAATTTCGGCGATGGATTCCCGCCCCAAAGCCAGGTTCATTTTGGCGGCGATGTTACCGCCCTGACTGCTGTGGGCTTCGTCTATGATGACGGCAAAGGTTTTGTCGCCCATCGCCCCCACCTTTGCCAGGACAAACGGGAAGGTTTGAATGGTGGCAATGATAATCTTCTTGCCCGCTTCCAAGGCTTCGGCCAGTTCGGTGCTGCCGCGCACGGCCGCTACTACCCCCTCCACATGGGCATACTGTTTGATGGTGTCCCGAATTTGGCGATTGAGTACCACCCGATCCGTGACGACGATGACGGAGTTGAAGATGGGTTGGTGGGTATAGAGGCTGTTCAGTTCCACCAGTTGGTGGGCTAACCAGGCAATGGAGTAGCTTTTGCCTGATCCCGCCGAATGTTGAATGAGATAGCGCTGCCCGGCGCCCTGCTTTTGGGCGTCGCGCAGCAGTTTGCGCACGGCGTCCAGTTGGTGAAAGCGGGGGAAGACGAGCCGGGGTGCTTTTTTCTTGCCCGTTTTGCTGTCCTTATCCTGAATGATGCGAGCATACTTTTCCACAATGCCGCTCAAACTTTCTTTGATCAGCACTTCTTCCCACAGATAGGCCGTCATCAAACCGTTGGGATTGAGGGGATTACCCTTGCCATGATTGACCGCTTCCCAGATCGGCTTGCCATAACCCTGCCCGCGATTGAAGGGCAGGAAAAAGGTTGATTTGCCTTTGAGTTCGGTGGTCATCCACACTTCCTGGTCATCAACGGCCAGATGTACCAGACAGCGGGCAAAGCGGAACAGGGGTTCTTTGGGGTCACGCTCTTCGCGGTATTGCCGTTTGGCGTGGTTGACGTTTTGTGTGGTCAGGTTGTTTTTGAGTTCAAAGGTGATGAGGGGCAGACCATTGATGAAAATGACCATATCCAGCGATTGCCGGGGGCGCTGTTGGCTAAAATGTACCTGCCGGGTGATGGAGAAGCGGTTGGCCTGATAATTTTTGACGGCTTGGGGGTTGAGGCTGTGGGGTGGTTGGGGGTAGTAAAGGGTGAGGCGGTGCTGCTGGTATTTGATGCCTTTGCGCAGCACTTCGACAATGCCTTTATCGCGGATTTGATCGCTCAGGCGTTGCAGCAGCTTGTCCTGTTCGGGGATGGCCGCCAGGGTTAGGGGCTGGGTGGCTTCCCAAAAGGCGATTAGCTGTGCCCAATCCAGGCATAATGCCTTATCATAATCGTTAGAATTACCAAGAATGTATTGATTCCCATTAACTAAATAATCAGCTATAAGGGTTTCCAATCCCTTCTCACTGATGTCAGTCGGACTATGATATGAACTTGGGGGTGTGGCAATGTTTTGCTCAACAACCTTAACAGCTTCATTCCAGGGAATTACAGGATAGTAATATCCATGATTCATTGGAAGGCCCTGATATAAAACACTTTTAGGGTTTCTTTCTTGTACCAATTTATGGGATGTTTCTGCAACATATCGCCAGGCATTTTGACTAATGGTATCTAACTGCTCAAATGGAGTGATTGATTCTAATAGATATTGTTCTGTCGAAAGGGTTCCTTTATTTTCAAGTGCATCATCGAAAGTTTCAGGCAAACTGACTAAAAGTCGCATTGAACCGTAAGCTGCACCAATAAACTCTACACTTTCTGGAGGGAAATTGAGTCGTGCAGCTAATTCCTTCAAAATAATCTGTGCTTCCCCAACATGATCAGTGGGGAGGATTACCTGATATTTTTTGTTTGGTGAGCAGGCTGGTAATTTGCTAAGAAATGGCACTAAGTCAAGATTTGGTCTCTGCCTAATCGCTTCGGTAATAAGACAACTTAGCTTTCCACGCCTTTCCATATGGGTCATCAATTCAAGGATGAATTCGGCTTTTACTCCGTACGGAAATTCTTGATAATCAAGGCCAAGATCAAAAGTAAGGGTTTTCAACTCTGCTAAACTAAAGCCTTCAGCAAGTCTCTGACGTATTTGTGAGCGTTCTTCAGATGACAAATTGCTAAACATGAATCTGTCCTCCAATCAAACAGTTCGGACATCAATTTTGCCGGTAACGGCCGTGGCAATCAGTGTTGTCCTATATTCCTCAATTAGCTCGATTTCGCGTTGGGTGCGTTCGATGGCGGTGTTGATTTCGGCCGCTTTTTGTTCAATGTGCCGAACAATTTCATACTGCTCTGAAAGCGGGGGTAACGGCACTTGAAAAGATGAGATGATCTGACAATTTAACGCTTCTTGATTTCCCCCTCTCCCATACTCACGTATGAATTCGTAAGATGCTAAAAGAAAGTAGTGAAGGTACTTCCCGTCTAGCCGATGGTTAGGGACAATTGCAGCCAAATTCTGATTTATACAAGCTTCAATTTCAAGCAATGCAGATAGACCTCTTGTTTTTCCTTGTCCAATCATCCCAATAATTACAGCACCTTTGGGAACTAAAGATATAGAGCTTTCTGCAAGGGCTTTTTCGGTCACATACTCTGATGGTGTTCTCACAACAAAGTCATTTACTTTGCCACTGGAAATCCAGGGGATATTCCCTTCCCAATAATCAGGCCGATTGCGGCTTGGAGTTGTACCATTAAAGATTTTAGACACTCTGGACAGTTTGATTTCCGTCCAATGGGCAGGGATGTCGCCGAGCCAGTCTATGCCGGAGGGTTTGCGGGCCACGGCCGTATCCAACCCTTGCGTTACGGCCGTATTAATCACCACCTGTTTCTGCTCCTCCAACAACGCAATCAGCCGCCGCTTGTTGGTGAGGAATTGGTTGATAACGGCCGTTTGCTCCTCCAAAAACGCCACAATTGCATCTTGATCTTCAAGTGGGGGATGAATTATTGGAATGTTGAAAAATGCGTCAGGGCCAAGTAATAGGCGAGATGACCAAATTCCCTTTGACCGGCAAAGATACTCACCCGCATATCCTTTTATCCGCATCAGATAATCCAAGTATTGTGAATTGAAAAAGTCTTTTCTTTTTGGCCGATAAACACCATAAGCTGAACTAACAATGCCAGCGTATTGGGAAACACCTAATGCAGCCATCCACGCCCACATGCTGTTGATGACCAAATCACCCGGTTGGCAAAGCTTGTGCCCTTCGTAAGATTCAGCCTGAAACATGGTTACGTTTTTTTCGCTTCGTGGGGTAACACCTGTGATATGAGATACAGACAATAATTCTTCATCACCTGCTTCAGAGCGTTCATCAATCTTGTCAAAATACCATTTAGCACGTTTTTCCTCCCAATGGGAAGGTATTTTGCCAAGCCACTCGAAAAACGAATCTTTGTATGCTGGATACCGTTGCATCATGCTCCCAAGACGGCCGTTAATTGTGCCGGATTCCAAACCTGTTCCGCGATTTGACGATACAACTCCTGCCGGGCATCCAAATCTGCTTTCTTGAATTGTGCATGCGCCCGGAAAGGCAACCCGCTGTTCTGCACAAAGCGCGTAAACTGCGGGTGATGCGCATAACACTGCTCATGCAAGCTGCGTACCAACAGATTTTGGCTGAGGTAATGGGGATACTTGTCTTGATATGGCAAATCGCCATAGCTGGCATTAAACTGTTTTGGCAGCAGCACCAGATCGCCAATGCGATTGCGGTAAGCGCCAAAATCATTGGCGTGTTCAAATTCATCCGTGTGTCGCTCTGGGTGATTGGCCCAAATGTGTTCTACCTCATAACGCAGATTCCCTTTGGCGTTAATGTACTCATCATAGCGGCTGCCCATACCCGACTGCCGCTCCACATAATCCGTGAAACGCGCCAAAATCCGGTGCAATGCCCACCGATTTTGTTGGTGAAGAGCCAGCCTGTTGGTCGTGGCAAAAGTTGTCTCCTTATCAGCGTTTAGGCGATCAACCAGGAGATGGGCCAGTGGCTCTGGCGCTAAACCCCGAATCTCTTTCATTAGATTAAACACTGTATATTGCAAGGTGGAATAGGTGATACTCTTGTAATTCCAGATACGCCGGTTCAACAAAATATCTAAATATTGGGCCACCAGGCGGAACTTGAGATTGGCTATTGCCATATCATCTGTGGGCTTGATGGGAGCCAGCAGCAACATATATTGCAGAGTGAATCCGTGATTGGCATTATAATAGACATGTTCCAGGCCACTTTGCAGCGTTTGGCCGGCGTTTATCAACCGAAGATATTGGCGTGAATAAAAATCAAAGTCTTTGACAATAAAATTGAGATAATTCTGGTTCCCTTTTAACCCCATACGTTTATTTTCATCACGCACAAATCGATGAAATTCTGTACCAATTATGTCGAATTCCTGGGGCTTAGCTCCCCGCTTGCGCTCACGGATGGATTCCGCGTACTGACTGCGCAGCCATGCTTTGAAGAAGTCAGCGTCTACATCTTTGCCTTTATTCTTCAACTGTAAAATGCGACTTTTCCATAATTCGTTGGCATCCGTTTTAGCATCGCTGCTATTGATATTTGCCAACAAATATCCTTTCAGCATTTCCGTCGCTGTCAGAGATAAACCACGATCATTGGTTGTTTCAAAAATGGTATATGCGTCGCTGTCGGAAAAGGCAGTTATTTCCACAAGGTGTACATTTTCTAGTAACCAATCTATAAAGAAGAGCAACGCTTTGTTCGTTAATTCCTCTGGAAAAATCTCCTCAATGTCTTCATAACGAGCGATGATGTTCCGTACAGATTCAGGTTTGCCATCTGGGTCAAATGGTTCACCATTAAAGAGAGCCTCCATACAGGTAGTACGTTCTTTTTCATCAATGTTAAAAGTGCGACGTCGATGTTTTACCGAACATATCAAACCTTCAACCGACACCGTTTCAGTCCGACCTTTTTGTAAATTATGTAAATAAATCAATAACAGCGTTAGTGTAGTTAGTCGTTGTTGCCCATCAACAATGAAATCACGGCCATTTTTGTGACTTAGAATCACCGTTCCCAAATAATAATGACCGTAACCCTCTACTGCTTCAGGATCATCCTCTTCGATATAATCTTCAAGAAATTTATCCGTCAAATCCTCTATGAGTTCGCGCACCTGTTTCGTTGCCCAACGATATTCACGCTGGTAATAATCAATCGCATATTTTCGTTTATCTAACAAATCGTTAATTGTGCGGTTTTGTCCATGAATTTTCTGCATCGTTGTCCCCTAAATCGTAACTATCTGTTCCAAAATCCCATCTGTTTCCGCTTCCAAAGCCCGAATATCGGCCACAATCTCCTCAAGAGAACGCAGCGGCGCGTACTGGTAAAAGTATTTGGTAAAGGAAATCTCATAGCCGCGCACCGTCTTGCTGTGATCAATCCAGGCATCTGGCACATGAGGCAGCACCTCCCGCGCAAAATAGCTCTCAATCGTTTCCGTCAACGGCACATTCTCCGTATCGCGCAGGTTGCTATCTGGCTCATACTCTATCGCGCCATCCTTATGCTTCTTCTGAATCACCGGCTCGGCCGCTTCGTCCGTTTCCGTAAACACCGCCCACAACGCCTGCACCTGTTTGGCCGTCGCTTTGTGTCCCTGCGCCTTCAACCATTTCTGAAACTGCTGCTGCACCGCATTAAAATCAAGCTGTGGTTCACTGCCCACCAATGCTGCCAACCCCTCGGCCAACGCTCCATCCGCTGGATTATCCACCTTGAAGGCGGCCAGGCGTTCGGGCGTCACGTGGGTTTTCAGGCGTAACGGCCGTTCCACCGTAATCTTGTGGTAGCCAAACTCCTCATTGTTAAAAATCTGGCTGATGTCACTTTCCTCAAACTTCAAAAAAGTGTCCATGATCAGGCGAATGTGATCGGCCGTGAACTCACAATTTTTGCTGCCCAAATTCTTGCGCAGCTTGGTATACAGTTCCCGCGCATCAATCAATTGCACCTTGCCCCGGCGGTGTGCCGGCTTGCGATTGCTCAGCACCCAAATATAGGTGGCGATGCCCGTGTTATAAAACATATTCAGCGGCAGCCCGATAATCGCCTCCAGCCAATCATTCTCAATAACCCACTTGCGAATATCGCTTTCCCCTTGCCCCGCATCCCCCGTAAACATGGCCGAGCCATTGTGTACATGGGCAATACGGCTGCCGCGCGGCGTCTCCTTCATCTTCTTGAGCATATTGACCAAAAAGAGCAACTGCCCATCACTGCTGCGTGGCAGCCCCACCGTAAAACGGTGGTCAATCACCTCTTTCTTTTTACCATCGTAAATGTAATCTTTATCCACACTCCACGACTTGCCATAGGGCGGATTCGACAGCATGAAGTCATACAGCATCCGCATAAAGGCATCATGCCGCAGCGTAGAACCAAAAGCGATATTTTCCGGGTTGCGCCCCTGGATGAGCATATCGGCCGTGCAAATGGCATAGGTCTCCGGGTTCACCTCTTGCCCATACAGTTCCAGCGATACCCGCTTGCCCCGCGCCTCGGCCAACGCCAAAAAATACTTTTCCGCCTCCGTCAACATGCCACCAGAGCCACAGGCGCCGTCATACACCAGATACGTGCCGCTCTCAATCTGCTCGGCCACCGGCTCAAACAGCAAATGCACCATCACCTGAATGATGTCACGCGGCGTAAAGTGCTCCCCCGCTTCCTCGTTGTTCTCCTCATTAAAGCGGCGAATCAACTCCTCAAACACGTAACCCATGCCCAAATTCGACAGGCCCTCATGCAGCACGTGACCCCGGCCGTCCTGCACCGGATGCACGCCCAAATTCATACGCGGTGAGAGAAACTTTTCCAGCAAAGGATACAGGCGGTTGGCATCATCCAGCGTTTCCAACTGGTTATGAAACTTAAACTTGCGAATGATCTCCTGCACGTTCTCGCTAAAACCATTCAGATAGGCCGTAAAGTTGGCTTTTATGTGGCTGGGCGTATCGTACAGGCGCTGCAACGTAAATTGAGAGGTGTTGTAGAAGGGGTAGCCGGTAATCGGCCGATATTGGGCAATGCCTGCCTCAATCTTGTTTTCTTCCAAAAACTTGTGCATTTCCAGCACCTTATCTTTGGTCGGCTCCAATAAAATATCCAACCGCCGAATGACGGTCATGGGCAGAATTACATCGCGGTACTTGCCGCGCACATAAACATCGCGCAGCACATCATCGGCAATACCCCAAATAAAACTGACGATATTGTTATGGACAGTATGGTTCATGGACGCTTTCCTTGTTTTAACTGTCTTTCTATCATATCGAATTTTCCACGAATGGCCTATGATGCGGAAACGGCCGTCAGCAAACTGGCATGACCGCACCCACTCTATTAACGGCCGCGTGCCTTACAAAAGAGATCACGGCCGTTTGGCAGGGTAGACAGGTAGACAAAGTAGACAGTAGACAGGTGGGGGATTTGTCTACGGAAAGAGGGGAAGGGGAGACGGCCGTACCCACACACCACCGTCACGAGCGTTGAAAGCCGGGCATTCTATGGTCTTTCCATGCCTATCAGTCAGCCTGCACCACCTGACTGAAAGGGAGGAAAACCATGGTAGATCGCACCCGCAACTTATCCAAACCGCAAAAGATCGTGTTAGGGCTGACGGCTGTACTGACCACATTTTGTATGCTGTGCTGCGGCTGCGTTGGCTTGATAGCTCTTTTACCCTCAGACGAAAATGCCGCAGTCGCCCAAGCCACCAGTGAAATCATAGAAGCCGAAACGTTATCCGAAAATGTCCAGCGTGAATCAGTAACCGAATCCGCACCAGAGCCAGGTAATACCCCACCACCCCCCACTAACAACCCGTCAACCCCAATCAATTCACCTGAACCAACCAATACCCCTCGCCCCACCAACACCGCCAGACCATCCCCCACCCTCCCAAATGAACCCGAAACAGGGCAGACCACCATGGGTAGCGGGGCGGAAGTAACCGGAGATTTAGCCATCGGGGACTTAGCCGCCGTCACCCGCATCATTGACGGGGATACCATCGAAGTAGAAATCAACGGCCAGACATACCGCCTCCGTTATATCGGCATGGACACGCCAGAAAGGGGCGATCCCTTTTTTGATGAAGCCACCGAAGCCAACCGCCAACTGGTCGAAGGCCAAACCGTCACCCTGGTCAAAGACGTGTCCGAAACCGATAGATACGGCCGTTTACTGCGTTACGTCTATCTGGCTGATGGTACGTTTGTCAATGCCGAACTGGTCAAACAAGGGTTTGCCCTCGTCGCCACCTTCCCGCCCGATGTAGCCCACCAATCCGAATTTACCGCATTACAAGAGGAAGCGCGTAACACTGGGGCAGGCTTGTGGGGCCAGACAGTGGCAACCAATACCCCCCAGCCTACCAGCCCACCGTTACCCACCAACACCTCCCAGCCTGTGCAAACAGCCACCGCGCCCCCACAACCCACAAACACATCTGAAGCCGCGCCAACGGCCGTGTCTACGCCTGAACCTGTGCCGACGGCCGTACCTGTTCCGCCAACAGAACCACCCCCCCCACCACCATCCAACTGTGACCCATCCTACCCCACCGTGTGCATCCCCCCGCCGCCACCAGACCTGGATTGTGGACAAATTCCCTACCGAAACTTTACGGTCTTAGAACCAGACCCACACGGCTTCGACCGGGACAACGACGGGGTAGGTTGTGAAAGTTAAAGGGTTACGGCCGTTACCACGCCCTGATAACGGCCGTTTGCTGTATTTTTGGGTCTCATTCAGAAATCAGCAAGGGTGGCACCATTCATTACAACGGCCGTTCACTTCAATGCCCTGTATGATTATCTTCCCACGTGGGAGCAATTCCCCGTCCATCTATCCGTCTTTAGTTGCTGCCCCGGTTGAACCTTTTGCCCTTGCCCATTACAATTCTCACAATCACACGGCCAATTGCCAGCCAGCCATGCCGGGGCCAGCCTGACCCCGGCGGAGATAACAACATGAACCACAGCCTCAGCCAGACCACCTCTTTCACCTGCCCGCAGTGCAGGCAACCCTTTACCGCCGACATCTGGCTCATTGTAGACGCAGGCCAGCGCCCCGACTTGCTGGCCCGCCTCCAGGGCGGGACACTGCACGATACTCCCTGCTCCCACTGCGGCTATGAAGGGCAGGCGGGCGCCCCCCTGCTGCTTTACCGCCCCGGCGATTCGCCGCCCCTGCTTTTTTCCCCGGCCCAGCAAACCAGTCAGGAGCAAGACCAGGAACAGGTCGCTTGGCTGCTGCGCTGGTTGCACGATGCCCTAGGCGCTGCCTGGCAGGATGGCTGGCTGAAAAACATGCCCGTTGTCCCCCGCCCCTTGCTGCCCGCCACCCTGAGCGACGACCCGGAAGCGGCCCAGCGCCAGATGATGGCGCAGATGGAGCAGGAATTAGACCGGCTGCGGCAGGAAGACCCGGAAGCATACCGCCAACTGGAAGCCGCTGTCCACCAGATGGCCGGCGACGAAGACACCGCCATACTCCCACTGTTGGCCGACTTACAACAATTCGTGGAAAATCCACCTGCCGGGGTGCGTGAGGTGCTGGCGGAACTGATGCAAAGCGGCGTAGAAATTAACAGTGTAGAGGATATGCAGCAATTGCTGACGGCCCGCCCCGATTTGCAGGCAAAGTTAGCCGCGGCCCTGAGTAGCGACCCCGACGTGCCGCCCCAATTCCAGGCCGAGTGGCAGCAGGCACAGGCCAGCGAAGATCGCTACCTGCAGCATGGCGACCAGCGCGGGCTGGACGAAGCCGCGGCTGCCTGGGAGCGCATCTTCAACCACCCCACTTTCCCCGCCACGCCAGACCGCTTCCAACTGGTAGCGTTCAACAATGGCGGCAACGTTTTTTTGGACCGCTACTGGGCGCGGGGGCAGACGGCTGACCTTAACCGTGCCCTGCAACTGTGGCAGACGGCCGTAACCGCCACCCCGCCCGATTCCCCCGACCTACCCAGCTACCTCAACAACCTGGGGACTGGCCTCCGCGCCCGCTACGCCCGCACCGGCCAACTGGCCGACCTGGAAGAAGCCATCCGCGTCTATCAGACGGCCGTAGCCGCCACCCCGCCCGATTCCCCCGACCTGCCCCGTAACCTCAGCAACCTAGGGACTGGCCTCAGCGACCGCTACGCTCGCAGCAGCCAACTGGCCGACCTGGATGCGGCCATTGACGCTTATCAGGAAGCCGTAGCTGCCACCTCGCCTGACTTGCCCGACCTGCCTGTTCTCCTGAGCAACCTGGGGGCTGGCCTCCGCGACCGCTACGGCCGCAGCGGCCAGCTGGCCGACCTGGATGCGGCCATTCAAGCTTGGCAAACGGCCGTGCAGCGCACACCGCCCGATTCGCTCCACCTGCCTGCTTTCCTCAACAACCTGGGGCTTGGGTTGAGCCATCGCTACAGCCGTAGCGGCCAGTTGGCCGACCTGGAAGAAGCCATCCGCAATCGGCAAGAGGCCGTCAGACACACCCCGTCCGATTCGCCCCACCTGCCCATGTACCTCAACAACCTGGGGACTGGCCTCCGCGACCGCTACGCCCGTACGGGACAGTTGGCCGACCTGGATGAAGCCATCCGCGTTTCTCGAACGGTTGTCAGCCGCACTCTGCCCGATTCCCCCAACCTGTCCGGCTACCTCAACAACCTGGGGGCTGGCCTCCACGCCCGCTACGGCCACAGCGGCCAGTTGGCCGACCTGGATGAAGCGATCCGCGTCTGGCAGACGGCCGTAGCTGCCACCACGCCCGATTCCCTCAACCTGCCCGGCCACCTCAACAACCTGGGGGCTGGCCTCAGCGACCGCTACGCCCGCACCGGCCAGTTGGCCGACCTGGAAGAAGCCATCCACGTCTACGAGCAAGCGTGTCAGTTGGGACAAAAGCAGCAAATTGGTGAAGCGCTACGCGCAGCTCGCAGCTGGGGAAGATGGGCTTTAACGCGACATACCTGGGACGAAGCGGTTCGCGCTTTCCAATATGGCCTGGCAGCCCTGGAACAACTCTACCAGGCACAACTCTTGCAGCACGAGCAGCAAAGCTGGCAGCGTGAAGGACAGGGGTTGTATGCCCAGGCTGCTTATGCCCAGGCTCGCTTGGGGGATTTGCCCGGCGCGGTGACGCTGCTGGAACAGGGCCAGGCGCGCGCCTTGAATGACCGGCTGGCCCGCGACGAAGCCGATTTGCGCCAGGTGCAGCAGCAAGCGCCATCCCTCTTCCAGCAGTACCAGGCGGCCGCCGGACGGCTGCACCAGTTGGAGGCGGCCGAACGGCAGCAGCGACTCGCCCCTGCCGATCAACCACCTGACTGGCCTGCCCACCGCCGCCAGATGCAGCAGGCCAGAGACGAATTACAGGCGGCCATCCCTGCCATTCGCCAGCTTCCAGACTATGCTCAATTCCTTCAGCCGGCGGACTTTGCCAGCATCGTGGCCGCTGTGCAACCCGGCCAACCACTGGTTTATCTGGTCACTACTCCGGTGGGCAGCCTGTGCCTTCTCCTGCACCACCCGCAGACATTCGATGTTTCAAAAACATCGAATGTCTCAATTGAACCCCTTTGGGCCGATGCCTTCACAGAAGAAGAACTCAACACGTTCCTGGTCAAACGGGAAAACGGCCAGTTACAGGGCGGCTACCTGCCCGGCCAGTTGTGGGGAGGCTCCCGGCTGCGCACCGCCCTGGATGAGGGGTTGCCACTGCTGGGCGAAAAGCTGCTGTCCCCGTTGGCTCACCGCCTGGGGGAATTGGGTCTGACCCGCCTCACCCTTATCCCCGGTGGGCGGCTCAACCTGCTCCCCCTGCACGCCGCCTACACGCCGCTGAATGGCAGCGCCGCCATCTTTGGGGAGAGCTATACCGTCAGTTATGCGCCCTCCGCCCGCGCCCTAGCTGCCAGCCGCCGCCGCCTGACTTCTGGTCAAGGCCAGTCCACCACGCTGCTGGCCGTCGGCAATCCCCTGCCCCTGCCAGCGAAAATACACCCCCTGCGCTTTGCCCGCCCGGAAGCGGAAGAAATCGCCCTGCGGTTTGGCGGCACACCGCACCTATACTGTGAAACGGCTGCCACCCATACCGCCATCACCGCTGCCTTAACCACCGCCCGTTACCTGCACTTCGCCTGTCACGGGCAGTTCGACCCCGATCAGCCGCTTCACTCCGGCCTCATCCTCAGCGGTGGTGAACCACTTACCCTGCGCCAGATTTTGGACGATCACCCCCTCAACGGCACACGCCTGGCCGTCCTCTCCGCCTGCCAGACGGCTATCACCGACTACAATAACCTGCCGGATGAATTTATTGGCCTGCCCGCCGCTTTCCTGCAAGCAGGCGCGGTGGGTGTTCTGGGCAGCCTGTGGCCGGTGGATGACCTGTCCACCGCCCTCTTCATGGATCATTTCTACCATCTGCATTGGGAGAAGGGGCAGGAACCGGCAGTCGCTTTGCAGGCTACCCAACAGTGGTTACGCCACCTGACTGTCGCAGACCTGGCTGGCCTCTTTGCCACCTATATGGCGGCTGCGCCAGACGCTCCGCTCCCTGCCGGACGCATGGCTCACGCCCTGGCCGAGACCAACTACCTTGATTTCACCCTGGCCGAAAACCAGAAGAAAACCCCCTTTGCCGACCCATACCATTGGGCCGCTTTTGCTTTTTACGGCTTGTAATTGGCCGCTTATCAACAGGAGACAAGCGATGTTCAACCCACCCGCTAAACCCTATGCCCCCACCGGCACCACGATCCCCATTTACCTGCCCCGCGACGGCGACGCACCGCCTGTGCAGCCCGGCGAGAATTACTTCTTTATTAAAGTCCACAGCGCCCAGGCTGCGTTCAACGGGCCAATCTGGGAAAAGGTGAATCAGCTTCTCGTCACCTCCCAGGTTTCGCTCAATCACCGGCTGTTAGGCGCTGACCCACTTAAAGCACTGCAACGTTCTCGCGCCGTCAAACGCCAGCAGGCCGAGCAGTTGGGTCTCAGCCCCAATCTCATTAACCTGGTACCTGCCACCATGACCCATGTCTCCATCTCTATCGAGTTTCTGCTGGACAAAAAGAACCGTTTGGTTGATCTGGCCGGGCTGATCAACAGTGATGCGTTTTTGACGGCGGTCTCTCTGGCTCCCGGCACAGCCCTGGTAGCAAAAACCATTGGCAGCCTGTCCCAAAAGCTCATTCAGACCTTCCTGGAACCGGCCGAACAACAGCCCATCCTCCAATTCAACGGGGATTTCAACATACCGGCCAATGATCTGCGAGACGGGTATTACGTCATCTTAGGTACACGTGACCCGGCAAATCCCCTGCCTTCTCCTATGCCCACCCTCAGCGTGGCCGGTGGTGGGTTGTTAGCCGATGGTAAACCCATTTCGCAGCTTTCCTATGTCATCCTGGATGTCCGGGTGCTGCCCGCTCGCAAGCGCGACCTGAATGATGGCGCGGTGTGGGCCGACAAGCTGCGGCAGGCTGAAGAGTCGGCGCAGCGATTGGCCGCCGATCCCTTTGCCAGAGCAGAAGAGCGCACACAACTATGGGATGAGTGCAAGTTGCTGATCAAGGAGGCGCAATTGTTGCTGGCCGCCGACCCCAATTACCTGTCGCAAGAAGCAGGCAACATCATTCGAGACTCTTTTGAACGCTGCTGTAAGCAGATTTTTGAATCGGATTCACGGTCAATTGTTCTTGAGGCAAAGGGAACAAGCAGTCTGGATTTAGCAGCGGACAAACGGTTTCTGGGCATTGACTCTGGCGAAGACCTGACGGCTTCACTGCGACAATATGCACAGCAGGTAACTACAGCCCGGCAGATTCTAAAGCAGGCTGAGGAAGGCTAAACGAACACCGAGTACAGCAGGGGGGTGGGTCAAAAAACAAGTTGGTTGAACAGACGGTGTCGTTTTAAGCCAAACGGACGTTCCCCGCATAATGGCCATGTCCAAATCATTCAGGAATCGGCCAGGGTGACACCATCTGTCACAACGGCCGTAACCTTCACGCCCCTTTCACCCCCAACTGGTACTACGGTACTGAAAGCCCTGCTACAATCCCCGCCTGGAACATCCGTTCTGAACCCCCAACCTTTATCCATTGGGCGCAAGAGGAGAGCATGTGGCGGACAACGATAAAAAACAGCGGTTTGAAAAGACTGTTTCTGGTATCCAACAACGATTTGGTCTCAAAGCCATCCGGCCACTTAAACAAACAGCAGCAGAACCCATCCCCCACCTGCCCACCGGCTTCCCTGACCTGGATGCCGCTTTGGGTATCGGTGGCTTGCCACACGGCCGTATCAGCGAACTCATCGGTATGCCCACCTCTGGCATGTCTACCCTGGCCTTGAAAATTATCGCCAGTGTCCAGGGGCAGGGGGGTACGGCCGTCTACCTGGATGTGCCCCACACCTTTGACCCCGACTATGCCCACCGCTGCGGCGTCAACCTGCGCCAGATGCTGCTGGTGCATCCCTACAATGGCAAACAGGCCATCGCCATGTTGCCCGACTTTGCCGTCAATGGTGGTTTTGCCCTGCTCCTGTTGGATATGCCCCTATCGCTGCAAACCACCCACCAGGAACCATTATCATCCGCCCTCGGCCGTCTGCTGGCCCCCCTCCACCAAAGCGGCGCGGTCTTGCTTTGTTTGACCTCCCTCCAAACCACTAGCGATGGTTCCCTCTCACCCTATCCCGCCCAGGCCGCCTTGCCCCACTATGCCAGCCTGCGCCTGCTCATCCAAAAAGAACGCTGGCTCTACCGGCGGCAAGATATACGCGGTTATGCCGCCCAGGTGCAGATCATCAAAAACAAGTTGGGGCCAGCCGGGCACACCGTCCCCCTCACCATCACCTTTAACGGCACAGTACAAGGAGATGGCTTTCAGGAGGAAGTGCCATGATCGCCTGCCTGACCATCCCTTACTTTGCCGCTGCTGTTGAACGCCGCGCAAATGACACCCTCACTCCCCAACCCCTAGCCATTGGCGGCCAGCCCTGGGAAGCCAAACCCATTTACGCCTTTTCCCAGGAAGTAGCCCGGCAAGGTGTCAACGCTGGGATGTCCTTGCGCCTGGTACAGGTGCTTTCACCCGATTCCCACTTTGTCCCTGCCCAACAGCCCTTTTACGGCCGTGTCTCCGCCGAAGTGACCGACATCCTCACCGACTTCTCCCCCGACATCGAACCCCAAGAACTGTGGCACTCTTTTGCCGATTCCACGCTGCACCGCACCGCACACGGCCGTACGCTGCCCGCCCGCTACTGTCTTGACCTGGACGGCCTGCCCCTGAAAGAAGCCATCCCCTTCATGCAAACAATGGGCCAGCAGCTACGCGCCGAAACCAGCTTTGCCCCCACCATCGGCCTGTCAGCCGATAAATTCATTGCCCAAATCGCCGCCACCGTCTCCCGCCCAAACCATCTGTTACCAGTTGAGCCAGAAAAACATACTTCATTCCTGGCATCTCGGCCCCTGGCTTTCCTGCCTCTAGATAAAGAAACCAACCGCCGCCTGCACCTGATGGGCATTCGCACCTTAGGCCAGTTGGCGGCCCTGCCCCTACCTGCCCTGCAAGAGCAGTTTGGCTTTCCCATTACCCATCCCTACCAACTGGCTCAGGGCCAGGGCGAGGAACCGATTCAACCCCAACCGGCCGCCCAACAGGAAACAATCAGGCAGGTATTTACTGAGCCGATAGACAATTTACAGGTCTTAACGGCCGTCCTCACCGACATGGTGAACGAACTCAGCCGCCGTCTGCAAACGGCCGTCCTTGCCGGACGCATGGTGCAATTAACTCTGGAAATGGCCGACGGCCGTATCCATCAGCAAACCGTCACCTTACGCCAGCCCACCGCCGAACCCCTGCCCATCCTCACAGCCTGCCAGACGGTCATCGCTGCCCTGAATCTCACTTCGGGTATCACGGCCGTGACGCTCACCCTGCCTGACTTAACCCCGGCATCTGCTCAACAATTGAGCCTTTTCCCTGGTACGGGCGAAGCTACTGCTTCGGTAGCCGTCGCCAACCGTCTCCAACAAACCGCCCACAACCTGGCGGCTAGATACCAAGACGGCCGTTTCTACCAGCCTGTCGTGACCGAACCCCATCACCCCTTGCCGGAAAGACGTTTTCAGTTACGGCCGTTTGCCCATGACCCGGCTCTGGCCTGACGGCTCATCCATCCAGGTAGTCTTGAGCAGTCCCGGCATCCCCGGCCGTTTCACCTGGCATGGGCAGATGCACCCTATCGAAGCCATCAACAATCGCTGGCGTGTGCAGATGGAATGGTGGCGCGAAGGTATCTGGCGCGACTACTTCAAAGTCACCACCACCACCGGCCTGCTCGTTGTCATCTTCCACGACCTGCATACCGGCGACTGGTACTTGCAGCGCCTCTATGACTGAGTGTTCAGGTGCTTACGTGTTCAGGTGTTCACGTAAACACCTGAACACTTAAACACATGAATATCTACATCGAACTCCACTGCCATTCCAATTTCAGCCTGTTGGACGGGGCCAGCCATCCAGAAGAACTGGTTAGCCGGGCGGCTCAATTGGGCATGTCTGCCCTGGCTTTGACGGATCATAACGCCGTCTATGGCGCGGCCCGTTTCATCCGCGCTGCCCAAGAATATGGTATTCAACCCATTCTGGGTGCCGAACTCACATTAGCTGAAGACGATAACCCTGACCACAGCCATCATCTGACCTTGCTGGTGGAAAACCAGGCCGGCTGGCACAATCTTTGTTACCTTATCAGCCGCGCCCAACACAACGCCCCTAAAGGCCAGGCTGTGCTGCCCTTCGCCGAATTGACCGGCTGTACCAACGGCCTCATCGCCCTCTCCGGCTGTCGTCATGGACTGCTGGCAACGGCCGTGTCTTCCCGTAAAAGCCGCCAAATTAGCCGTAAAACGGCCGTATCCGCCGCCCGTCGCTATCTTGACCTGTTTGGCCGTGACAACTTCTACATCGAACTACAAAACCATTACCGGCCCGATGATGGTTTACGCAACGGCCGTCTCACCGCCTTAGCCCATCACCTGAAACTGCCCTGTGTGGTCACGAACAACGTCCATTACCACACCCCCGAACGCCACCAACTGCAAGATGTCCTGGTCTGCATCCGTCACCTGACCACGCTCGATGAATCCGCTCATCTCCGCCGCTTGAACGGGGAGTATTACTTGAAAACGGCCGGGCAAATGGCCGCCCTTTTTCCTGACCAGCCCCAGGCCATTGCCAACACGCTGCACATCGCCGGCCGTTGCCAGTTTGAACTGCATTACGGTCTCCAAGACCTGCCCTCCTTTCCCACCCCACACGGCATGAGTACCGGAGCCTACTTGCGCCGTTTGTGTCAGGAAGCCATCGGCCAACGTTACCCCCAACCAGCCAGCCGTCTCCAGGAGCAGGTCAACCACGAACTGACCATCATTGAAAGGGCAGGGCTGGCAAACTACTTTCTGATTGTCTGGGACATTGTGCGTTATGCCCGTCAGAACGGGATTCGCTGCCAGGGGCGGGGATCGGCGGCCAACTCCTTAGTCGCCTATCTACTCAACATCAGCCCCGTTGACCCCATCGCCCACGACCTGGTATTTGAACGTTTCTTGAGCCAGGAAAGAGCCATTGCCCCGGACATTGACCTGGACTTTGACGCTGCCCGGCGCGAGGAGGTGATCCAATACCTTTACGGCCGTTACGGTGCAGACCACACGGCAATGGCCTGTACGTTTGTGACCTTTCGCGCCAAAAGTGCCATTCGGGACATCGGCAAGGCATTGGGGCTGACGCCCGAACTGGTAGCAACGGCCGTTCATGCTCTGGAAATGGCTCAATCTCCGAAAGCAGACAATGAAACCGAACAGGGTGCCCTCAAGCTGCTGCTTGACCTGGGTGAACAAATTGAAGGTTTCCCCCGGCATCTGGGCATCCACTCTGGCGGCATGATCATCACCGGCTCCCCACTCATGGGCCGTGTGCCCACCGAACCGGCCACCATGCCTGACCGGGTAGTGGTGCAATGGGACAAAGAAGCCCTAGAAGATGTAGGGTTGGTGAAGATAGATATTTTGGGTTTACGCATGTTGTCCGCTATCAGTGACGCGGCGGCCCTGATTGGCGAAAGCACAGGGGAGCGACCGGATTTGGACACACTGGCTTTCACGGATACGGCCATCTATGAGATGATAGGCACAGCCGATACCATCGGCGTCTTTCAGGTTGAATCCCGCGCCCAGGCGCAAATGCTGCCCCGGTTGAAACCCACCTGTTTCAATGACCTGATCGTGGCTATCTCCCTCATTCGCCCCGGCCCCATTCAAGGCAACATGGTGCATCCTTACCTGCGCCGCCGTCAGGGATTAGAACCCGTCACCTATTTGCACCCCTTGTTGGAACCGGCATTAGCGGAAACATTGGGCGTTATCCTCTTTCAAGAACAGGTCTTAAAAGTAGCCCGTGACCTGGCCGGATTCACGCCAGGGCAGGGGGAACAGCTACGCCGGGCATTGAGCGCCAAACGAGCCACTGAGGAAATTGAGAAGTTCCGGGCTGCCTTTATCACCGGCGCACAAGCCAAAGGGGTGACGCCCGTTATCGCCGAAACCGTCTTTGAGCAGTTATTAGCCTTTGGCGGTTACTCCTTTGCCAAGAGCCATGCCGCCGCCTTTGCCGTGCTGGTGTACCAATCTGCCTGGTTGAAACGGTATTATCCCCACGCCTTTTATGCCGCCCTGCTCAACAACCAGCCGATGGGCTTTTGGAATGCGGCCGTATTGGTCAACGAACTGCGGCGGCAGGGTTTCCCCGTCTTGCCGGTGGACATCCATACCAGCCAGCCTACATGCGGCCTGGAAGGGAACGGCATCCGCTTAGGGTTCAACTACGTGAAAGGCTTCCATGAAGAACACATTGACCGTATCATGGACGGCCGTATGCAACGGCCGTTTACCTCCTTAGCCGACTTCTGCCAGCGCACCCACCTGCCCCGCACCATCACTGAAAACCTCATTCTGTGTGGGGCAATGGATGGTTGGAGCCTGCCCCGCCGCCAACTGCTGTGGGAATTGGGCACCCTGCACCTGCCCGAAAATGGCCTACCGCTGGACATCACACCTGAACCTGTTTCTCTACCACCCCTGACCACTGCTGAAGCGATGTTAGCCGAGCAGTCCGTCCTGGGGCTATCGCCTGGCGACCACATCATGGCCCTGTACCGGGCAGAATTAAGGAAGCATTACATCCTGGGCAGTCAGGAAGTCACGGCCGTGCCCGATGGTCAATGGGTACAGGTGGCTGGGCTGCTGGTGGTTCACCAATCCCCACCCACCGCCAAAGGCTTTCATTTTCTGACGTTGGAGGATGAAGCCGGCATGATGAATGTGATCGTCAGTCCGCAGGTGTACGGCCGTTACCGTTCCACTATTCGCAGTGAGCGACTCTTGCTTGCCCAGGGCCAGGTACAGCAGCAGGGTGGCGTGACAAATGTGCTGGCGGATAAAGTGAGTGGGTTGCGGTGATGAAGGGGGCGTTCTTATTGACGAGAGAGTTTCGCCTGGTTGTTAGAACATTCGTTTGCAGCTCGTTGACAGGAAGATTAACAGGGGTCTATAATCTCCACAACAATCGCATAACTCACGTCGCAATGCCGGATGGGTGCGCGAACACCCACCCGACATCTAACCCGCAACCTGCCGAAACAGGTCACGGGCTGCGCAAAAGTGTATCAAATCCTACCTGAAGCGGGTAGGGAGTGGTACCTGGCATAGCCTGGATAACGGCCGTTTTTTGCATTTGGTTGCGAGAAACGGCCGTTTTTTGTTGGTCATGCTGGGTTATGCGATTGTGCATCTCATTACTGAATGCTGATGGAGGAAATGATCATGCACACCATCGAAAGTGAGGCAACGTTAGCAATCGTCCGATTACCGGAAATTCGGGTAGGGCATGTCACCCTGCCAGTTTATCGGGGAAATGATGACCATTTGTATACCGAGCTAGAGAAACTATTACAGAGTTTTAGCCTGCATCCAAAAGAGCAGATAGCGGCACTCATCACACACCCGCTATTGGGAGAGGGGGTGGTAATGGGTCTATTGGAAGGTGACAAAGACCCTCAGCCTCTTGTGCTGATAAGGGCCGATATGCTTGCCATGTTTCTGGCTAATTTGAACCTGAGATACATAAAAACCGATGGTGCGGCTTATGAGGTCGTCCGCTCTATACAATGGGAAGCGGCTCAGGTGTTGGCAGAGGCATTTGTGAGCGGTCGCTTGATGGATGGTGTCAGAATAACCTATCAGGCATCACAATAACGGCAGCATCTAGTCCAGGCAGTGAAGTAATCCTGATTTTCGTTGAAGGTGAAAAATGGCATCTCTCTCTGAAGATGAACGCAACAGGTCAATTATTCATCTGGCAAATCAGCTACAGGGCCTATTGGATGTGCCAGCTACTCGTCACGAGATGGATCAGATAATTCAAGTTCATTTTGCGGCTTTGTCTGAGAGATCGGAAGGTGAGATCACAGATGAGATGCTGGCAATTGCTGACCAATTGTATGATCTGCCGGTCGTAAAATCGTTGGCTAAAGCACTCAATGTTTCCGTTGGCACACTTCGGTACCTGTTGGGTCGGAAAATCACAAGACCGTGCAGCCGGTGTGGTGTCACTATCGAGGCGGTGGAAAAGCGCATCAAGGGTGGGTATCAGCCAATTGAAGATTCACGATTCTGCAAATCCTGTCAGGAAACAATGGCTGCTGAACGAAGCAGAGGCAGGGCCATCCAATATGAGAAAGAGCAACAAGAAACAGAACACAGGCAGAGGATGGCATGGTTCCTCTTGTCCTCGCCATTGAAGCAGGTTGTATTCTTGCCGGAGGTCAAGGAGCGGTTGCTGAGTTACGGCCGTTTATGGGCAAATGAACGAGAATATGGATTGTTATATGATCAAGCACAGACTCTAACCAGTTGTGCCTTTGGAAAAGGGTGTATGCTCTGCGGAGCAGAGGAAGTCAAACTGTACCTGACTAATCAAAACTGGATACCCCCAAACTCTCTATCCGCGCAGTTAAAGGCTTTTTTGCTTCAGGATGAATCTGAGCGTCAAAGGAGCTCTGGCGATAGCCCCTCCTTAGAGCAGTTCCCTATCCGCACCGTTGTGCAGGTGTTGTGGTACACCTGGCCTAAAGTCTACTTTGTGCAGGCAGCTTTGATTCCTATTTTGCTACGGCCGTTGATAATGATCTGCCAGAAAGATGCGTATCTGACCACAGAAACCCATTTTGACCCCTATCCCGAAGAAACGTTCGTTTGACAGTAAATTGAATGACCCATGAATAGCATACCTTTTCTCAAGCAAATCGCAGCAATGATACTTTGCTTAACACTTGCTGCGAGCCTGCTCTGCCCGGCATCTAATAAAGCCAACGTTACTCGGTCTAAAGGCCGGTGACAGTCGGTAAGTTATCGGTCAATTTGCTGTGAGATGGTAAGCAACACCTCGTTGCGATTGCAGTAGTTTGCGTATTTACTCGCCAACATGACATATTCGACGATAGATTCGCATTATTGTCCAGGGGAAAGTTATTTCAGAGAATTATAATGAAATACATATAATGTAATCCTATCTCTGAAGTGAATATCCCTGAACATGAGATTCTTAACTATTCAAAACTATTATCAATTTCCTGAAAACATTTATGAATTATTGGCCCAGGTTGAAGGGCTTGAGAGTTGTGTATTCTACGGCCGTTGGGAAGATAGATTTGATAATTATGAATTGTTGAGATCAAGAACTCGACAGATACCACTCCTCAGCATTTTGATCGCAAACAGCCAAATGCCTATACCCAAAATTCTTCATTCAGAATTGCGTCATATAATCACTCCATACATAGAACTATCATTGTATTATCCAAATTTGGTTTGCTCATATTACAGTCTGAATCTGGAAGACACGAATTTACATCAGCCACAACTTATTGCTTCTATACAGCAGCTGTTGAGATTACTAAATGTTCCAGATGAGGAGATCGCGTCCGCCGTTCAGAGATTGAATAAAGAGGCTGGGGATATTCTGGTCAAATCTGAATGGAACAAATACCTGGAATTGTTCTCTAAAATATACGATGAACACTTCTGGAACATGATTGTTATGGGGTGGGAGAATAATTACGTCAATACAGTTCTGATTGTGGATTACGCAAATGCGTTTGGCTGTCTAGTGGACGAAAAGAACTGTTCATTGATATTCCCAAACTCAAATTGTGAACTCATGTGCCCTACCCCATTTCACACAAGCAAATTTTTGACGTTTACAAAACTACAAGAGGTAGAAGCTGTATCCAGACAGTGGCATCGGGGAGCGTATTCGCGGCTGCAACGATATGTTATTGTTGCGGCCAAAGAGGCACTTAAAATCTCTGGCTATTCCAATATAAAGTTCCACGAGACATTCGGTTTGTCCCCACAGGCGATTCGCAAATACCGGCGTATGTTTCGCACCATAATGGATTGATTAACCCTCTACATATGTGTTTTTAGTTCACTTCGTAGCGGTTTTTCGGAATTTGTAGCGGTTTTTTGATTTACCCGATGTTCACATTTTATTACAATGCTACCATGAATAACTCAGAACGAATCACATTTTTATGCAGTGAGGAAATTCGCCGCGAATTACAGTTGGTGTCGAACGCGCTGGAACGCAATCGCTCAGATACACTACGCTGGCTGATACGCCGTGCGGCGGAGGAGGTTCAGGAAGTCAGTTCTAGTAGTGGACAGATTGGACAACAGTTTAAGGGGGCCGATCAGATTTCCAATCTAGCAGTGATAAAAACAATGGTGAACAAGTAGATAGTCTCTAAAAACGATCATCAACGACTGTCATTCCCACGTAGGCGGGAATGAAAATGACAAGAATGACCTTTTTAGACATATTCGTTTCTTTAACTCTATTTAGAGGTGTCTTTACTGTTTATGCACATTCTGATAAACATAGGTCAGAATATGAGGAGGTATAGTGAATGATTATTAAATAAAAAGCGGGGTAAATGTGCGACCATTTAACCCGCTTAATTACTTTAACCTGGAATTGACCTGCCCAGGTATGTCTATGCCAGTATACCAGACCTTGCAGGAAATGTGAAGTGTTTGGCCGCTTTCGGAAAACGGTCATTGTATGAATCGTACCTCGTATGAGGTACAGATCAATTTCAATTCCACAAAATTGGATTGTTTCTGGAGGTTTATGAAATGGCAGAACCAATTTTTTCCACATCTGAGTTCGTTATTCACTGTGCCCCGGCAACTGCGGTATCTGGACTGTTAGCATGTAGTCAAACATATGCCGCTAGTGCAATTCAGGTTGAATTGCCTGATTGTGTTGGTAGCGGAAATATCTGTGTTACAGCGGATGTTTGGGTATACAGCAACAACATGCCCCTTGTTTACATGTGCAGCCGATGTGAGCCGTACCCTGCGCTTCGAGTCAAATTTTTCACTCACGGGACGATCTGTGTGTGCATTGTTCGCCGAAAAACATGCGCATGTATTCCCATAGAATTCAGCCTTTTTATTGACCGCTATTGGCGTACTTATGTTGGCTGGTTATATGACCAGCGGTATATAACGGTCAGTGGTCATTTAGCTGTTTCAACGTGTGTGTCAGATAATGACGGTTGGCAGACAGTTCTAACACCGCGCGACCGGGTAATTGTTGACATACAGCAACGGTATGCTAGTCGCCGTCTCCCTCTTAACAATGGCCTGATTGCGGATGAATTGGCTACGGCTGGTTTCTTTAATTTATCTACTGGAGAGAATTACCATGATGACACCGTGAAGCGTCTGCGGTGGAAATTGAATCATACGCTTCGATTGGCAGGTTATCCTGATCGTGTATGGAACACGAGAAATTTGAAGCGCGATCCCTAATGATCCCCTTTGATCCCCATTTGTTTTGTTAAATTGTCTTTCGTAACGGCGTTACGTAATCAATAAGCCATATTCCGCAGTGTACTGCGAACCCTGAACATTTTCTTCATTCTAGGCCTTGCGCTGCGGAATGTGGATTCAGAGAGATAGTGGGTGTTCGTATTGAGTGTAATCGCAGCACGAGTAGAGTATTACACTCCACTCGTGCTGCATCTAACGGATTGGCTACCTTGCCAATCGGCTGTTGGATATTGTCATTGGCAACCAAACAGACACGATCAAATACGGAGGTCGAAATGGATTTTCAAAGTCTTGAACAGATTATTTATGATGAAGCGTTGCGCAGGAAACAAATGCTTGGGAACTGCGCGTCATCTGAGAAGTTCCAATCTGATCTTTTCAGCGAGCGGGCCTTTCAGGTAATGGTACCGCTCCCAATCTTCAAATCGTTGTGGTTGGCGTATCGAAAAAGCGGTATTGAGGGCCTGAAGCCCACCGATTGGCAGGAAATGGATGATGCAGACGCAGAGTTAGTAGCAACACGGTTCTCACTGATTGCCGCCATTGTTCGGGATGGTGTTATTAAACGTTCTGAAATTGCGGAACTGGCTCTAGCTCGTGGCTGCTCATATCGCACAATGGAACGGTGGGTGGCTCGTTATCAGGCTGGAGGTTTGAGGGGTTTGGCCCTGTCAATATGCGGCCTATAATGTGCCAGGTAGTTGCACCAACAATGCACCACCGATACGCACCAACAATGCACCACCTATGCGCACCCACGATGTACCACCTCGATTAGGATTGAGGCTGGCCTTA
>CAADGU010000208.1 GCA_900696625.1 uncultured Chloroflexota bacterium | reverse complement strand
GGCGCGATTGTCCGGGATACGGCCGTGCCAGACCCTACGATTGCCATATGTCAGGCCGACGATACGGCCGTGTCTGGGCTATCGGCCGTGTCACTTTCGGATTGCGCCAGCAATTTTTCATACTTCGCCATCCGTTCGGCAAACTCTTTTTCGGTCACATACTGCTCAATACCGCGTTCGCCGGCGGCCATTTCCAGCCCCAGATAGAGTGGCACCAGTTGAAACAGCAGCATCCAAAGGAATATAAAATTGAAAATCTGTTTCACCTGCGCCGCCTGATCGTCAATTTGGCCACTGGCCAGCCGCATCCGGTCGTTTACATCGGTGATGATGCGGATGTACTCGTCCAGGATGGGCTGCACTTCGGCGATGGAGGCGTTCAGCGTGGCCATGTCGGTAGCTAACTGATCCATGTTGTCGCCCATTGTGCCCAGGCTGGCCTGGGTGGTCTGTAATTCATTTTCCAGGTCACGCAGCGTTTCCGGCAGCCCATCCAGGCTGCCACCCAATTCCGTTACCGCCTGGTCAAATGGCACCTCCGGATTGTAATTGATGCCCAGATCATACTGAATGCGGTAGTTGACGAAGGGAATGGTCTGGTCAATTTCGAACCGGCTGAGGGTGGTCAGGGCATCATCAATGACGGTAGCCACTTCGACCAGGGTGGGGATGCTGGCTTGCAACGTTTCAATGCTGTTGGGCACGTCATTGGCAATAACGGTACTGATCTGGTCTATGAGCGGTTCGGCGTCTTGCACGGCCGTGGACATATCCCCGGCCGTCGTTTCCATCGTAGACAGCGTAGCGCCCAGGTCGGTGAGCGTTTGTTTGGAAACTACCAGCGTACTTTCCACGTTGGTCAACGTCTCGTTGGTCAATTGCAGGGCGCTTTTCATACTCGCCGCCAGGTTGTCAATAAACCGGTCAGTAAGCTGCATCCCCTGATACGCCACCACCGCGCCGATGATGGCAATAATAATGAAGATGACGCCAACAATTCTGCGAATCATGTTTTTCTCCCAAAATGGTGGCCGGTGGTTAGTGGCTGGTTGAAAACGTTTTACCAGCCACCAGCCGCCATATTCCTTCCTATTCAGCCAAATCTAACAAGTCTTGTATGGCAATCTGCACTTCTTCGCGGGTGAGGCCGCCTTGTTCCAGGGTGGCGTCGGGCAGTTGGAGCAGCCGCTCGAAGATTTCCAGACCGGCCTGGGCCGGGTTGGCCTCGCCGTAGAGTTCGGGTGGGCTGTTTTCCAGCCAGTCGAAGAGTAGATTTTCCACGGCCGTATAATCCCCCATCTGCTCATAATAGCCAAGCAGCCGGACGCAGCTTTCGCCGGGCAGGTGAAAATCGGCCAACGCCTCAACCACCCGGTCAATGTCCGGTATCAGGTCGTTGGTGGGCAGGGGTTCACTTTCTGCCCGCGCCAGGTAGAGGAGCAGATGCAGGGATTTCAGGTAACGGCCGTAAGCCGCTTCCGCCTCTCCTTCTTGCATCAAGATGTCTGCCTCTTCTACCAACAGCGCCGTGAGGAACTGGCATTTGTCTTCCCAGGCCGCCGCCTGATCCTTTTGCAATCGGTCCAGGATGGCTTCGTCCGGCAGCTTCGCCAGTCCATCTGTGCCAATGCCTACCAGTTCCCGCGCCGCCTGGTCAATGACGGCATGGGCTTCGGCATAGTTGCCCGACCGGGTCAAATCCAGCACATAGGGCAGCAGCCCACGCAACTGCTCAATCATCCGCATCAGAAAGTCTTGTTTGGGCATAAGGTCTCGCCTCACGTGCCAGGCACACCACATCAAAACCTGGAAATTCCAGGCGTTTGTGTGGTGTGCCTGGCACGGCTTAAGTCACATACAACGGCCGTAGCCGCGCATAATTATCCGGGTAACTCAATAAATCGGTATTGTCACTCATCTGATCCACACTACCCGTGTAGGGCAGCCGTTTTACCGCTTCATCATCAATCGCCGCCCAGATCGTACCGGCATAATCGCCGGTATGCACCTGAAAGGGACGGCCGTAATAGTTCTGGCAGCCGGTGGGCAATGGCGGTGTAATCTTTAACCGGTTGTGCATCTCACCAAGAACTTTGAACGCCGCACACAGGTGGCTTTCCCGCGTTTGCCAGTCCGGGGCGACCAACACCGCCTGCAAAATAGGGCTGAGTTCGGCGGCGCACTCCAGACGGTTAAACGCCGTACCAAACCATTTGGGGTAGGGGGCGTACCGTTTTTCATAGAGAAAACCGAGCATCATCACATCATGCACCAGCCGCGCTGCCAGCAGCCGCGAACCCATATCATCGCCGCGAATACCGGTGCGCCCCACAAAATGGTCTTCCTGGCCGATGCGCCGCCACTGGCAAGACAATAAATAGAGCCAGATGTCGTGGGGAAAATAGGTCAGCTTTTGCCGCAAAGGGGCCAGTTCGCCCAACTCATCGTTAAACACACGCCCCGCCGTCAATGTGAGTAGCCGCTGTTGGGGAATGATGATCCATTCGACGGCCGTCCACGCCACCGCCACATCAATCCCCAAATGCGCCTGAAAAAAGCGGCGCGCCGTCGTCACTTCAAGGCGGTGGCTGACCGGGCCGGATTCAACCGCTTCCAGCAGCCGCGCCCCATCTTCGTCCGCTGGGCCAAAATGGACGATGGAGGCGCCGCGATAGGCATAGGGTAGATGGTGGGCGAGGGTGTCAGACACGGCCGTGCCCCACTGCCCCTCGTCCTCTTCCCGCAGAAATAGCTGCTGCCGGATGCCCCAATCATGGTCGGTGGACATGGTATCGTCAAACCCCAACACCTCCGAACCATCCCCCAACCGCGCCGCGCTGTGGGTCAGGCCGGGGAAATGGGCAGCCAGCAAAGGGCGCACTACCTCGTGGTAAAACTGTTCGTTCAGGTCTAGGCCAGGTGTGAATTCGGTCATGGTTCGTAATCCGTGATGCATGACCCGTGACTTCTCTCACGGATCACGGCTCCCGATATTCTACGGCAGACAGCCCTTCAGCCACAGTCGCCCGGTCGAGACGGCCGTGCTGTTGTTCAGCTTGCTCTAAGGCTTGCCAGAGCCGTTGGAAGGCAGCGTAGGTGGAAGCGGCGTAAGGGCCGGGTTGTTCGTCGAAGGGGGTCACGGCCGTGTACCGGGCCACAAAATCGGCGGGCAGCGTCGCCGGGTCGGTGGGGCCAAAGGGGGGCGCGCCCATGGGGATGAAGGGAAGGTTGGCTTGCGCGTAGAGGGGGGTGGTCACGGCCGTTGTCTCCGGCAGCCAGTGACCCAATACGGCCACAACAGCGGGATCGGCAGCCAGAGCGACGGCCGTTTGCCGCGCCAGTTCCGGGTCACCCGAATCATCCAACGCCACCAGCGCCACCCGATAGCCGCCAATGCCACCCGCCTGGTTAATCTCCCGCACCGCCAGCCGGGCGCTGTAGATCACGTCATAGCCCACCGCCCGCTGCGCCCCTTCAAACGGGGCCACCAGGCCAATTTTGATGACAGGATCAACGGAGGAACAGTCAACCAAAACCACAAAGAGAAAGATGGTAATTGTGTAATTGGGAAATTGAGTAATTGATCTGCGCCAGACACCAATTACCCAATTACTAATTACCCAATTACCGGCAATTTTCCACATTCGCCAAATGCTCCTCAAAGGTTACGCTGAAAACGTGGCTGCCGGGGGCCATGCCATCACAGGAGGCCACAAAAAAGATGAAATCGCTTGCCGTCGGATTAGCCACCGCCTGCAAGGAACTAAGGCTGGGGCTGGCAATGGGGCCAGGCGGCAGACCGCTATACACATAGCTGTTATAGGGAGAATCAAATTGCAGGTCTTTCAGAAAAAGGGGCGTTTTCCACCACGTTTGCCTGTCCGGCTGGTAGCCCAGAGCATACTGCACGGTAGGGTCCGCTTGCAGCAATATCCCCTCCCGCAGCCGGTTGAGGAAAACGCCGGCAATAAGCGGACGTTCGTCGGCAATAACGGCTTCACGCTGCACAATGGAGGCCAGCGCCACCGCTTCGCGCAGGCTCAAGCCCTGCGCCCCATACGCCTGGCGCATCTCCGGCGTCACCCGCTCACCAAAGTTAGTGAGCATCAGGTCTATCAGATAAGCGGCATCGGCGTCCAACGGCACGCGGTAAGTGTCGGGGAAAAGGTAGCCCTCCAATGTGGCGTCCGGTGGCAGGGAAGAGAGAAAATCGTAGCCGCTCAGGTCAAATGGGGTTTGCCGCATGGCGATGGCTTGAAATTCGTCGGCGTTGATGTTGGCCGGGCGAAGCTGACGCAGGGAATCGGCCATCTCTTCCAGCCGCCAACCTTCTATGAAACGCAAGGTGATTTCCCGCGCCCGCGCGTCGGTCAGCGCCACCGCCATTTCTGGCAAGGGCCAGGTGGGGTCGAGCAAAAAGTCGCCTGCTTCCAGCCGGGAATCGAGACCAAAATAGTGCAGATAGTTCAGGAAGAGTTCGGCATCCCGAACCAGTCCGGCGGCGGCCAGATTGACGGTGATCTCGGCGGCCGTCTGGCCGGGGGTGATGGTGAAGGGCACGGCCACCGAAGCGGCGGCTTCGGCCGTGACCCCCACACCCACCGGCCCTTGCAACTGCTCCGCCCGCGCCGCCAGGTACGTTTGCAAATAAAGCCGTTCCGCCGGATTGAGATGCGCGCCGCCCCCTTCCAGGCGCACCCCACCCTGCCCGGTGTTTAACCAGCGCGCATACAGCACCAGCGACGCCGTCAGACACACCACCAGCACCAGCAGCAGCAGCCCGCCCCGGAAAATCCAGCCGGCCGTTTTGTAACAACCACTCTTTTCTTTGTATGGGTCTTGGCGTATGGGTTTGGTTGGGGTCATAGGGTAATTATGAATTAGGAATCAGGAATTATGAAGGGATTGGCGCGCACCTCATCACCTGCTCACGCATGAGCGTCCAGGTAACTTTGCAGAATAAAAGCGGCGGCCACTGCATCCACCCGCTCTTTGGCCTTTTTGCCGCGTTTGCCACGAAGGGCCAGGCTTTCTTCGGCCTGCATGGAGGTAAAACTCTCGTCCCAAAATTCGATGGGAATAGAAATGGTCTGGCTGAAAGCGGCCGTGTAATCCCGAATCCAGCCCGCTATGGTACTATCCGAACCATCGCTGCGGGTGGGCAGCCCCACGACCAGCAGCGTCACTTCCTGCTCGGCGACGATGTGGCGGTAGCGAGCAAAGTCCTCCTGGCGTGATTGCCGTTGGATGACACCGTAGGAACCAGCAATGGTGCGGGTGGCGTCGCTGATGGCAATTCCAATGCGTTTGCTGCCCACATCCAGCGCCATCACGCGCCCTTTTTTCTCGAAGATGTGTTCTTCCATACTGTGCAAGAGTACAACGAATTTTGGAAAGGAACGAGTTTTCTCAACTGTCATTCCGAATGAAGTCTTCGGAATGAGGAATCCTATCCCAGAAGTCAAGACTCAAGAATCTCATAAAACGGCCGTACTGACCCACCATTTCGCCTACGTTTCTTCGCCTATTTTGTTATGGGCAACGGCCGTGTCCACCACCAGATGAGCGACCATAACACCAGCAGCGGCCAACCATAAATAAGAAATCCCCGCCAGATTCTGTAAAAATCCCAGTCTGACGAAGAGCCAACAAAATCACAAAATGCCGGATTATCAGCATAACAATCTGGGCGAAAAGGTGGCGGTGTGAGTGACCGCCAGAACAACTCTCGTTCAACGGCCGTCCGCAACTCTTCACCGCTGGTAAAACCAAATCGTACGGCATCGTCTGGGCCGCAATTATATCCCCCAGGACCATACTCAGACATTTCATAACAACGGCCAATTGCACCAAACTGTGCGTCAAAAAAAGCCAGGGTTAAAAATAGAATTGCCCCAATAAAGAGGCCAGCAGCTACCCGTCGTTTACGCTCCTGCCGCAACCAATCATTGAGTGACTGAGCTTTTACGGGCATTGCAAAAACGAATCCCAACCCGGTCAATATCAACCAGACGGTGAAATCGGTATCATCCATAAAACCTCGCCTCTCACTCCTCCGTTTGAATCTCGGTGCTGATGCGAGTAGTGAGGTAGGGGATGCGGTCAAACCAGGTGGGCCAGACGCGGATGTGGGGCGGTTCGCGCAAGGGGAGTTGTTGGTACAGGTAGGCTACGGCCGTGCCCACCTCCTGCCCCGTCACCGCTTCAATTGCCGCTGCCGGTTCCAATTCCCGCGCCAGCAAGCCGGAAGCCAGCATGGAAAAGTAGACCCGCCCCGCCTCATCCACGCCGGTAATGGGGCCGCTGGCAAAACGGATGCTGTCCGGCGACAACAGATAACCGGGCTGAATTTGCTCACCCAGCGCATAATAAGCCAGGTCAGAGGCGGCGGTGGTGTTCACGGCCGTGCCCGCCACCTGCGCCCGCATCGAAAGCGTCAACCGCCCGGTTTGCTCGCCTACTTCATGGGAGTAGGTCTCATCCAACACATTGACTACGCGCAAAGAATCGGGCGTTAAAAATTCAAACGTCGTCAGTTGCGCCTCCATCTCCGAAGCCGCCAGCGCCAGTAAAAATTGCACCACCTGGGCGCGCAGCCGGGTGCGGTCTTCAGCCGTTACGGCCGCCGCCTGGCGCACGTCTCCCCCTTCAATCGGCTCCAAATTGCGCACCTCCACCTGAATTGCCAGTGACCCTTCTACCTGATTCACCAGATTGGCGGCCACATTCCCCGCCGGGCCGGGGGTAATGGCGATCACGTCCACTTCGGCCGTACCGCCAACCGCGCCCGGCAACGTCACTTCGGCCGATGTCTGGTAGACGCGGTCGGTGCCGTCCGAGGTGCGCACCCGCGTACCTACCGGGATGACGGTCGGCTGGTCCAGCAAATTGGCAAAGATGACTTTGCCCCGCGCGGGCGTCTCCGGCGTTTCCACCGTGCCTGTCGTTTGCACGTCCGCCTGCCAGTTTTGCGTGGTTTGCAGCAGGCGGCCGGGCAGGATGCCGTTTTGGAAGTCGGTGACGGCCGCAGCCGGGTCAGCGGTGATCGGTCGTTCTACCTGCACCGGCAGCACTTCCGGCCTGAGGGTGATGCGAGCGGAGGGCAGCAGATAGAGGAAGGTGATGTAGAGTACGGCCGTTGTCAGGAAAAAGAGAAAGATAGCCACATAGCGCCACAGCCAGCGCCGCCGTTCGCTCTGCGGCGAGAGCCGTTTGTGCGCTTCGGCCTGGTCGGCCAGGTCAGGGCGGATGCGCCCTTCATAGTCGGTAAACCGGTCATCGCCGATGGTGGAAAGGCCGACAATTTCGCGGCGGCGACGGCCGCGCCGCCAATCCCGTTTGCCCTGCCGCGCCGCACCGATGGTCAGGAAAACGGGGATGCCCAATGCTCTGGCCTGCCGGGAAATATCGGGATCGGCCGTGACCAGGGCGATTTCGGCGCGCATATTATCGGCGTGGCGCAGCAGCCGCACCAGGTCCAACCCCTCCCGCAGCACACCGCCATTCTCCGGCAAAACAAAAATCACCTGCTGCTCCCGCGCCCAGTCCAGGTGATCACAAATAGAGACGATGTCGTCTTCCGGCGTCAGGGGGATGGTTTTCATCAGTAATCGGTAAACGGTAAACGGTAATCGGTAATCGGTGGGCTAGAACTGATTACCGATTACCGTTCACCGATTACCATTTTTAACGCAAGGCCTGTTCCACCAGCCGGGGCACAATGGCTAATGCTTCGGGTAGTTTTTCGGGGTCTTTGCCGCCGGCCTGGGCCATGTCGGGCCGGCCGCCGCCGCCGCCGCCGACTATTTTGGCAACCTCGCGCACGATGTCACCCGCTTTGAGACCACGGGTGATCAGGTCTTTGGTGACGACGGCGACGATGAGCGGTTTGCCGTCGTGGACAGCGCCGATGACGCCTACGGCCGTCTGATTATTGTCACGGAAGCGGTCGGCCAGGATGCGCAAGCCTTCGCTGTCTACCCCTTCGGCTACGGCCGTGACCACCCGCACCCCGGCCACATCCTGCCCTTGCAGCATGACACGCTCAAACTGCACCGCCGCCAGTTTTTGCTGCAACTGTTCAATCTGTTTTTGCAGGGTACGGTTTTCTTGTTGCAGCGATTCCAGTCGGGTTTCCAGTTCAGGCACAGGCGTATTCAATTTATGCGCCAGCCGATCCAGCACATCCAACCGCTCGGCGATAAGCTGCTGCGCGCCGCGCCCCGTCACCGCTTCCACACGGCGCACACCGGCGGCTACCGCGCCTTCACTGGTGAAACGGAACAGGCCAATGTCGTTGGTCTCGCTGACGTGCAGGCCGCCGCACAGTTCAAAGCTGTAAAGGTCGCCATTTTTGCCAATCTGCACGGTGCGCACGATGTCACCGTATTTTTCGCCAAAGAGGGCCATCGCCCCGGCCTTGATCGCTTCCTTTTGGCCCATGAATTCGATGTTGACCGGGTAGTTCGCCAGGATGGCCCGGTTGATGTCCGCTTCAATTTTTGCCAGCGTTTCCCGGTTGACTGCTTCGCCGTGCGAGAAGTCAAACCGCAGCCGGTCGGGGGCGACGAGGGAGCCTTGTTGGGTGACGTGGGTACCCAGGTGGGCGCGTAGTTCGCGGTGCAAGATGTGGGTGGCGGTGTGGTTGCGGCGAATGTCGCTGCGACGGCCGTTGTCCACCACCAGTTGCACATACTCGCCAACGGCCGCGCGGCCGTCCATCACCTGCCCCACATGCACCACCAACCCGTTCACCGGCTTGCGTACCTCATCCACGCGGAAGGCAAAGTTGTCATTGACAATGCGGCCCGTGTCGCTGACTTCGCCGCCTGCTTCCACATAGAAGGGGGTCACGGCTGTGACCAGTTCCACTTTGTCGCCCGCCTGCACTTCGTTTACCAGTTCGCCGTCCTTAATCAGCCCTATCAGTTCGGACTCCAGCCGGTAATCTTCATAGGGGTTGTATTCCACCCCTTCTTCCAGGCCGGACGCGATGAGTTGGGTGAGCAAACGGCCGTACACACCCGCATCCTGGGCATACCCCTTAAACGCGCCGGAGCCGCTGGCCCGTGCATGGGCTTCCCGCGCCGCCGCGTAACCCGCCTCATCTACGGTCACGTTCCAATCTTTGATCACGTCTTTGGTGATTTCCAGGGGCAGGCCATAGGTGGCGTACAGGCTGAAAGCGACTTCACCGGGAATGACGCTCTCATCTTTTTCGCGCAGGCTGGTGGCAATTTCATACAGGTGGATAAGCGCGTTATCCAGGGTGCGAGCAAAACGTTCTTCTTCTTGAGTGATGGTGCGCAGGATGTGGTCGCGGCGTTGGCGCAGTTCGGGGTAGGCGTCGCCCATCTGGTCAATATACACCTGGGCCACTTCGGCCAGAAAGGGCTGGTTGAAGCCAATGGAACGGCCGAAACGGGCCGCCCGCCGGATGATCATGCGCAGCACATAGCCAGCGCCATCCGGCCCCGGACGCACCCCGTCGCCGATGATGAAGGTGGCGGCACGGCCGTGATCGGCAATCACCCGGTAGCCTACATATTTTTCGGCGCGCTGTTCGGCCGTGTCGCCCAATAATTCCTGGACACGATCCATCGCCGGTGAAAAGAGGTCGTTGTCGTAATTGACCGGCGTTTGCTGCACCACGCTGGTCAGCCGTTCCAGCCCCATGCCGGTGTCCACGCCCGGTTTGGGCAGCGGGGTGCGGGCGCCATCGGCCGCCTGGTCAAACTGCATGAAGACCAGATTCCACACCTCCAGCCAGCGGTCACAATCATTGTCCAGCAGCACGGAGCAATCGGGCCGGTGGCAGGTACACGCTTCTGGCCCCCAGTCGTAATGCAGTTCGCTGGTGGGGCCGCAGGGGCCTACGTCGCCCATCATCCAGAAGTTGGTCTTGTCGCCCATGCGCAAGATGTGGTCTTCCGGCGCGCCTACTTTGTCGTGCCAGATGGCGTAGGCTTCGTCGTCGCTGGTATGCACGGTGAAGTACAGCTTTTCCGCCGGAATGCCACACACTTTGGTGAGAAAGTCATAGGCGAAAAAGATGGCCCCTTCTTTGAAATAGTCGCCAAAGGAGAAGTTGCCGAGCATTTCAAAAAAGGTGTGGTGGCGCGGCGAGGGGCCAACGTTTTCCAGGTCGTTGTGTTTGCCCTGGACGCGCATACATTTTTGGGAGGTGGTGGCGCGGTTGTACGGCCGTTTCTCCTTCCCCAAAAACACATCCACAAACTGGTTCATGCCGGCGTTGGTAAAGAGCAGCGTGGGATTATCATGCTGCGGCAGCACGGCGCTGGGCACGATTTCATGGTTCATTTCGTTGAAGAATTCCAAAAACGCGGTACGTATTTCATTGCTGGTGGTGGGTCTCATGTTCTTTTTCCTTGAGATTGGAGATTAGAGATTGGAGATTGACGCTAATCTCCAATCTCTAATCTCCAATCCCCGAAATTTTACCTTTTCAACAAAAAACCGCCAGACCGGGGTACCAGTCTGGCGGTGTGGGCTACCAGTTGAGTGGGTGTGATTCAGGCAGCCGACGTCACCAGACCGGAGGTCTGAGCGGCAGCGGCGGCGGAAATCACACAGCTTTGTTTCATAGGGCGGGATGGTAGCAGAGGGGAACGGCCGTGTCAAACTCTATGCTACAAAAAAGCAACGAAGAAACTTGCCATCTAGACCGCTAATGCAAACTTAAAGACAGGGACTTGCAGAATGGCCTCAGGCTGCAATTGTGGCAACTGACGCCGCCGCTCGATCAGGGCTTCTAGCTCCTCTAAAACTTCTGGTTTAAAGTATTCTTCACCACATTGAGGGCATTTTTCTACGGGTACCTCTTCAATCACAATGAGTTCATCCCCGTCCCACTCTTCCATCGTCGTCGTTGTTAATTCCAGTGGGGTATAATTGCAAATACCACATCTCATTTTGTCACCTTTTCTTACGTTTACGGTCATTTTCCCACAAGTGCGGATGTGGATAATAAACCGTGTTTATCTGTAAAACATCCTCCACGATTTTGCAGGCCACATGAATGACATCGCCATTGAATCGTTCTCCGGCAACAAGAAAACAGTCAAATCCCCAATCATCCACATGCGTTTCAATCACTTTGCCATTAGAAACAGCATCTTTTACATCTTGAAGACGAATCTGCCGTGCCCGGCACTCCTCTAAAGCATGACGAGTAAGGCGGTACTTGTTGGTCTGTACCCGTTCTTGAATATCCCGTAAACTCAAGAGCCTCCCTTCATATGGTGATCATACAGGAAAGATGAGATTATTGACAAGCACGTGTCAGGAAAACGGCCGTGATTATTTTCACTTTCATCAAGATTGCCACAGGTTAGAACCCAATTCAAGGTTTACTAATTTCTTGACCTGTATTTATTGATCAATCTGCCAAGAACTTGAATCAAAAGAACACCAATGGTAATAGGCACAACAATGCCCAACAATCCGCCAATGATCATGTTCAAGTAAAGTTTCTCCGCCATACCTTGAGGGGGGCCAATGTGAAATCTATCTACTCCCCATCTTTGAATATCACCATTTTCTAACAAATAATACTCAAATACAGATTGGCTTGTATTCCCGGCAAAATGCGCACAGTAATTAACCGAATTTATTTCAACAACCGATTCTAACGGAGGGGGGTCAGGAGCAAAACGAAAAAATAAAAAAGCCTCCACATAATCCAGCAACAGAACCAACAGTGAGCGCAAAAAAGATTACAGCTAAAACCATAAGTATTTTCAGATCGTTTCTTTTAGGCAGTTGTTCTGGGGATTGGTTCAAGGTATTTGTTCTAGTGGATTGGTGACGATGGCGACAGGAGCAGCCAATCGCCATCGTCACCACTATCACTTTTAGTAACGCAGCAGCGCGCCGATACGGCCGTGACCCTCCAATTTGGGGTTTTCTCGAATGACCTCCACATGACCACCGCTGTCCAGGGTGATGGCGCAGGCGGCGTCTACCACATCGGCAACGGCCGTCAGTTGGTCGGCGCCGAGTGGGCTTTTAGCCAGGTTTGCTACCAGAAAACTGGATGTTTCGTCCACATAACCGGGGAAGCGGTAGCCATCGCTGAGGATCAGCGTTTGCACCCGGCGTTCACTAACGGCTTGCAGCGTATCATCCAAACCGGCAACGGCCGTGCCGCCCCGCGCTACCGTGGAGGCCCAACTCTCAACCAGCTTTTCTTCCCGTTCCGCATTCGCTTCTTGTAACAGGCGCAGGGATTGTTTGCGCACCTCGTGTTCACCGGCATTCATGTCCATGGCAAACGTGCCGGCGATACAGCTCTGCAACTGCTTAGGCAGCAGTTCGCGGAATTCGGCGACTGTCTCTGATGTGCCTGCCAGGAAAAGACGGCGGATGGGTTTGCCGTGGAAAAAGTGAGCGGCGGCAGCAGCCGTTTCGCGCAGATTGCGGTGGGCAACTTCTTCTTCATGGCGGGCGCCGCCCATGCCGCCACGCATGCCCACCGCCGAGGAACCTGAACCTTGCTTGAGTTTGTGGACTTCTTCGCCCATCACGCCATCTATGGCTTGTAATTCACCCAGATGGTATTCAAAAAAGCGCCCGCCCACCCGGTCTACCAGAATAACGCCATAATGTGCATAGAAATCTATCAGATGCGCCAGCGGTTTGACATACGGTTTATGGCCTACCCGAACGCGGTTGCGAAAGGCAACGGCCGTCGGGTAAGCCCGGAAAAACGTGCCATCATGCCCACTGAAAACGGCTACGCCCGGTGTAGACCAGTCGTAACCCAAATCCAGATATTGCTCAATGGCCGCCGCTGCTTTTTCGTGGTCAACCTCGGCGGCCCGCATCATGCTTTTGACCTGGTGTTTGATGGTTTCCGTGTTCTCATGCGCCGTATCTGAATCCAGATAAAGGCTGATGACAACGCCATTTTTGGATTGATAGGCTAATAACTCTTGCAACTCCTCTTGGGTTATCATGGTACCTCCTACAATACCACTATGGTCTGGTTGGATGTAAGCAGCAATGATTTGATAAAAAGATCATCAACGGATTACGGATCACCGATTACGGATCACCGATTACCGATAACCGACATCACGGCCGTTCCCCTAACGTCAACGGTACTTTGATTTCTTCCCCGCGCCGGATCACCGTCAACTCCACCGTCTCACCCACCTGGGTTTCAAAAACCAGGTAACTCAGCAAATCGTCTGAACTGTTTACGGGCACACCGTCAATAGCAATGATGTAGTCACCTTCTGGCCTGAACGCGGCATCTAAATTATGCCCAACCAATCCCGCTTTTTCGGCCGGCGTACCTTGCCCTACACCAGATACCCACACCCCTTGAGACGGCAATGCCAACGTTTCCAGTTCGCGCAAAGTAAATGGTTCAGAACGCATACTAATACCCATGTAGGGGTAGCGGTACCGCCCGGTAGCGATTAGCGCCGGGGCGATATTGCGCACAGCATTCACCGGAATGGCGTAACCCACGCCAGAGTTAGCCCCCGTGCGTGACAAGATGGCGCTGTTGACGCCAATCACGTTTCCATCCAGGTTCAGCAGCGGGCCGCCGGAATTACCGGGGTTGATGGCGGCATCAGTTTGAATGATTTGGGGGATGGAGAAAAAACCACCAGATACCAGCCGCTGCGATTCAAGCGTGCGCCCCAGGGCGCTGATGATGCCTACAGACATGGAACTGGCTTCACCAAAGGGGTTGCCAATGGCTACCACAAACTGCCCTACTTGCAGGTTGCCAGAGTCGGCCAACGTCACCGGTGGGGCGTTCGCCGGCAGGTCACTAACCTGCAAAACAGCCAGGTCGCTGTCCACATCGGTACCTACCACGTTCCCATACCGCCGCTGCCCATCAGGAAACACCACTTCATATTCATCACCATCGGTGATCACGTGATTATTGGTGACAACGTGGCCTTCCTGGTCAAACACAAAACCGGTACCCGAACCCAGAAAGTCATTTTGGGAATAAACGAAGATATGCACCACGGAGGGATTGACCTGCTGGTATATTTGCACGAGTCGCTGTTCCAATTCGGTGCTGATCTGGCTGTTCACGGCCGTGCCCGCCAACCCAACCGGCTCCACCACAGGCGCCTCGGCCCGCACCGTCGCCACCGCCTGGGCCACAATGGCCTGGGCGTCTACCGTGCTGATAGGTAGGATGCTTTCCGGGTTAGTGGCGGCCTGGCAGGCTAACGTCAGAGAAAACAGTAGAACAATGAGAAGGTAGAAAGGTCTATTCAGTTTACGAATCATGAAACGCTCAATCCTTTTGGGGTATTTCGTGGAAGCCGCCAAAAAGGAGGATAGTTAAATTGAATAATGGTTGCTGCTTGCTGGTGATTGGGCTCCGATGATGGCCTGTAGCGTTGTCTGGGTAACTGTAACTACTGCCGCCTGAATTCCGGTACGCACGCTTGATTTCTCTCTCATCTGCTGACTTTTCGACCCCCAAAACGCGGTAGTAATCTCTGTTGTCCATGGGTCTGCTTCTGTTCCTGTTCCCGCCAGTGAATGACCGTAGAAAAGCCATCTACTGTCATTTTAGGGGGGATGAGGAAGGCCTGTCAAGGGTTTCACATGAGAAAATGCACCGAGTTTTGCCGTTCACTATTCAGCCCCGCTCTTCCGGTCGGTGTAAAAGAGGATGACAAACGGTAAATTCATCCGGCAACGGCCGTGCCCCTGCCTCATCCCTTCCTCGTGTTATAATTCCTCCTACTACGATTCTAATGGAGGCTCTACAGGATTTCATGGGGTTCGGCGTGACATGTGACGAGTGATGCGTGTGGTCTCTCTGGTCACGCATCACTCGTCACGCATCACGGCCTGTCAACCCCCTGAGTTCCCAAAGAGCCCTGATGGATAAAGAATGGAAAGTTAATGACATACACGATGAATGAAAATTCATAATTCATCCTTCATAATTCATAATTTCCAGAGGAGATTCCCCATGACCCAAGTCCCGCCCTATACACCTATGAACAAAATCCGCATCGTCACCGCCGCTTCCCTCTTCGACGGCCACGATGCGGCCATCAACATCATGCGCCGCATTCTGCAAAGCTCCGGCGCGGAGGTCATCCACCTGGGGCATAACCGCAGCGTACAAGAGATCGTCACCACCGCCATCCAGGAAGACGCGCAAGCCATTGCCATCACCAGCTACCAGGGTGGGCACATTGAATTTTTCAAATATATGTATGACCTGCTGCACGAACAGGGCTGCGGGCACATCAAAATCTTCGGCGGCGGCGGCGGTACCATCTTGCCCGACGAAATGGCCCAATTACACAATTACGGAATTACCCGTTTGTATTCGCCAGACGACGGCCGTACCCTCGGCTTGCAAGGCATGATCAACGACCTGCTGCTCAAAGCCGACTTCCCCACCGGCAAACTCGACGTAGACAAATGGCGCGCAGCCATCCATGAAGCCTACACCGTTCACGCATCACGCATCACGCATCACGCCCCCGCCGTCGCCCTCATGCCCGAAATCAAAAACTGGGTCACCCATCGCGCCCTGGCCCGCCTCATCTCCGCCGTCGAAAACGAGCCAGACCTGGTAGAGCCGATCATGGATGAGGTGCATGCCCGGCTGGAAGGGCTGGCTCATCCGCCCGTCTTGGGCATTACCGGCACCGGCGGCGCGGGCAAATCGTCCCTGGTAGACGAACTGGTACGTCGCTTTTTGCTCGATTTTCCCGATAAGGATATCGCCATCGTCAGCGTAGACCCCTCCAAGCGCAAGACGGGCGGCGCGCTGCTGGGTGACCGCATCCGCATGAACAGTGTCACCTCTGAGCGTGTGTATATGCGCTCCCTGGCCACCCGCCAATCTAACCTGGCCCTCTCCCGCCACATCCCCGAAGTGCTGAATATCCTCAAGGCGGCCCAGTTTGACCTGATCATCCTGGAAACGTCCGGCATCGGCCAGTCTGACACCGAAATTGTGGACTTTTGTGACGCCTCGCTGTATGTGATGACGCCGGAGTACGGCGCAGCCACGCAGCTAGAGAAGATTGATATGCTGGACTTCGCCGACCTGATCGCCATTAACAAGTTTGACAAACGCGGCGCGCAAGACGCGCTGCGGGATGTGAAGAAGCAGTTCAAACGGAACCATCAATTGTGGGAGGTGAGCGATGACGATTTGCCTGTTTTTGGCACCATTGCCAGCCAGTTTAATGATCCGGGGACGAATGCGCTGTACACGGCCGTAATGCACACCATCGCCCGCAAAACCCACGCCGACCTGCACCCCAACCTCGACCTGCTCACCGGCGAATCGGAAAAAATCGAAATCATCCCACCCCGCCGCACCCGCTACCTGAGCGAAATCGCCGAGACCATCCGCCAGTATGACGAATGGGTGGCCGCGCAGGCGACCATTGCTAACCAACTTTATGGTATCGAACAGGCTATCACCGCCTTGCAGAAAAGCCGTCTGGACGACAAAGACCGGCTCATCAAACAGTTGCAAGAAGTGGCCGCACAAGTACGGCTGGATTTAGACCCGCACAACCAGGCCACCCTGGGCAATTGGGCCGAATTGAAAGCCCGTTACCAGGCCGACGAGTATGTGTATCAGGTGCGCGGCCGTGACGTGCGTGTGCCCACCAGCAGCGAAACGCTCTCGCACAACCACATCCCCAAAGTGGCCCTGCCCCGCTACGAAGGTTGGGGTGACATTTTGCGTTGGGCACGGCAAGAAAATGTGCCTGGCGAATTTCCGTACACGGCCGGCGTCTTTCCCTTCAAACGCACGGCCGAAGACCCCACGCGCATGTTTGCCGGCGAAGGCGGCCCGGAACGCACCAACAAACGCTTTCACTACGTCTCGTTCAACATGCCCGCCCGCCGCCTCAGCACCGCCTTTGATTCGGTAACGCTCTACGGCGAAGACCCGGCCACACGGCCAGACATTCACGGCAAGGTGGGCAACTCCGGCGTTTCTATTGCCAGCCTGGATGATGCCAAAAAGCTGTACAGCGGCTTCAACCTGTGCGACCCGGCCACGTCGGTGAGTATGACCATCAACGGCCCGGCGGCGACGGTGCTGGCCTTTTTCCTGAACACGGCCGTTGACCAGCAATGTGAACTGTACATCCGCCAGCATGGGCTGGTAGACGAGGTGGAAGCCAAAATCGCCGAAATCTATGAGGATCGCGGTCTGGGAAGACCGCGCTACGCGGGCGACCTGCCCGAAGGCAATGATGGCCTGGGGCTGCTGCTGCTGGGTGTGACCGGCGACCAGGTATTGCCCCGTGAATTGTATGAAGAGATCAAAGCGCGCACGTTGACGGCCGTGCGCGGCACCGTGCAGGCGGACATCCTCAAAGAAGATCAGGCGCAAAATACCTGCATCTTCTCTACCGAATTTGCGCTACGGCTGATGGGCGACGTGCAGCAATACTTTATTGACCACAACGTGCGCAACTTTTACAGCGTCTCCATCTCCGGCTACCATATCGCCGAAGCGGGCGCCAATCCTATCAGCCAACTCGCCTTCACGCTGGCGAATGGTTTTACTTTTGTGGAGTATTACCTGGCGCGCGGCATGGACATTAACGCCTTTGCCCCTAACTTTTCGTTCTTCTTCTCCAACGGCGTAGACCCGGAGTATGCGGTGATCGGCCGGGTAGCCCGGCGCATTTGGGCCAAGGCGATGAAGCTGAAGTACAAGGCCAACGAACGGGCGCAGATGCTTAAGTATCACATTCAGACGAGCGGCCGTTCCCTGCACGCCCAGGAAATCGGCTTCAACGACATCCGCACCACCCTGCAGGCCCTCTACGCCATCTACGACAACTGCAACTCGCTGCACACCAACGCCTACGACGAGGCGATTACCACACCAACGCAGGAATCGGTGCGGCGGGCGATGGCGATTCAGATGATTATTAATCATGAATTGGGAATGACGAAGAATGAGAATCCGCTGCAAGGCGCATTCATCATCGAAGAGTTGACCGACCTGGTGGAGGAGGCGGTGCTGTTGGAATTTGACCGCATCACCGAGCGGGGCGGTGTGTTGGGGGCGATGGAGACGATGTACCAGCGCGGCAAAATTCAGGAGGAGTCGCTCTACTACGAGAGCCTGAAACATTCGGGCGAACTGCCCATCATTGGCGTGAACACGTTCCTGTCGGACGAAGGTTCGCCCACCATCCTGCCCAAAGAGGTGATCCGGGCCACGACCGAGGAGAAGGAGCGGCAGATTGCCAATGTGGAGGCGTTGTACGGCCGTCACCCTGAAAAAGCCGCCGCAGCCCTGCACGATCTCCAGGATGCCGCCACCCACAATGAAAACACCTTTGAATCGCTGATGGAAGCGGTGAAATTCTGCTCCCTGGGCCAGATTACGCAGGCGATGTATGCAGTAGGGGGGCAGTATCGGCGGAATATGTAGTGGTCGAAGGCGAGAGATTTCACAGTGTGATATTTTCTATTGCGGTAACAAATATCGGCTTATTGTGCGTATGGAGTATGAGCGGCAGGAAATCTATATTCGACATATTTTGACGCATAAAGAGTATGATAAGGAAAGTTGGAAAGATGATCCCTGGTTCTAATCTCACGTATGAGCAACTGTTGGCTGAGTTTCCACCCCACCCAATTTCCACTGACGCCCAATATGAGGCGACTGTAGCGCAAATTGATGCTCTGATTGACAAAGGGGAGCTAACCCTGGACGAACAAGATTATCTAACAGCATTAGGGATGATGGTGGAGCGTTTTGAGGAGAAACGTGAGGCAGATATTGAACTGCGTGGCATTGCGTTGGTCCGTGCCCTGATGGAAGAACAAGGGCTGCGCCAGCGCGATTTGGTGCAGCCGATATTCAAAACAGATTCTATCGCCTCTGCTGTTTTACATGGAAAACGAGGGTTAACGGTTGAACATATTGACAAATTGGCTCTCTATTTTCAACTTCCCCACACCCTATTTTTTGAGGCCCCTGCCCACAGCAACTCTTGGGCAGGGGAAAGTTTACATCAGGGGATGGGGGAAGAAGCGATGGCTATAGCTGAAGCCCAGGTTGAATATCGTGTGGATGGTGAGTAACCAGGTGGTGGCACAGCCAGATAACGCAGGCGATGTACGCGGTGGGCGGGCAGTACCGAAGGAATATGTAGAGACTGGAGATTGAGAGAGCGGAGATGTCCCGCGAACGGTATGTAGAAATCCCCATGGCTACCACATGAAGTTCAAACTGGAACAGATTACCCACCAATTACTCACCGCTATGGAAAAGATGTCTGTCACAGACAAGCTCTGGATTGTCGAAATCGGCCGCATTCGCGTTCATCAATCGAACAGCGATAGTTAAATTTTCGTCAGGCTTTGTGGCTGAATGAACCTTTCTATTTCCTCAAAATTCGTTATACTCCCGCCCATATTGTTTTGCTTAACGTGACGGCCGTACCCACCAACAACCTCACACAACCAATTCTTTCATCCACGGGCTGCTGCCCGCCTATACCCCTTCCCGCGTCACGGCCGCGTGGGGAGAAAACAACAAACGGCCGTTACAGGATGTACAAATGTGAATTATGTAAACAAATTGTGCCCGCCCACACCCCTGCCCATCATCTGGTTGTCGCCACCCGCCCCAAAACATATCCGCCACGACCGGAAGTCAACCGCGTGAAGTCTGGCGGCAAAGTGGAATGGAAAGATGACCCCGGCGGTGCCGGTGTGGAAATTGTGAAGGAAATCCTTGTTTGCCCGGCATGTGCCGCAGGATGAGAAGCTGATTGAGAGAACGGCCGTACCGGAAGGGGTACGGCCGTTTAAGTTCATAAGACATCCCCACCCATACAGTCCCATTGAGCAAAGTCAAGGAAGGCCAGCGGCAGATCGGGGCGCAGGGGTTTGAGGGTGAGGTAGTAGGGTGTACGGCTTTTGAATTGGGGAGTCAGTACGGCCGTTTGGCGCAGCGCCGGCAAAATGCACGAATGGGGTGTCGTCAATAATTGCACCAACCGGAACCCTTCCTGGCACATGGTCCTGCTCCATCGTTTGAACAAACCTGGCAGGTCTGGCCCATACGCCGCCAAAAGGGCCACGGCCGGCAGCCCACCGAGACGAATAGGGCGATAAATAACCAGACCGTGTACACAATTTTCCGTCTGCCATGTGGCAAATTGGTAGCGACGAAATGGGTGTTCGGCAAAACGATGCCTGATCTCCGCAGGCAAGGCCGCAAACCGAAAATGTGCGGTATCTTTGGGCATGGAAACAGGTTGTTCAGGCCATTCGCCAGCTATACACAGTGGTTGGATGTCCGTCATATTTCTGAGATACGCCAGATACGGCCGTAGCTGCCCTACCACCCGGTACCCATAGTCTTTACTTTTTTGGTCTACTTTCACGCCGGCCGCATTCGAAAAACCGACCCCGGCTGCCATCCCCCGTTCTGTCAATATCCGGTAAACCGGCTGCGACACCTGCTTGATAAGCCCATGGCCACGATAAGCCGGATGAACTGCCATGTTGATGCTCATACCGACGGGGAGTGGGTTGAGGTCGTAAGGGTTGGCTACGGCCGTGAGCAAACAACTGTACTGCGCTGCCAGCCGGGCGCCATCCCACGCCCCCCAGGCCACAACTCTTTGGTCTGGCTGCAAAAAATGAAGCAGTTGGCGCATTTGTTCGATATTTCGATTGAACGAAACTGCCAATAAGTCGGCCCAGGCATCCTGATCTGCCAATGAAAGAGGTGCAATTTTCACAAAAACTCCCTTTGCCGAATGATAACGCGATTGTATGGCGCCTGGGATTTGGATACGCCACGATTAGTTGACGCTTGCTGTCTGGAAAGTGGGTGTTAAGGCGATATTGACCGGAAATTGTGAAGAACCCCTTGTTTGTCCGATGTATGCCACACAGAGAGGAGTTGATTGCGAGTGGGGAGAGTGAACGGCCGTACCTCACGAGTTTGCCTGACGCCGCTCTATCTCCGCCCGCACTACCGGGGCCACCTTTGTGCCCAGCAGTTCAATGGCGTGCATCATCTTGTCGTGAGGCATGGTGCCCACACTCATTTGCAGCAAAAACCGCTGGTGCCCAAAAATCTGGTGCTGCCACAAAATCTTCTCAATCACCTCATCCGGCGTGCCGATAAAATTGGCTCCGCGCAGCGCCCGCGACGCCTCAAACTGCTCCCGGCTCATGGGCGGCCAGCCCCGCTCCCGGCCAATTTTGTCCATCACCTGCTTGAAGGCGGGGAATGATTCTTCCACCGCCTGCCGGGAGTCGTCAGCAATAAAGCCATGTGAATTGATGCTAAAACTCAACTGGGCTGGATCATGCCCGGCACGCACGGCCGTGTCCCAATACAACCGGGCCAGCGGCGCAAACTGTTCCGGCAGGCCGCCAATGATCGCCAGCGCCAGCGACAGCCCCAACCGCGCCGCCCGCACCACCGACTCCGGCGTACCACCGACGGCGACCCAGATAGGCAGCTTTTCCTGATACGGCCGTGGATACACCCCCTGCCCCGTTAACGCCGGCCGAAACCGTCCCGACCAGGTAACATGCTCCGACTCACGCAGTTTGAGGAGCAGTTCCAGCTTCTCCGCAAAAAGCGCGTCGTAGTCGCGCAAGTTATAGCCAAACAGGGGAAAGGATTCGATGAAGGAGCCACGACCGGCCATGATTTCGGCACGGCCGTGAGACAGCAGATCCAGCGTGGCAAAATCCTGAAAAACGCGCACCGGGTCATCTGAACTCAACACCGTCACGGCGCTGCTCAGGCGGATGTTCTGGGTGCGGGCTGCCGCCGCTGCCAGAATGACCGCCGGGGCTGAAGAAATATATTCGGGGCGGTGATGCTCGCCAATGGCATACACATCCAGCCCCACCTGATCCGCCAATTCGATGCTTTCCAACAAATGGCGCATCCGCTCCGCCGGGCTAATCATCTGCCCGGTGCGCGGATCAGGCGTCAATTCCACAAAAGAATAAAGGCCAATTTCAAACGGCCGTGCCGGTTCACTAGACGGGGTGGCATTATTTGTCTGTTCAATTTCTGTCATCTTGTCATCCTGTTTGTTGCGTATGTACCGCTATCCTAGCCCGTTACACGCACAAAAACAAGATGGAGTGGCAGGTAGCAAGTGGCAGGTTGGAGGTGATCACTTGTCACTTGTCACTTGCCACTTGTCACCAATCTGACGACCATGTCAGGAACCATCTTCCACCGGCTGGTCTCCTGGCTGACATTCGTTGTGCAGATAGGCCCAACCATCACAGCGACTGCCATCCGGGAAAACGCAATACCCGCACTGCAATCCCGTCGGCTGTGATACTACTTCAAATGTGTATCCCTGCGCTTCACAATAAATAGCCGCCGGGTTGCCAATGTCGGGATCGGTGTTCGCCGCCAGGCCCGTTTTTACTACCCGGCCCTGCCCATCCACCAACGCCTGCCAGCAAAAACCGGTGGCCCCATGCCCCAACGCCACGTGATATAAGGCCTTATTTTCCAGCGGATAAGAAATGGTCACGGTGCAGTTATCCCCGGTGGTAAAACGATACAGCGCATAACCGGCAGGCGTCTGTGTACCACCTGTGCTGGTTTGCCAGACGGTCCCGGCCGGCGGCACACACTCATTGGCCCCCTGCCGCAGAAAATCCAGCACGGCATCGCGCACCACGACTACTTCTGCCGGGGCTGTGATCGTTTCGGAGGCCACGGCCGTAAGCTCCGGCTCGGCCACATTCCCCGCACACCCCACCAGCAGCCCCCACAACAAAACAAACCACGCCATCATCAAAACATGTTTCTTGTTCATGATCCAGCCTCTATTTCGTAAGCAGTAATCTATAAACCGATACGGCTCACGGATTACGGATTACGTCCCCCAACCGGGACGCTTCCATGTGTAATGCCCGTACCAGATGGTTGCTGGCCCCGGCATAAAACAACATAATCAACATCGCCGGTTCCTCGCCCGGATTGCAAAAACAGTGCGGCAGGCTGGCCTGAAACAACAAACTGCTGCCAGCCTCCAGCACAAACAGGCGCTCGCCAATGTGATACTCCACCTGCCCCGCCAGACAATACACAAACTCCTCCCCCCCATGGGTCACCGCCTGATCCAAATTACCCGCACCGGGCGCGATGGTGATCAGAAATGGCTCTAGCTGCTGCTGGCGCAGGCCAATGCCCAGGCTTTCCAGCACCACCCCATTGGCTTCCGAACGCAGACGGGCGGACGGCCGTGTAAAGACCACCGCCTGATCCTGTTCATCCTCAAAAAAGCGGGTAATGGCTATCCCCAACGCCATCGCCAACTGATGCAGCGAAGAGACCGTTGGCGACGATTCGCCGCGTTCAATCAGGCTGATAGCATTCACCGACAAACCGCACTGCTCTGCCAGCGCCCGCAGCGAGAGTCCCTGCTCTTCCCGCAACGACCGCAAGCGTTGGCCGACAAAAATCGTTGATTGTGGCATCATTGACTGTGTCATCATTCACCTGCTCCAACTGAACGTCCCTGTTCACGATGGGAACAGGGACGTTCACACACCAGCTTTACTGATGCCATTGTACCATAATACTGTACAAGTGTAAATTATAATTGTACAGCAGTTCGGACGCGGGAAGGATGAATTTCGGACGGCCGTGCCGTATCATATGGTTCGTAGTGACAGCTTCAGCCGGTTCTGCCCGCTCAAGCGATTACTGCAAACCCAAAACGTTCACAAGGAGAACACCATGCGTTTGAAATTTGTTTTATTACTCATGATGCTGTTGGCGCTGATCGCTGGCAGCTTAAGCCTGGCGAATGCCTACAACGGCCAGGCCGTGCAGGCCACCATTGGTGATGGCACGGCCGCAAGCTGCCAGACGCAGGACGCCGCTAACGCCCTCAGCACTGCCGTCGCCGCTGGCGGCGTCATTGACTTCAACTGCGGCCCGGAAATGGTCACCATCGTCGTCAATACCAACGCCACCGACCAGACCGTAACCGTGAACGGCGACGGCCGTGTCACCCTGGACGGCGAAAACCTGCGCCAGATTTTCTACGTTTATGACGCTGGTAATTTAACCCTCAACGACCTCATTCTGATAGATGGCAATTCCGGCAGCGGTGGCGGACTGGCTATTGGGTCACAAGCCAGCGCCACCATCAACCGCAGCATGTTCATTAGCAATGAAGCAGCGGATTACGGTGGCGCTATTTACAACGAGGGTACGCTCAACCTGAACCATAGCTCCCTGGGTAGCAACATCGCCAACAACGACGGCGGTGGTATCTATAATAATGGCGGCATCGTCAACGTAATGTCCAGCTATCTGATCAGTAACCAGGCCTTCAACGGCGGCGGCATGATGAGTGTGGACGGTACAGTCAATGTCGAGATGTCCGCGTTGCGCAGCAACATGGCCACCGGTTGGGGCGGCGGCATCTACGCCAGCGGCGGCAGCATTCAGTTGGTAAACAACACCTTTTCCAACAACCGGGCCGACCAGGGGGGCGGGTTGTATAAAACAGGCACGGCCGTCCTCACCAACAACACCTTCAGCGAAAACCGGGCCGACAACGGTGGCGCTCTCTACAACGGCGGCGGCAGTTCAGCCATCAGAAACAACATCTTCGCCAACAGCCTGAATGAAGCCGGCGGCAGCCCCAGCTTGAATTGTGACGGCCCCGCCCTCACTTCAGCCGGGCACAACATCATCAGCGATAACTCCTGTGTACCCAACCCATCCATCGTGGGCGACCTGCACAGCACAGATCCGCTGTTGGGCATCTGGCAGGCGCAGGGAGGCCCGGCGCGCGCCTACGCCCTGCTGCCCGACAGCCCGGCCATTGACTATGCGCTGGACTGCCCGGCTGTTGACCAGCGTGGCTGGCCCCGGCCATTGGGCACTGCTTGTGACGTAGGCAGTATTGAATATGGGGGGATTATCTATTTGCCACTGGTAGTGAAGTAAAAGAAAGAGAGACAGCCGTCAGCTGACGGCTGTCTCTCTTTCCCGGTACTGCTGCGCCGCCAGATACAGTTCAGCGGCGATCTGGTCGCGCAGCCAGTCCGGGGTCAGCACCTTCACCTGCGCCCCCCAACTGCGAATGAAGGGCTGCATCTCCTCCGGCTGCGCTACCTGTACTTTCAGCAGGCAGCCCCCGCTTTCCAACCGTTCCAATTTTTGTGTGGGATGCCACTGCCGTTCATAAATGTGCGGCGTCACCTCCGGCGTAAATTGCAGCACCACCTCCGAAATGGTTTCCCCGGCCATAATGCGCCAGCCGGAAGCCAGGTGTGCTTCCAGATCAAACGTTTCGGGGATGGTGAATTTGCGGGGGGTGACCACGGCCGTTTCCAGGCGATCCAGCTTAAAGGTGCGGATGTCATTGGCCCAATCATCATGGCCGATGACGTAAATGCCAGAAGGGGTCGGTTCCAGGGCATAGGGAGCCAGCAGCCGTTCGCGCAGTTGGCCGCTGCGCGGCGAACGGTAGCCAATTCTCACTTTGAAACCGGTGCCCCACCCCTCAGCCAGTGCTTCCATGACCGCAATTTGCCGCTGCCCTTCCTGGTTGGCCAGCACCCGGTCGGCGGCGCGTTTCAGGTGGGGGGTAAACGGCCGTGGCAAAGTCATCGCCAGTTTACGCAGCGCCGTCATGGCATGGGGGTTGCGCTCGTCAATGGTGCGTGACAGCAGCAATCCCGCCAGCATCAGGGCAATGGCCTCGTGGAAGGTCAGATTAACCGTGCTGATATAGCTGGTGCGGTTGATACCGAAACGGCCGTCTTTCTGCCACACTGGCACCCCCTGCTCACACAAAAATTCTACATCCCGATACACCGTGCGCCGGTCAACCCCCACTTCTTCAGCCAGGTCAATCGCCCGCATCCCATCCGGGTGCAGCACCAAAATCTCCTCAATCTGCCGTAAGCGCGATGTGCGCGAAGCCAATCGTGTCATCATTCGTCAAGATTGGTTCGATCTTGGAGATCGAACCAATCTGCAATAGACCGCATGTTCTAATTTTTACGCTAAATTTTAGTTATTGTCAAGTAATATTT
>CAADGU010000207.1 GCA_900696625.1 uncultured Chloroflexota bacterium | reverse complement strand
CTGGAACAGGTAGAGCCGGTGCTGATGATGCCCTAGTATGCAAGTGCAAACCTGACAGGTCTTTGGAGACCTGTCAGGTTTGTAGCATTTCGTCTATGGCGTGTACCGGCCCATGCGCGGGATAGACCCGCGTAGCGCCCCGTTCCCGGAGGAGTCGCCAGGTTGCCAAAGCCACAGGGTTGTCGTAGGCAAAGGCTTCGGGCGCGAGGTCTCCAGTGAAAACTGAGCCATCGTCAAGGAGCAGCGAGACACAATGTTCGGTGTGGCCGGGTGTATGCAGGATTTCTCCGGCAATTCCGACCTGGCTGAGGAGCTGGCGGCTCTGTGCGAATGAGATGACCACGTTGCCCTTCCCGGTAATGTCAACGTAGTTGTCCCCCGGTTTTGTCCAGCGTTTCATCAGCGGGATGGCCTCAACCTGGACATCGAGGACCAGCAGCGGAACCCCTTCCCGTTTGAGTTCTTCGGCCAGACCGGCATGGTCAATGTGGTAATGGGTGGCGAGTGCGTAACGGATCTCGTGGAGGGGCACGCCCATCCGCTTGAGGTTCGCCTTCATGGTTCCCAGGGTCCCCGGCCAGCCGATGTCCACCAGCAGGCGAGACGCACCGGCGCTGACAACCCAGTAGTGGGTTGAACGGTAACCGACGTTCACAATGGTCACGGGGGCTGCTTTGTCCATTGTTATTGTGGGTCTTCAGGAATTCAGGGGGTTGACAACCCGTGAAATGTGAAACGTGACCAGAGACATCACGGTTCACGCCTCACGTTTCACGCCAAACCCCACGAAATCCCAAAGAGCCGTTATTGTTAGATTTGCGCCTTCTCACTGCGGATTATCGGGCGGGTAAAGTTTGTATCCCACCATGAAACCAATGATAGCCCCCAACCCACCGCCCAGTCCCGGCATCCAACCACTGCCAAAACCAAGCACCCCGCTGGTTATACCAAAAATAACAACCCCCAAACCCGCACAGATAGCCGCAACTAACAAGATTTTCCAGTTCATTGTGTTTTATTGGTGGCAAGTGGCAGGTGGCAAGTAACGTACCACTTGCCACATTACCGCCGCCGCCCAAAAATGCGTAGCAAGAAGAGGAACAGGTTAATAAAGTCCAGGTAGAGCGTCAGCGCGCCCATCACGCCAATGCTGCTAATCACCTGTCCCTCCGTCCGCCCAGACATCGCCGCCGCATAGGTCATCTTCTTAATCTTCTGACTGTCATAGGCAATCAGCCCCATGAAAATCAGCACCCCGGCGTAGGTAATAATCCAATACAGCGTTTCGCTGAAGAAAAAGATATTGACAATCGAAGCCAGAATTAGCCCCAACAAACTAAAGAGCAAAATTGGTCCCCAGCGCGTCAGGTCTTGTTTGGTTGTCAGCCCCACCACCGTCAACAGCACAAAAATAACGGTGGTCAGCCCAAAGGTAAAGAAAATGGAATTGGCCGCATAAACAATAAAAATGGCCGACAACCACACCCCCATCAACGCCGCAAAGAGCATAAACAGCGCCAACGCCCGCCCCGACGCCATCGTGCGTGCCGAACGGCCGATGGCAAAAATTAGAGCAAACATACCAATAAGAAAGCCAAAATAGACCCATCCACTGCTGTAGATAAAGTTCAACAGCGCCGGACTCGTTAACGTCAGCAGACTGGCCACGGTAGTCACAAACAGCGCTAACGTCATCCAACCATACACCCGCGTCATGACGGCGTTAAACATTTCGCTCAACTGCTGCTCGGAAATTTGCACCGGCAACGGTTCACTTTGCCCAAAATCTGATTCGTAAGACATGGTTTCCTCCTTAGGAATTAGGAATTATGAATTTTATCCCTTGTCGTGCGCTCCACGCATGGGGAATCCCTGGTAAATCAAACATCCTTCAGCCAGGATGGCGGCATTTTAGCATATTTGCGTCAGGAGTGTCACAAAACGGCCGTCACCCCCGTCTTCTGTTTGTAGTAGGCGATTTATCGCCTTTTGACGGCGATAAATCGCCTACTACAAACGTGATAACAGGAGACAAAACATGAACCAATTGACAACTACCAGTGTACACACGGCCGTCCACACGGCCGTCATCGGCGGCGGCCTGGCCGGTTTAACCGCCGCGGCCACCCTGGCCCGCGCCGGGAAAAGCGTGCTGCTGCTGGAAAAAGCGCGGCACATCGGCGGGCGCGCCCTCAGCCAGCAGCGTGGCGATTTTACCCTTAACCTGGGGCCACACGCCCTCTACATCGGCGGCGGCGCGTCCGACATCCTGGCCGAATTGGGCGTCGCCTGGACGGGCCACAAACCCAACTTGCGCGGTTCGGCCGTGTACCAGGGCCGCCTCGTGCCCATGCCCGGCACACCCCAGGATTTGTTAGCCACCAACTGGCTGACGCTGGCCGAAAAAGCGGCCATGGTGCGCCTGTTGTGGCGTATTAGCCACACGCCGCCAGAATCCGTCGCCGGTATCTCCCTGGCCGATTGGGTCAATGGGCAAACCCGTTCCGCAGCCCTGCGCCGTTTTCTGCATTTGCTGGCGCGCACATCTACCTACGCCAACGCGCCCGAACTTTCCAGCGCCGCCATCTTCCTACGCCAATTCCAACTGGCTTATCGCCACAATGTGCGCTATCTGGACGGCGGCTGGCAAACACTGGTGGATGGGCTGCGCGCCGCCGCGGAAATGGCCGGCGTTACCCTGCACACCGGGGCGCGGGTTATATCTGTGCATGAGCATCCCGGCCACGCCACCATCTTCCTGGCCGACGGGCAAACCATCCAGGCTACGGCCGTTATCCTGGCTGTTGATCCCCAAACTGCCAGCCAGCTATTGCCGGAACATGAACAGCTCAAACAATGGGCGGCAACGGCCGTGCCCGTCCGTGCCGCCTGTCTGGATGTGGTATTACGCTACGTTCCCCATCCCGACCGGCGCTACGTGTTGGGGCTGGATCAGCCGCTCTACTTTTCCAACCATTCGGCCGTGGCCCATTTTGGGCCGGACGGCGGCAGCGTCATCCACGTCGCCAAATATCTACCGCCCGGCGCTTCGGATGCCGCCCAGGATGAAGCCGAACTGGAAGCCATGCTCGACCTGGTACAGCCGGGCTGGCGCGCCGAGTTAATCGAACGCCGCTTTTTGCCACACATGACGGTGGTGAACGATCTGGCGCGGGCGGAAAATGGGGGGCTGCACGGCCGTCCCGGATATGCCCTGCCGCACAGCCAACGCCTCTACCTGGCCGGTGATTGGGTTGGTCCGCAAGGTTGGCTGGCCGATGCCGCCCTGCTCAGCGGCAAACAGGCGGCGGAATTGGCCCAAGAACAGAGATTGGAGATTGGGGCAATCTCCAATCTCCATCCGGTATAATCACCGTTATGCAGCAAACTGATACCTTCAACAGCTACCGCACTTACCTCTTTGCCATTGCTTACCGCATGTTAGGCAGTGTGATGGACGCCGAAGACATGGTGCAGGAGACATACCTGCGCTGGCAAAACAGTAATGCCGCCGCGATTGAGTCACCTAAATCATATCTGGCGGCCATCATCACCCGGCTGTGCATTGACCATCTGCGCTCGGCCAAAGTGCAGCGCGAAACATATATGG
>CAADGU010000206.1 GCA_900696625.1 uncultured Chloroflexota bacterium | reverse complement strand
TTTCGCGCGCGCCGACGATGCACCAAAGCTGACCCGCGATTCGGTTGGATGGCAACCCCGGTAAATCCAGGCCCAGCGAAGCCTCATCCAGATAAGCCACTAGGTCATGCGTCAGTTTGAATGACCGTTCCAAATGAACCTTCAGTTTCTCATTCATCATTTGTTACACCACTGCAATTTGCATGTTAACGTGAATGGGAGTGGATAGTCCGCACGGCCGTAAACGGCCGCGCAGGTCTCTATGCAGTCGCAAACTCCATATACTGGCGCATTTTCGGTGAGTGAAACGCTAACACAATATCCTCTTTGGGCACACCCGCATCCATCAACTCATCCACAAAACCATACATCGTCCGGTCTTCTTCCACCCAAATCTTGCCATTCACAATGCGCATCAGCACAGAAGTCGTATTTGTCCGTTCATTCCCTTCCCAGCCCACATTGATGAGGGCATAGGTATCAATACTCTCATCGCACACTGCCAGCACTTCCACTCCCTCTGGCTGGTTATTAAACAAAAGGGCATATTCCTTGAAGATAGATTGAATAATCTGACGATACTCACTTACCGGATCCATTGCCAAATCTCCTCTCGTTCCACATCTACAACTAACAGCTGTAGTTCAAAGCGTTTCACCAATATCTGAACGGCTTCACTTCGAAACTCATTTCGGTAAACCTGATCACTGACCGCCATATAGACCACTTCAGATTGCTGCTTCTCTTGCAAAAGAAACACCTATGCCTGATATTGACCACAAGCAGCCAAAAACTCATGGATGAAAGATGGCTGCAAAAAACTCTTCACCTCAACAATGATACTGTGGTTTTCACGGGTAGCCGCAATCAACTTGTCAGCTCTCATATCCGCTTCCAACGTAGCATCCTTGTAAATGATGCGATACGGATCAGCCGTGATCTGCCACCCATCCTTGAGCAATGCATTCTTTACCGCGTCATGAATCACATCTCGTCGGGCCATATGGCAAGCATAAAAGCTGAGAAAATGAGCGTCAATTGACTATCGAATAATCCGCACGGCCGTTTGCGGCCGTCCCAAATACTCCACGCCATCTTCCGTCACCAACACATCTTCTTCCAGGCTCATGATGCCCCGGTTGGGCACGACAACGTGCAGTTCCAGCGTAAAAATGTTGCCCACTTCCACCAGCATCTCGGTGGTTTGACCATACCGCTCCCAGCGCGGCCCCAACACGGTGGATCCATCGTGCGCCACCCGGCCCAACAAATGGCCGAAGGCGTGTTTGTATTCCGGGAAGCCGTTGTCTACAATGAAGTCGCGGGCGGCTTCGTCCACCTGCCAGCCAGGCGTGCCCGGTTTCAGCGCCGCTTCGCCCGCTTTTATTGCCCCATAAACCACATCAAAGGCGCGCTGCACGTCGGGCGGCACGGCCGTTTCGCCATCGTCCAACACATACCACATGCGCTGCAAATCGGAGCAGTAGTCGTTCTGTTTTACACCCAAATCCATGTGCAGCAGATGTCCTTTTTGCAGCACCACATCCCCCGGTGCGGCATGGCCCACGGCCGATTCCGGCCCGCAGGTGACAATGGGATTAAACGGCTTCGGCCAGGCATAAGCCAGCCCCATCTCGTCTATACGGCCGTGTACAAAATCGGCAATCTGGCGTTGGGTCATGCCCGGTTTGACAAAGGCTTCTACTTCATCAAAGAGTTGCAAGGTGGTGGCAACGGCCGTCCTTACTCTCTCCACCTCCGCCGCACTCTTGCGCCCCCGTAAGGCTGCCACCAACTTCTCCGCCGACACCAGCCGGTCGGCAAAGGGTGTGCCCGCCAGATGTTGTTGCAGCGCCAGGTACATGCCATGACTCAACCCATCGGCGGCTACATCATTGGCCGAATAGTTGATGGCGATGGTGGCCGGATTCAGCCGCGCCAACGTCTCCCGCAGTGGTTGGGCAATGCCTTCGTCGTAACCAATAATGGTGTCATAGACGCCCAACTGTTCCACATTTTCGGTATCATACCGGCCGACGATGGCGGTGTGACGGCCGTCCCTGCTCAAAATAAACGCCGACTGCCAGGTCACATCCACCGCGGCGATCAATTCCAACGTCGGGTCGGGCGAAAGCGTGGTTTCGCGCACAAACGTCAGCCACACAACCACGCCAAACTCGTTCAAAATAGCGGCAGCCTGGGCCACTTTTTCCGCAATCAATTGTTTGTTGTCCATGTTGTTCCTTTGTTGGGTCTTCAGGAATTCAGGGGGGTAGACAACCCCGTGAAGCGTGAAACGTGAAACGTGACCGGAAAGACATCACGTTTCACGCCTCACGTTTCACGCCAAACCCCAGGAAATCTCAAAGAGCCTTCCTTTGTTTTAACGCAGAGATGCGGAGGAGCAGAGGAGCAAATCCGCGTCCCATTTTCACCCCTTCACCCCATCAAGCCGGTACTGGGCCATTTCTTTCATCTTCAACTGACCGGAGTTGGCATACACGGCCAGCGGCGGGGCGGGGGAGAGGGTCACTTGCACGGCACGGCCGTCCCCAGACACAAATTGCACCAGCCAACCGGTTTCCGTCACGGCCGTGCCCACCCATTGCAGCCCGTCCAGCCGGGTGTGGCCCAATTCCTGCCGGGCATAAAAATCGGCCACCTGCTCCACCGGGCCATAACAGGTACGGCCGCGCAGCCGTTCCGGCCACAGGTCGCCGCGCTGTGTGGCTGCCAGCAGGTGGGGCACATCGGCAGGGGCCACACGGCCGTAGCACACCCCATCGGGCAGCGCCAGCAGCGTCCCGGCAAAGCGGTGCCCGCCCAGATGCGTGGTCATCCAGGTCGCACGGCCCACTTTTTCCACCAGCGCCCGGTACAAAGCCGCGCCATACACCGCGCAACTGCGGTCGCGCTTACCATTGGTACACACAAAATAACGCTGCCCGGTAACCAGATGGGGATCATAACGGCCGTCACCCCGCACCACCGCCGCCACATCCAGTTCCAATAAATCTTCATACGCCCCCAGGTGAAACTCATACAACCGGGGGCGCGCCGGCTCATTCACCCCCACAAAAAAAGTCAACACATCCGCATCCGGCCGAAACTGGCGAATGAATTGCAGACGGCCGTTGCCCCCCCTCACCTGCTCACCTAACCACCGGCGCACCGGCTCAGGCAACTCATTTTCCTCCGTCGCCTTTGCCCCCCAGGGACGGGTATATTCCAGCAAGTACCAGACGGCCGTGGTTACGGCCGTGCCTGCCATCGGCTCATCCAGCGCCGCCGAAAGCTCACAACAGAGGAAGTTAGGTGGGGGGAACATCGTGAAATCTGAACGCCGGATCAGCCGATATACACCTGCACCTTGTCGCCATCGTCATCATCTACGTCAATGGTCATGGGGCGAGCGCCAGGCTGTTTCAATTCTTCCTTCGCGGCAGCCAGAAAGGCCGAGGCCATGTCTAGCTGACCACGTGTCTTTTCATCCACAAAACCATGCGCCACTTTGATGCCCCAGCCGGCCAAACCCAGGGGCAGGGGCAGGCTGATGGCAATACGATGTCCCGCTTTCTCTTGCACGCGCACGTGCAGCCAGGCGGCGCGGCGGCTGAAAAAGGCCAGCAGCGTGGCTAAAAAGGCGAGCATGAAAAAACTCCACACGCAGATAAAACCAAAAGTAATCGCGCCCTCAGCGGAGAGGTAAATGGCGCGCAGCCAGAAACCAAACAACACCAGAAAAGCCAGGCAAATGAGAAAGGGAATTTTCCAAAACTGACGGTAGCGGTCTAAATTGGGCGGCTCATGGGGGGTGAGGATGTCGCCGGAGAGGGATTCGGCGTAGGGGTCGGTGGCCAGGGACACGGCCGTATCTTCCCCCTCTTCATCCATCGCCTGCAACAACTCCATGGCCTGGTCGGCCGTAATAGTGCCCTCTTGCAGCATTTGTAAAATCTGGCGGCGTTCTTCTTTCATTGTACCCTCCGTTTTTCGTAATTCGTAATCGGTAATCCGTAATCGGACAACGGGTCACGGGCATATTACCACACTTCACCGATTACCGTTCACTGATAACCGATTACCGCATTACACGGCCGTCAATACGGCCGTGCAAAACAAAATCAACACCGCGCAGGCCAGATTCAGCCAGAGGAGGCGTTTTTCGCGGTGGGCCAGTTTAGCCTGTTCGGTTTGCGCCAGTTGTGGTTTTTTGGCGGCGAGTACGGCCGTGCGCTCCACCGCCGGGAAGTAAGCAAACTGCCAATACGCCGCCACCGCCATCACCACCAAAAAGAAGATGTGTTTCACCAACATCGCCCAGGCCCAGACGCCATCAAACACCAGAAAACCGCTGTAGTTGGTATCGTTGGTCATCTGCACAAAACCGGTGATCAGCAGCAGCATCAGGCTCAGATTGGCCCAGGGCAGCAGCCGTTTTTGCAGCGCCAGCCAGCCATTATCGGCCAATTGCTGCTGGCGGAAAGCGGGCACGGCTGTGGCCGACATCACCACCACCCCCACCAGCCACACGGCCGTTGCCAGTAAATGTATCCAGTAAGAGAAAACGATAATCCAAAACATTTTCGTAATCCGTGATTCGTAATCCGTGATCCGATAACGGTTTACGGATTACGGGTTACGATCATTTCTCCATCAAACGCAGCGCCGCATACGCCGGGCGCGGCGTGCCATCCGGTAAAATAATAGACCACCAGTATTGTTCGTGCTGTTCCGGCTGCCAGTCAGCGTCGGCCACATAAATGGTCGTCATCAGGCCAATCCAGGGCTGCCAATGCTGTTGCGCCCACTGATAGGCGCCCACCAGATAGTCGGCTTGCTCCGCTTCCGTCACCCCATGCCAGGTATAAGTGGGATGGAACTCCTGCCGCACCATCCAGCCCATCTCCAGCAGCGCCACCTGCTTAGCCGCGTCACCATTAGCCTCCATGATCGCCCGCATATCTTCCACATGGCGGAACACAAACCAACGGCCGTTGCCCCACCCATTATCCTCTATCTCCGCCTCATCCGGCGATGTTTCCGGCGGCGCTTTGTAGCCGGGCGCATTCAGCCCCAACACATCAAAATAGTCTGCCGCGCCCGCGTCATACATCCCCTGCAAAAAGTCGGCGTCCGGCATGGCATCCGGTGGCTGCGTGCCCGTCGGCGCTAAACCGGCCGAAATCACAATCGCCGCCGGGTCAGCCGCTTTAATCCCTTCGTAACACAATTTCAACAGCGCCGTGTATTCGGCCGGATTGGGCGGCTGATCGCCCCATTCTCGGCTGAGATTCGGCTCATTCCACACCTGGTAAGCCTGAATCCGCCCTTTATACCGCGCTGCCAGCGTCTGGCAAAAATCGCCAAAATCCTGGTAATCCACCGGCGGCTGGTTGGCGCGGATCAGTTCATCCGGCAGCGCTCGTACCGACCAGAGCGGCTGGTGATCCAGACGTACCAACAGCTTCAGCCCGGCCTCATTCACCTGTTCCACAATCCGGTCCGTGCGGTACCAGTCATATTCCCCTTTGGCATGGCCTTCAATATCACGCCAGGGAAAATTGTGCTTCACCCAGCCAAAACCCATCTGGTGCGTCATGTCCAGGTCACGGGGCAGCACGTCATCCACATGCCACCATTGGGAAAGATGGACGCCATACGCTGGGGATTGGAAAAAGTGCCCGGCCGGCAACCCTGGTGTGGGCGAAGGAACGGGGGTGCTGTTGACGGTGAGGTTGGGTGGGGGGAGAGTGGGGGGGATGAGCGCAGACGAAGTGGCCTTTGCCGTTTTGGTCGCCGTTGGTTGCGGTAAGGGGATAACGGTCGGTTCGGATGATTGTGTACACCCCATCATCACCAACAAAAATAAGAGGCAGGCAAGTCGGCGCATCATTGTTTAACAGGAGTGCCAGGCACAGGGTTTAAGGCGCTGGTCTACCCAACGGATTTTGCCCTGTGCCTGGCACTGTTAGGCGATAAATCGCCTACTACGAACGGGTTAATCCGGTTTTTCCATTTCCGCCACCGCGCCAAAGGCCGGGCGGGGAATGCCATTGATGTCCACAATGCTGTAAGGCACCGGATCATCGGTGGGGCCACTCCCCTTGTTACCAAAGTCAAAGTTGAACAGGAAGGTCAGCCAGACATTACCGGAATCGTGCATTTGTTTGAAAGCCTGGGTGATGTACTGCGCCTGTTCGGCCAGCGTGTTGTCATAGGCAAACTCAAAGCCAGTGGGGGCAACATCATATCCCTCAGCGCTGGCCCAGCCAAACTCGGTGACGCATAGTTTGGCGTTGGGGTCAATGGCCTGGATTTTCTGGGCATAGGTATCCAGCGTTGTCTTAAAGCTCCAACTGTGGTGGGGATTGTCAAACGGGCCGCGGAATTGGGCGGTAGCGGCTTCGGCGGTGCTGCCCGCCTGGTCAAAGGGCACATCCGGGCCAATGTTATAACCGTTGTGATGCACACCCACGCAGTCAGCATAATTCAACATCCCGGCGGCCAATGCCTGATCCAGCCAGACAAAGTCATCGGCGCAGGTGAAGCCATCGTTGCAGCCGGTGGGGGCCAGCGCGCCGCTGATGACGATGATGTTGGGGTCGGCCGCTTTGATGGCGTCATGGGCCACTTGCAGGAAACGCACGTAATCGTTGGGGTTCACGCCGTTGGCCGTGGCCCATTCCCGATCCAGGTTTTGTTCGTTCCACACTTCAATAGCGCCAATCTTGCCGGGATAGCGGTTGATCAACTCCGTCAGGAAGCGGGCGTATTCGCCGTAATCATCGGGGGGGCCGTTTTCGCCGCCGGCGGCGCGCGTCCAGGCGGGCGCACCGACCACACTGAGCATCAAGTTCAGGTCGTTTTTAACAGCTTCGTCCACCACCGCGTCATAAAAGAACCACTGCCCGGCGTCCGGTGAAGGGTGAATGAGCCACCATTGAATCTGGGCTTTCACCCAGTCTAAGCCTAATTGATCACGGACTACGTGCATGGTTTGGGAGGCATCGCCGACGGTGGCATTGCCATGTACCTGTATACCATAGCCGAATTTGTTAGCAGGCCACGGCCGTATGATATTGGGCACGGCCGTCGGTACACTTTCCACCACGGCTGGCGCGCTCTCCGGCGCACCCTCTCCTTCACCCGCGACCGATATGGCCGGTGGTGGCAGGGGCGTTGGTGTATTCAGTTCCGGCGCTAACGTGGGTGAGGCCACTACCGCGGGCTGGTCAACGGATGGTACGGCCGTTGGTTCTGCCTCACTGCCGCCACAGGCCGCCAGCGCCAGCATAAGACCTATCAAAACGAGAATAAATTTCCACATCTTCATCTCTCACCTCTCGGTTTGTGGCTGGCGATAAATCGCCTACTACAAACAACATTCAAAATAAAAGGCGCATTCCGGTTGCCCCAAAATGCGCCCTCTCGACCCGTAAGCCGTAAGCCGAAACCCGTCATCCGATGTCGGAAATCGGATGACGGTTCACGGATTACGGTTCACGGATTATCGTCCCATCACCTGGGCCAGCGTACTACACGCCGGACAACTACCATCACGGCGAATCATGGCATAACCCGCCTGCGGGTCATCGCCCCACTGCGTAAAGTCCACGTTAAAGATGATGACCATACGCACCCGGCCCGTATTAGCGGCCGTACTCACCGCCTGCGCCAGCCAGGAAGCATGTTGGGACACGGTGGTGTTCGCTGCCCAGGAGAAGCGGGGAGGGACCCCGCCATAATCTTCCCCGGAAAGGTAGCCTAACTCGGTAAAACAGACCGGCTTCCCTAACTGCGAATAGACATTCAAGGTGGGAATCAAATACCAACTGTAATGGTCGCTACCGGTGGGATGGCCGGTGTTTTGTGTCGGCGCTGTGGCGCCGGCGTTGAAATGTGCGCCAATACAATCGGCATAGTTACCGCCGCCGGCAGCAGCCATGCCCGCCATATACCGGGCGTCAGACCAGGCATTGGTGCCGTTGTCAAAGCCGGTGGGCGCCGGCGCGCCGCTGATCACCATGACGTTGGGATTGGCCGATTTGATGGCGTTGTAAGCCGGGGCCAACATGTTGTTGACATAACTGGCGGGGTCTATTTGCCCGGCGGGCCATTCAAAGTCAATGTTTTGTTCATTCCAGACTTCAATGGCATCTGGCCCCAATGCGGCCACACCGCGCAAGAATTCCACATAGCTGGCAAACTCAATGCTGGTGGGATATGTGTTGGCGCCGGGAATGCTAAGCAGCACCTTGAAACCGGAAGCATGGGCGTTATTGATACGCCCCGCCAGGTCGCCAGGATTGCCACCCGGCCCCCATTTATGCTGGAACTTCACCCAATTCATACCGGCCGAAGACATCAGCTGCGGATTGGCAAAGGTGTGCGTCTGCCCGCCCAGTTCAAAACCACCAGCGGCGACCGGTGGGCCGGCCACGGGAGGAGGCGCGCCGCTGCCGGGAGGGGCTGCGGCCACTTCCACCACCGGTAGGCCGCTCACGTTCAGCCCCGAATTGAGTTCTAGTACCCCGGAGAACATCCAGCCCTCACGGTTATCGGGCAAGACAACCTGGAACCAGTTGGAATCGGCATTGCGGCCGATGATGTTAACCAGGGTACCGGCGGCCGCGCCACCGGGCAGTGTGCCATATTGCAGGCCAGGGCCGGTGCGCACATTTGCCAGCAGTTTGACCACCGCATCAGCATCGCCAGGGTTATACGTGACGGCCGCCGTGCTGGCCGCCGGGGTGCTGGTGGGGGTCACTTCGGCGACGACTTCTTCGGGTTCTTCTTCAACAACGGGTTCAGCAATGGTCACGGTCAGGCTGCTGAGCGGGATGATCGTCTCACCCAAAGCAAAGTCGGCGTTGATGGTATAGACGCCGGGCGCTTCGCTGCCCTCCCAGGCAAAGTTGAGGGCGCCGCCACTTTCGCTGGCAAGGATACTTTCGTTTTCATCCATGACCGTCCAGACAATGGCCGCGCCTTCTGTTTGCGGCGGGGCATCCGGGCCGAGGGCAGCCAGGGCAGCAGCGTACGCGGCGGGCGCAGCCACTGTGTCCAGGCCGCGCAGGGCGGCGCCCAGCAGGTTGTACCCATCACCGATGTCTAAACGCTGCCCCAGGGAGGCGGGATTGCTAAGCCAGATGTGATAGGTCTGGTCGGCCGGTCCCTGGTAGCTAAAGCGGTAGGTCTGGCTAACGCCATCCCATTCCAGGGGGCTGGCAGTGCCGGTGAGGGCCACATCTACGGCCGTGCCCGGTTCCACCTCCAGCCCCTCATCCGCCTGTTCAAATGAGCCAAAGTTGCTTAAGGCGACATCATTGGGGATTTCTACCAGCGATTCGCCCAAGCGGGAGACCGCATGGGCGCTGACCAACATGAGCAGTTTGGTACGGTCTACGTGGCGCACAGCATAATCCAATACCTGCTGTGCCAGGCCATTTGTGCCGTAAGCCTGAGGGTCTAAGGGCATTTGTACCATGACGGTATCGGCCAGGGCGCTGAGAGCGGCCCAATCGTGGCCGCCGGTATCCCACTGCCCGGCCACATCGCGCGGTGTGCCCAGGGTAAGCGCCAGTTGCAGCCCCTGGGCGTGCAGGGCGTCAGCCAGGCTGCCCACAAAGCTGGTAAATGCCGCGCTTTGAGAGGGGTCCACCCCCTGGTAATCCAGATTGATACCATTAAAGCCGGTGGAAACGGCCGTGTTCACCAGCACATTGATCTGATTACCCTGAGCGGCCGAATTGCCCAGGAAGGCAGACAGGGAAGCCACATCTACCACGTCACCACTGTTGGTGACGTGCAGGTATTTAGCGAATTCGCCTTCAGGGGCGGCGGCTACTTCACCTTGCAGGTCGCCATTGCCCACCAGCCGCAGGGTACCCAGGCTGAGAACAGTGAACGGGGTGAGCAGTTCGGGCGCCATCTCACCAGTGGGCGTCAGTTCGGCGGCAAAGGTGTAAGCGGCGGGTGCGCCGGGCTGCACCAGACCATAGGCTTTATGCAGCGCGCCCGGTTTGGAGACGATGTGTCCGGCAGCCGGGTCTACTTCGCTGGCTACAAAATGCCAGGCCGTGCCATCCCACCCATACAGATCGGCCATGCGGGTATCTGTGCCCGCCGGCAGGGTGAGAGCCACTTGTCCGGTGGGTGTGCCTTCGCTGCTGATCGTGTAAAGGTTGCCCAGCGGCGCCATATTGGCGGGCAATTGGCCCAATCCGGCGGCAGCCATGCCCGCCGGCGACACAGCAGCCACGTCAACGGCCGTGTCACCGGCCATCACTTCAAATTCACCGGGGATGGTGGGGCTGCTGGCCACGGCCGTGTCGGTGGGGGCCGGGGCGGCCGTGGGGTCATTAGCTACGGCCGTCGCCGGTGTGTCATCACCACCGGTCAGCCCCAGCCGTTCACCCAGGGAGATGGGCGGCAAAAACAGGCCAATCAGCACCAAGACGGCCACAACGACAAAGCCAATCACGATGAACTTTGATGATTTTCCTGAGTTTTGAGCGCCATCAGGGGTTGGCTCCACCACCGATGTCTCTACGGTTTCTTGCGTCTGTGCAGACGTATTTTCCTCTTCCATAACTTCTCTATTCCTCCATCGCAGCCCCGGCATATTGTGCCTTATGGTGGCGCTGCCTGATGCAAAATTAGCTCTGGTAATTGTAACCAGAGCGGCGAAAATTCTAGCTTAGGGGGTGGAAGCGCGCAAACGCAGGGCACGGCCGTAGGTGTAACGGCGGCGCTTCATTGAGGAAACGTTAACAAAATAGCCCGAAAGCAGCGCCGCGCATCCAGATGATCACCCTGTACAAACGGCCGTTTTCCGATATGCTTGTAATACCTCGGTACGGTTATTTAGAAGCCGGGTCTCTGGAGGGGATCCGCCTTCCCCGACGTATTGGTAAAACCCATGTCAACAACTTCCCCTATTCCCGTTTTGCAAAGTTATGTGCCTGATCCTATTGTACGGCAGTTGGCTGCCGGGCAGCCGCCTACCCTGGCCCCGGCTTATGACGAATGGGCGGCGGCCGGGTTGCTGGTAGATATTTCCGGCTTTACCCGGCTGACAGAAACGCTGGCAGTGCGGGGCGTGGCCGGGGCGGAGGAGCTTTCCCACATTTTGAACCGTTATTTTGACCAGATGATTGCCATTATTACCGGGCACGGTGGGCAAATTGTGCATTTTGTGGGTGACGCCGTGATTGTGGCCTGGCCGGAGACAGCGACCCCATCGCTGCCGGAAGCAGGGCGGCGGGCCTTACACTGTGCCTGGCAGCTAGAAGCCACGCTCGATGGCTATGCAGTGCAGCCGGGGATGCTGCTGCACATTAAATGTCTGGTAACGGCCGGGCAGGTGCGCGCCACCAGCGTGGGCGGTTTGCGTGAGCGCTGGCAATACCTGCTGGCAGGCGAAATGGTGGAACAAATTGGGCGGGTGGCAGCATGGGCAACGGCCGGCGAGGTAGTGGTCTCTGGCGAGGCGTGGGCATTGGCCGGGGATGCCGTAAAGGGAGAACAACTGGCAGATGGGGTGATGCGACTGCAAGAGATAAAGGAATTACGGCCGTTACCCCTGCCCTCTCCCCTCAGCTTACCCCCGGAATCAGAGGAGTACCTGCGCCGCTATGTGCCCCATTATGTGCAGCATAACCTCAGCGCCAGCCGCCATGGCTGGCTGGCCGAACTGCGCCGCCTGACCATCCTGTTCTTGAAGTTAGATATTGATTATGATCAACCGGGCGCTATAGCCACCTTGCAGCGGGCGGTTACGGCCGTACAAGAACTGCTGTACCGCTATGAAGGCCATTGGACGCGCATTGTAGTAGATGAAAAGGGCACCTATCTGCTGATGGTGCTGGGACTGCCGCCGTTTACCCATGAAAACGATCCCCTGCGTGGGGTGCAATTTGGCCTGGCGCTCAGTCCGGCGCTGGCCGCGTTGGGCGTACAAGGGGCGTTGGGCATTACCACCGGGCGCGTCTTTTGTGGCGAACAGGGGAATGAGACCCGGCGCGAATACACCTTCCTGGGGGATGTGGTGAACCTGAGCGCCCGGCTCATGTCTGCCGCCGCTACCATGGGGAACGATGTGGGCGTGACGGCGCTGTGTGACAAAACTACCTACCAGGCAACAGCCCGCAGCATCACATACCACACCGTGCCACCCCTCTCCCTTAAAGGCAAGGCGGCGCCTGTTACCGTTTACCAGCCGCAAACAACCATTCAGCCGGGCCTGGCAAACCGGCAGGAAATGGCGGCACAGTGGCCGCTGTTGGGTCGTTCGCAGGAACTGGCGCTGGTGCAGCAGCACATAGAGGCGCTCATCACCAGAGGCGAGGACGGGCTGCTGTTGGTGGAAGGGGAAGCCGGCATTGGTAAATCGCATCTGGTGGAAACGGCGTTGCAGACGGCCATCCGGCAGGAAGCGCCGATCTGGTATGTGGCCGCTGAAGCCATTGAACAGCATACACCCTATCACGCCTGGCGGCCGTTGTTTATCAGCCTGTTGGGGTTGGAGCATGAAGGCCGGTTGGATGTGTCTGGCGTGCAGCAATTCCTGGTGGACCGCCTGGCCGAAAGTCCGGCGCTGCTGCCGCTGCTGCCGCTGCTTAACCCACTGCTGCCGGTGGATTTGCCGGACACGGCCGTGACCAGCCAAATGACCCAAGAAAACCGGGCCGACAATACCCGTGATTTGCTGCTGACATTGTTGCAGCAGCAAAGCCAGCCCAACCAGCCCCATATTTTGCTGGTGGAAGATAGTCAATGGCTGGATTCCGCTTCCTGGCAATTGGTGGCGGCGGCGCGGAACCAGATTCACCCACTGCTGGTGCTGCTGACGGCACGGCCGTTGATGTTGCAAACGTCCGACCTGCCCGACGAAGCGCGTCTGCTGCTCAACAGCGCCACTACCCACACCCTGCGCCTGGAGCCGCTGGGCAGCAACGCGGCGCTGGAACTGGTGCAGCAGCGGTTAGGCGTTGCCAGCCTGCCGGAGAGCGTAGCCAATCTGATCCAGCGCACCGCCGAAGGCCACCCCTTTTTCAGCGAAGAGATAGCGTATGCTTTGCGCGATGAAGGGTATATTGTGGTGGCAGACGGCCGTTGTCGCGTCACCGGCGACCTGCAAAAGATCAATTTCCCCACCACCATCGAAGGCGTCATCACCACCCGCATCAGCCGCCTGACCACCGAACAGCAGCTTACCGTGAAAGTTGCCAGCGTCATTGGCCGCATTTTTGCCCTGCATCTCCTCGCCGACATCTACCCCATTCCCGACGAACGGGATCAGGTTTCACTCTACGTGTCCGACCTCGACCGGCTGAAGATCACACCCTTCTACACCACCGACCCAGAAGTGAGCTATATTTTCCGCCACGTCCTCTCGCGTGAAGTGGCCTACAATCTCATGCTTTATGCGCAGCGGCAGCAAATGCACCAGGCCATCGGCCAGTGGTACGAAATCGCTTTGGCCGATGATCTTTCCTCCATTTACCCACTGCTCGCTTATCATTGGCATCTGGCTGCCAGCCTGGGACCGGGCGATGCCCAAACAGTCCGCAGGGCAATTGAATACCTGGACAAAGCCGGTATGCAGGCGTTGCACAACGGGGCTATGCGTGAGGCTGCCCAATTCTTTGGCAATTTACTGGCGCTGCTTAAACAACTGCCCGCCGATTCCCCCGTTCGCCAGGGAATAAGCTGGCTGCAAGAAGGCATCTGGAACAGGTTTATGGGGCAGGCATTACTGCAATCGGGCCGCTCTGACGCTTCTATTCCATACCTGGAGCAGGCGCTCATTTTATTGGGCCTACCGGTACATGCGTCAGCGTCGCGGTTGGCCCTGGGCACGGTGGGGCAATATGGTATCCAGGCGCTGCATCGCTTTTTTCCCCGTCGTTATCTTCAGGCTAAAGCAGTGGAGACGGAGCGGCTGGTGACGGCGGCGTATGTGTATGATTACCTGGCAGAGGCGTATTTCAATGCCAGCCAGACTGTATCGGCTATCTATTATTCCATCTGCCGCCTGAATGTGGCGGAACTGGCAAACCCGTCACCACAGTTGGGGGCTTATGCCAGCATCTCGATGACGATGGGGCTGTTGACCTTAGGCTCACTGGCCGACAAATATGCTGAATTGGCGCTGGCGGCGGCGGCGGAGATGGATGATTTGCCGACGCGCGGTCTGACCATGCTGCGGGTAGGCACTCACTATATGGGTTACTGCCAGTGGGAAAAGGCGCGGCAGTTGGGCGCGGAAATTCGCGCGATTTGTGAACAGTTGAATGATGCCCAATTAGGGGCAACCAATGGCGGGTTAGAGGGAGCGGTGGCCCGGTTTACGGGCCGTTTCCAGGAATCGAATGCGTTTGCCCGGCAGGGATTGGCTTATTCACAGCGCAGTGGCAATCAACTGCACGACACGTGGAATTTGAAGCAGTTGATGGAAAATGCTTTGGCGCTGGGTGAACTGGACGAGGCGCTGCGGATTGGGCTAGAAACGGTGGAGATTTTGCGAGAGTATTCTAATGACCTGGTGGAGATCAGTGTGTATGGCACGCTGGCGCTGCTCTATTGGCGGATGGGGGAGCAGCGATTGGCCTATGAAACGGCCGTGAAAGGGGCCAACATGATCGCCAACACCTTGCCCATTGCCTTTATCTCGCAGCCGGGGCATTGTGGCGTGCCGGAAGTGCTGCTGCGGCTGCAAGAGGCGGGCTATGCCGCGCCGGAATTGCCGGCACAGGCAGCACAGGCGATGAAGGGACTCAAGGCGTATGCCCGCTCGTTTCCCATTGCCCGGCCTTATTTGCATCTGTGCCTGGGGCTGGAAGCGTGGCTGGCGGGAAAACTGGACAAAGCGTATAAAGCCTGGCGGAAAGGGATTGCGGTGGCAACCAGGCAAGAGATGCCCTATCCACATGGGTTGTTGTTGAGTGAGTACGGCCGTCGCCTGCCGCCAGCACATGCCGAACGCACGGCCGTGTT